>JAQWTJ010000066.1 GCA_029242765.1 Flavobacteriales bacterium | reverse complement strand
CAGGCCAATTCAGGCGGTTACCTCGAAGAGGTGATTCCCATGGTCGAGATGTTTTTCGACCGCGATGAACTCGTACTGTACACGGAAGGCAAAGCTCGACCTCGGAAAAATTTTGTTGCTGAATTCAAGGGCCCATTGGTTGGTGTCCCTGTGGCGGTGGTGGTGGACGGCGGCAGTGCGTCGGCCAGCGAGATTTTTGCTGGAGCGATGCAGGACCAAGACCGTGCTACTATCGTGGGCCGCCGCACCTTTGGGAAAGGCTTGGTTCAAGAGCAATACGCCGTGGGCCAGGGCGCAGTGCGACTCACTGTGGCGCGTTACTACACGCCGAGCGGTCGATTGATCCAGAAGCCGTACGGCGAAGATGGGCGTTATGCTGAACACGGTGAGGCTGGTGAGGTTGCTGAGTCTAGCGCGGATTCGAGCCAATTTAAGACGGCCTCGGGGCGAAAGGTTTACGGGGGCGGTGGCATCGCTCCGGATGTTGAGGTGGAGCGAGACAGTGGCGCCGTGGAGCAGGCTGTCGTGGGGCTGTTGTGGTCGGGTTGGCCTGGCCGAGCCTCCTACGACTTGGTGGATGCGAACCGCGTTGAGTGGCGCGCGATGGGGGGCGTCGAGGCTTGGCTCAACGCTTGGGAAGGGGCTGAACTCGGACTGGAGTTGATGGTGGACAGCGTGAAATTGCAGCGCCCAGATTTGGTGGGGGAATTGACAAGCGATGAACTTATTGAATTCAAATATCGTGCAGGTCAATTCCTTGCACAGCGTATCGCGAGACAACTGTGGGGCGAGAGCGCGGGCCACCGCTTCTCAGCGGCTTACGACCCTAGCATTCAGCACGCCCTTTATCAACTTGAGAACTAACTTAGCCCCATGTCATTTGAACTACCCGCTCTCCCCTACGCGTTCGATGCGCTCGAGCCCCACATCGATGCCCGCACCATGGAAATTCACCACGGCAAGCACCACGCCGGCTACACAGCAAAACTGAACGCCGCCGTTTCCGGCACCGCTCTCGAGGGCCTCAGCATCGAAGAGCTATGTGCTGAACACAGCGACAACAGCCCCGTTCGAAACAACGGGGGCGGATATTACAATCACAGCTTATTTTGGAGTGTCATGTCACCCAACGGCGGCGGAATGCCCGAAGGGGAATTGGCGTCAGCCCTCGATGCAGCATTCGGGTCCTTTGACGGGTTTAAAGATGAATTTGCGAAAGCCGCCGCCACGCGCTTCGGTTCGGGTTGGGCTTGGCTCTGCGTCAAAGACGGGGCCCTGCAGGTGTGCTCCTCACCAAACCAAGACAACCCGCTGATGCCCGGCGGATGCGGTGGAACCCCCATCTTGGGCCTTGACGTCTGGGAGCACGCCTACTACTTGAATTACCAGAACCGCCGACCCGACTATATTTCAGCCTTTTTCAAGGTGATCAATTGGTCTGAAGTCGCCGCACGCTTTGCAGCAGCCAAGTAATTCAGATTCGCAAGGCCATTTGATGGACCAATTGATTCTCGTTGCGGGAGGTATCGGCTCTCGCCTTGGGACAGCAACGCCAAAGCAGTTCTTGCCGTTGGCTGGCCGACCCATTATTCTTAGGGCACTTGACGCGTTCCTTTCGGCGTGCTCTACGCTGCAAGTTGCCGTGGTGGTACACCCCGATTGGCTCACGCATTGGCACGCCTTGTGGGCCACTGAGCTGGCCGTCCGCGATGCCGCGGCCACGCCCTCCTCTTTTGATCCCGCGGGTCACACCTTGCACGTTGTCCCCGGCGGCACCACCCGCACGGCCTCCGTCTTTGCCGGCCTCCAAGCCCTCAATGCTTCAAAAGCAGAGCTCACCGATCAACGTGTTGTCGCCATTCACGATGCGGCCCGCCCCCTGATTGCCCCGGCCCACATCACGGCGCTTCTTACCGCCGCTCGCACCCACGGGTCTGCAATCCCGGTCGTCCCCATCACGGACAGCATCCGAGAGCTCAACTCCGACGGGTCGCAGAGTCGTCCCGTTGACCGCGCCCCCATTCGCTCCGTCCAAACCCCGCAGTGCTTCCACCTTCCGGCCCTGCTCGCCGCCTACGCCGCGGCCACTACGGACTTCACAGACGACGCCTCCCTCTTTGAGGCCCACAGCCCTTCGTCCCAGCGCCTTCACCTGGCCCCAGGTGATCCTGCGAACTTCAAGGTCACCACAGCTGTCGATCTTACCCGAGCAGCCGCCCACTTTTCGGTCTGAGCATTCGCTGTGCGGGTCTTTCTGTGCTTCGGTGTAGATGCTTGGTCAATAAAAATTCGATTGTTGCTTCATAGGGTAAGCATGAAGGTCTTTTCGCTAATGTGGGGTGATTTGGGAATCGGTTGGCCTGCTGTAGAGGCGGTGCAAGGCGATGATGGAGGCTGTGAAGACCGCTGCGAGGGCAAGGCCTAGCGGGGAGAAGGGGTCGACGTCGCTGCCTTCAATGGACCCTGTAGCCCAGCTGCCCAGAACGGCGGCGGTGTTGTTCGTGAAGTGGGCCAAGACGGCGGGCCAGAGGCTTCCCGTGCGGTAAACAATCCAACCGAAGAGCAGGCCGAGGAGAACCCGTGGGAAGAAGCCGTAGAACTGGAAGTGAATGAAGCTGAATAGCAGGGCGGTGGCCAGGATACCGATCCACGGCCGGCCTGACAAGCGGATTATCAGCGGTTGGAGAACGCCCCGAAAAGCGAGTTCCTCGAACAGGGCGGGGAGCCCGGCCATAAGCAGCACCACGGCAATTCGGTCCAATGGTGTGTCGACATTGAGCATGAAGACCGTAAGCTGCTCGAGGAAATCTTCGAGCGGCCGGGCGAACTGAGCGAGAGCGCTGCCTTCAGGGATGAGTAGGGCGTTCAAATCGAAGGAGAGCACCAGCAGGGGTGCGAATGAGAGGGTGGCTAAGATGGTGAGAAGCCAAGGCGCAGCGGCGCGGATTGACGGGCTGACGTCGGCCTGGGAGGGCAGGCGCAGTTGCAGGTCGGTGCGAGCGGAGTGTGTGCTACTGGTCTTGCCGAAGAAGCGCACATAGGTCCAGACGGCGCCGCCGAAGCCGCCGATTTGGCTGACGGCCATCGTGATATTGGTGTAAATCCAACCTGGACGGGTGGAAGGCACGGGGACACCGGGGGCGATGGTGAATGCTTCACCGACCATAAATTCTGCAAGCCACACACCACATAGCCCGGCTAGCGCGGAGAAAGACAGGAGCAAACCGATAAAAATGAGGAGTCTGGAGAAGCTGTGCATGCGGGAGCGTATTTTTGCGAAGGTGGTGAAGATTGCAGACATAGAATTGGGCGAGTTTCCGCTTTTGCTGGCGCCGATGGAGGACGTCAGCGACCCGCCGTTTCGTGCGCTGTGCAAGCAGCACGGCGCGGACCTGATGTACACTGAATTTATCAGCTCGGAGGGTCTGATTCGCGATGCGGTGAAGAGCCGGATGAAGTTGGATATTTATGGCGAGGAGCGGCCGGTGGGGATCCAGATTTTTGGTTCTGAAATCGAGTCGATGCGGCGGGCGGCCGAGATCACGGCGGCTTCCGAGCCGGATCTGATCGACATCAATTACGGTTGTCCCGTGAAGAAGGTGGCGTGCAAGGGTGCGGGGGCCGGTATTTTACTGGACATTCCGAAGATGGTTGCCATGACCAACGAGATCGTTCGCCAGGTTGGACCGGCGCTGCCCGTCACCGTCAAAACGCGCTTGGGTTGGGACGAGTCCAGTAAGCGCATCGTCGAGGTGGCTGAGCGCCTCCAAGACGTTGGGATTGCGGCCATTTCGATTCACGGACGCACCCGCGCTCAGATGTACAAAGGCGAGGCGGATTGGTCTTTGATTTCAGAAGTGAAAAACAATCCGCGGATGCGCATTCCAGTCTTCGGAAACGGCGACATCAACACGCCGGAGAAGGCGCTCGACTACAGGCAGCGTTTTGGAGTGGACGGCATCATGATTGGTCGGGCGAGCATCGGTAATCCCTGGATTTTCAATGAGATCAAGCATTTTATGGCCACAGGTGAGCATTTGCAGCGCCCCTCAACCAAGCAGCGCGTCGAGGCGGCCCGCCGGCATCTAGAGTCCAGTATTCAGTGGAAGGGCGACCGGCTTGGCGTTGTCGAGATGCGCCGCCATTACGCCAACTACTTTCGCGGATTTCCTGACTTCAAGCAACGTCGGCTCGACATGGTCACCCAGGATGATCCAGCTGTCATCTACGCTCTGCTCGAGGGGGTCGCCTTGGCCTACGCCGACTTTGCTCCGGAGTAAGCAATGGCCCCTTGATTCAGCCGAATGTGTATTTTCAAGCGGTGCCGCCGAGCTCGAAGCGGCGCACCAAGTACTGCACCATTCCGATTGAAAAGCCGATGCCCACGCTCATGACTAGGCCGGCGACCAGCACCACATCCATCGCGCGAAGTTCGACTGGATAGGCGGGCACCATGGCCCCTTCAAATCGGACCATCCCATAACGGGCTTGGAGCAGCACCAGCCCAACACCGAGCAAGAGTCCAATTCCCGCGCCCACGGCATTGATCATTGCGCCTTGCCAACTGAAAATCTTGCGGATGTCCAGCGGTGTCATTCCAAGGGCCCACAGCGTTTCAATGTCGCGCTTCTTTTCAATCAACAGCAAGGTGAGTGAAGCCAAGATGTTGAACCCTGCGACCACAACGATGAAGGCCAGGATGGCGAAGGTGATCCATTTCTCAGCTCGATGCGTGGCATGGATGAGCGCGTTTTTCTCTCGACGTGAGCGCAAATGCAGGTTTTCCGGCAAAAGGCCGCCCACGGCTTGGCGCAAGGTCGACTCGCTCGCCCCTGGGGCGGCCATCCACTCGATGCGGCTCACCCGCCCGTTGCGGTCGGTCAGCTCTTGGGCGGCTGGCAGGGGCGCAATCAAGTATCGCGCGTCAAAATCCGCATTGATCGAGAAGAACCCGCAGACGGGCAATGTCAAGCGGTTCAACCCGCGGCCGGCCCTCAACGCGCTCACCCCGCTGCCCAACCGAGCGCCCTTTTTTGGTGCGGCGAGTGTCACCATCGACGGCACGTCGGGGCGCGGTGGCAGGCGCAGTACGCTTCGCACCCCCCAACCCATCCAAAGGCAGGGGTAGCCTGCTGTATCTGCGGCGAAGTCCACCCCGTCGA
>JAQWTJ010000065.1 GCA_029242765.1 Flavobacteriales bacterium | reverse complement strand
GACCGCAACGACCGCGGACGCGGCCGCAAGAGCAGCGACCGGGACCGCTTGGGCGAGCCCGAAGAGCACGGCTTCAACTTCGACGGAATCGCCCAAGGCGAAGGCGTACTGGAGATTATGCCTGAGGGCTTCGGGTTTTTGAGGTCGGCCGACTTCAATTACTTGAACAGCCCGGATGATGTCTACGTATCGAACCGCCAGATCAAGGCCCACGGACTGATGGCCGGCGACAACGTTGTGTGTAGCATCCGCCCACCGCGCATTGGCGACAAGTATTTCCCGATGATCGACCCCGTGAAGATCAACGGACGCGACCCGTCCTATGTGCGCGACCGCGTTCCATTCAAGTACTTGACGGCCTTGTTCCCTGACGAAGCATTCAAATTGAGCTCGGAGAAGAGTTCGATTTCTACGCGAATCATGGACTTGTTCTCACCCATTGGCAAAGGCCAACGCGGTATGATCGTTTCCCAGCCCAAGACGGGCAAGACCACCCTTCTCAAGGATGTGGCCAATTCGATTGCGGATAACCACCCGGAAACATACCTCATCATCCTGCTTATTGACGAGCGGCCAGAGGAAGTGACGGATATGCGTCGCAGTGTGAAAGCCGAGGTGATTGCTTCGACATTTGACGAGCCCGCAGATCGCCACGTTAAAATCGCAGAAATTGTGCTTGAAAAGGCCAAGCGTATGGTCGAGTGCGGCCACGATGTGTGCATTTTGCTCGACTCCATCACGCGATTGGCTCGGGCTTACAACACCACCTCTCCCTCTTCAGGAAAAGTCCTCTCAGGCGGTGTGGAGGCCTCCGCATTGCAAAAGCCCAAGCGTTTCTTTGGCGCGGCTCGTAATATTGAGAACGGTGGGTCACTCACCATCATTGCCACCGCTTTGACCGAAACGGGGTCGAAAATGGACGAGGTGATTTTTGAAGAGTTCAAGGGCACGGGCAATATGGAATTGCAGCTGGACCGCCGCATATCCAATCGCCGGATTTTCCCTGCGATCGACATCCTGTCTTCAGGCACGCGGCGCGACGACTTGCTCGTCCATAAGGAGATGCTCTCTCGCATCCACCTATTGCGCCGCCACCTCGCCGATATGAACCCTGTTGAAGCCATGGAGTTTATGAAGATGCAGATCGAAAAGACCAAGTCAAATGAGGAGTTCCTCATCAGTATGAACGACTGAGGCGGAGGCTGATGCTCAAACAAATTGCCCTGGCCGGTTCGGCGTGGATGGCCTTCAAGCTTATCCTGCTGGCCTATGTGGATTTTCCGTCAGTAATCACGTTTGGCGTGATGGCCAATCTACTGATCTTGATCATCCTCGCTTCAATCGCAGGTCTCAAGGCCCCAGCGGAACTCGGATTTGTAACGCGCGTAAAAAGCGTGCTGCGGCCCGTGATGCTGTACGCCGTTGTGGCTGCGGGCTTATCAGGGCTCTTTTACTTTCAAATTGCTGCAGAGCACACCATTCTTCAGCGCTTGGAAGCCGAGCAGGCCATCACCGAGCAATTGGGCACGGATGAATCCTTCGCCCTGTGGCAGGCCGAGGACCCCGGGATGCGCGAGTATTTGAAGCGTGAGGAAACCCAGGAGAGGGCCCTTGAACAGGTCTCCACGATGTTCTCTCCGTTCACCCAAATGAGTCTGCACCTGACCGGACTGCTGTTTGCAGGATTGTTGACAGCCTTGTTCACGACAATCTTGACGGGTTGGTTGCGTTCATGATTTGGTGTCAGACTTTTGTCTTATGATCAGGCCTATTCGCCTTGCCACCCTGGCGTTCACACTGGGGCTGTTGACTGCTGCGGAATCGCTCGTAGCGCAGACCGTGCCGAAGAATCTTGCTTCGTTTGACCACCGCAAGTACCATTTCGGCTTCTTGCTTTCGGGCAATACGAGCAGCTTCAACATCGACTTCACTCCTGACTTCTCTTTTGAGGACTCTTTATTGAGCATTGAGAACAAGCCGTTGCAGGGCTTCAACTTGGCGTTGCTCGCATCGCTGGACTTGTCGCCAATGGTGCGCCTTCGATTTCTACCAGGGCTTTCATTCCAAGACCGGGGACTGCTCTACCGGTTTCGCGCTGAAGACGGAACAATTGAAACAGAGGACAAGCGCACAGAATCCGTTTATATCGAATTTCCGCTGATGCTCAAATTGCGCACCCGACGCATGGGCAACTTCGCACCGTACGCCTTGATCGGCGCGAAATTTGGCCGCGATATGCAGTCGCAAAGCGGCGTCAACCAAGCCTTTGATAAGGACTTCATCATCAAGCTGAAGCCCAACGACTCTTCTTTGGATGTGGGCGCTGGCGCAGATTTTTTTCTGCCATTTTTCAAGTTCTCAATCGAGATGAAAACAGCCTTTGGCTTCAACAATGTGCTGATTCAGGACGACTCGATTTACTCCTCAGCCATAGAACAGTTGCGCACGCGGGCCTTCATCTTCAGCATCTGCTTCGAGGGCTGATCAAGCCCGCTTGGCCTTCAAAATGCACCAATCTCCCTCTGAGGTAGAGGATACAATTTGCAGGCCTTCAGCGGCGAAAGCCTGCTCGAGCACAGGCACATCTGCGGGAAAGAAGCCGCTAAACAGGGCCACAGCACCGGGGCGCAACACCTTGCAGTAGGCGGCCACATCACGCGTGAGGATGTTCCGATTGATATTGGCCAGCAGCACGTCAAACATCTGCACCGCTGAAGTTTCGAGCACCTCTGATCCTCCGAGCTTGACGCGGACCGGGCCGCACGCGTTGAGAACGACGTTCTCCTGGGTGTTGCGGGTGCACCAATCGTCAATATCAACGGCCCACACCTCACTCGCTCCTCGCAACTTGGCATATATAGCTAGCACCCCCGAGCCGCAGCCCATATCCAGAACGTTCAACCCCTGCCAATCCATGGCTTCCATCATCGAGAGCACCCCACGTGTGGTTTCATGGTGGCCTGTGCCGAAGGCCATTTGCGGTTGAATGATGATTTCTTGGGTGTAGTTCGGATCGGGTTGGTGAAACGTTGCACGCACGCGAAGAGTCGAGCTCACCACCACGGGATCATAGCCCCGCTCCCACTCGGCATTCCAGTTCTTGTCCTCAACTTCATGCCAATTCCAGACTTTTTTTCCCAGCAGCGTGAGCCGCTTGCCGGCGGATTGCGCCGCCGCTAAATCGATCTCTTCCCGCGTGCCGTAAGCGTGCAAGGCGTCGGCCTTGTGCTCGAACATGCTGAAGCCGGCCTCGCTGAGCAGGGCCGTTGCGATGTCGTGCCCAGGTTCAGCAGGCTCGCACTTCAACTCGAGGTGGAGCCACTTCGAATCAGGAGTGGATGGGCCGGACGTGCTCATGACGGGCTCAAGACGCCGCGCGCAGCCGCAACGATGGCAGCAAACGACTCCGGGTCGAGGGCCGCTCCGCCGATCAGGCCGCCGTCCACATCTTGGCAAGCAAAAAGCTCGGCTGCATTGGATGGCTTGCACGAGCCACCGTACAAAATGCGCGTGTCTGAGGCGACCGAGTCGCCGTGCAATTCAGCTAGAACAGCGCGAATGAAGGCGTGCATTTCCTGGGCCTGCGCGCTGGATGCTGTCACACCCGTGCCAATGGCCCAAATGGGCTCATAGGCTACGTCAACATGGGCCATCTCGTCCGGAGTCAAGCCCGTAGTGGCCGCTGTGATTTGGCGTTTCACCCAATCAAAATGCTCGTCCAACTTGCGCAGTTCAAGCGACTCGCCGCAGCACAGAATGGTCCGCAAACCGGCGTCTAGAGCCGCTCGAATTTGTGCTGCAACCATTTCGTCGGTCTCGCTGTGATCTGCACGGCGCTCGCTGTGGCCCAAAATCACGAAGTCCACTCCGCAACTTGCCAGCATTTCCGCGGTGAAATCACCGGTGTGAGCGCCCATGCTCTGGTGGCTGCAATGCTGTGCCCCCACAAAGAAAGGCCCATCGAACTGTTGGGCAAAGGCGGCCAAATAAGGCGAAGGTGGCGCGACCATCACCTCACAAAATTGCCCCTGCCCGTCCCCTTGCGCGAGAATCTGGCTCAATTCGTCCACAAACAATTCCGCTTCATTCCAAAGCTTATTGCACTTCCAATTTCCTGCAACTAACATATTTGCCATCTTTCCTTTGTTTCGCAACTTGCGTTCAGCAAATCTAATGCACTCCTTCCCTTTCCACCGTGTCTGATTCAGCCAATCCCAACCGCGTCAAAACGCTTGCCTTGCTCGAGAAGCACTGGGGTTATGCCAGCTTTCGTGCGGACCAAGAGCCCGTTGTAGAAGCTGCTGCTGCAGGACGCGACGTATTGGCCATCCTCCCCACCGGCGGGGGCAAGTCGATATGTTACCAAGTTCCGGGGCTGCTGCGAGGCGGCGTTTGCCTGGTGGTGTCGCCGCTTGTGGCGCTTATGCACGATCAAGTTCAAGGGCTAAAAAAACGGGGCTTGCACGCCGCTGCGCTTGCAGGGGCCTTGCCCCGGGGAGGCGCTCAGCGGATTCTTGACAATTTCCGCTTCGGCCCCCCTGGGTTTTTGTTCGTCGCCCCCGAGCGGCTCGACAATCCTCTTTTTACGGCTCGCCTTCGCGAAATGGATGTTCGAACCATCGCTGTTGACGAGGCGCATTGTGTCAGCGGTTGGGGGCACGATTTCCGGGCGGATTACTTAAAAATCGCCGAGTTGCGACAGGTGCACCCCGACGCGGCGTGGATTGCCCTAACGGCCACCGCCACAGAACGTGTTGCCACTGATGTGGTCGAATTACTGGCCTTGCGCGAGCCCGTATTGCTGCGCGCCCCATTGCGCCGTGCGAACTTGGCCTTTCGCGTTGAACAGGTTGTCGATGCGGCGACGGCATTGCACCGCTGGGCGCAGCAACTCTCGGGAACAGCTTTGTTATACGTGCGCACGCGGGTGGAGGCCGAGCAGCGGGCCGCCCTTTTGCGATCGGCCGGTTGCAAAGCCGCCCACTACCACGCGGGCATGCCTCACAAAGAGCGTGAGCGCGCCCAACGCCAATGGCTCGCAGGGGAAATCCAGGTGCTCGCGTGCACCAGCGCCTTTGGGATGGGCATCGACAAGCCCGACGTGCGGCACATTGCCCACGCCCACTTGCCGCCGAGCCCCGAGGCCTACATCCAAGAAGCCGGGCGAGCAGGCCGCGATGGCTTGCCGGCCACGGCCGACCTGCTGCTCGACCCGCAAGCCATCGATCGCGCTCAAGACGTACTCATCGCCGGCCAGCCCACACTCGAGCACGTCCGCGCAGTTTTCCAACACATAGCGAATCTGCTGGCCGTGCCGGTCGGCAGTATTGACGAAGGTCGCAGCGTGGATTTGCGCCAAACGGCAGACCACCTTGATATCAGCTTGCCCCGCGTCCGAAAGTCCATCGACCTGCTCCAACGAACCGACCACCTCACCACGGCCGATGCTCCCAAGCACCACGCTTTCACTTGGAAGGCCGACCTGGACTTGGTCCGAGAAAAGGCGGGCACTCAACGGCCCGATGCCGCGCTTCTGGACACCTTGCTGCGTCGCTACGGACACCACACTGGCGCTTGCGAGCTGAACGTTGAAGGCCTCGCTCGCCAACTCCACGAGTCCGAGCCCCTGATCCTCACCCGGCTCCAGCATCTAGCCGACATTCAGTTCATCGAGTACTACCCGCCTCATCATCGCATCCACGTGGCCTTCCCCACCGCCCGTTCGGCGGCTGAAAACATACAGCTCCCCGCCGCCATGTTTTCCGACCGCTACGCCAATGCCCAAGCCCAACTCCAGGCCATGGCCCACTGGGCTCGCCCCGGCAGTCTGGACAGCTTGCGCGAACAGGCCTGTCGCGCAGTGGCCCTCGAGCAGTACTTCTCCCCTGATGAGGAGCTCACCCCCTGTGGTATTTGCGACGTTTGCGCGCCGCCTCCCTCGCCCAACGTCGAAAGCGTACTCAAGGCCATCGGCGACGGAATCCCTGGAGACGAGCTTGGAAAGCACTTCGCCGAACGGCATCACGAAGAGGTTAGAGAGTTGCTGCGACAGCTCCGCGACGACGGCCGCCTCGTTTGGGATCAAATCAAGATCTCTCCTCGATAATCTCTTGCGCCTCCCGCTGAAGTGCGAACTACCTTCGCGCCATGGAAGAGCATTGTGAAGTCGTCTTAAAAAAAGGACGTACGGCGAGCATCGAGCGAGGGCACCCTTGGATTTTTTCAGGGGCCATTGAGCGCTTGATTGTTGTGGACCATGCCCCAAGTGAAGGCCAATGGGTGCGTGTCAGCGGAGCCGATCAACGCCCTTTGGGCTGGGGGCATTGGGGCGAAAGTTCTATCGCAGTGCGCCTACTCGACCGAACAGAAGGATCGGAAGCTCCACCCAAAAGTGCTTGGTGGGCGGACAAACTGGGCAACGCCGTGGCTTGGCGCAAGCAATGGGGGCTGATGGACGGCGACACGAATTGTTGCCGCCTGGTCCACGGTGAGGGCGACGGTTTGAGCGGATTAATCATAGACTGGTATGCCGGCATCGCCGTGATTCAAACCCACACGCTGGGTATGCACTTCGCTTTGGACGAGATTATTGCTGGATTAAAATCGGCTCTAGGCGACGAAATCAAGGGCATCGCCGCAAGGAGTGGGAAGCTGCTGAAGAGTCACGCGGACAAAGTTGACCCGAGCAAGGCCGAAGGCTGGCTTGAACCCCCGGGCGAGAAGGACGACATCGTCGTGATTGAGCGCGGACTGAAGTACCGGGTTGACGTGTTGCGGGGGCAGAAGACGGGGTTTTATCTGGATCAACGCGACAACCGCAGTTTGGTGCGCGAGTTTGCCCAGGGCCACGACGTACTCAACGCTTTTTGTTATACGGGTGGATTCTCTATGTCTGCGCTTGCCGGCGGAGCTCGCTCGGTGGTGAGCCTGGACGCCAGCGCATCGGCCTTAAAGATCAGCGAAGACAATGCCGCACTGAACGGCTTCAGCGAAGGGCATCAAACCGTGTGCGGTGATGTGCTCGATTATGTCAAGCTCCAGTCTGAACTTCCATCACTGGTCATCCTTGACCCGCCAGCCTACGCAAAGAGCCGATCTGCTCGACATCGAGCCGTGCAAGGCTACAAGCGGCTGAATCTCGAAACGATCAAACGCATGCCAGCAGGGTCCCTGCTGTTCACCTTTTCGTGTTCTCAAGTCGTGGATGCCGGCCTTTTCGAGGACACCATCATCGCAGCTTCCATAGAATCGGGCCGTAACGTTCGAATCATCAGGCGGTTGGGCCAACCAAGCGACCACCCAATCAGCGCATTTCATCCCGAGGGAGGCTACCTCAAAGGCTTGCTGTTGGCCATCGACTGATACGCTCCTTCTTGACAATCACTACGCGTCAAGGGCTCAATCGGTCAAGCGACCATTCGCCGCTCTCCTTGGTGCATCGAATGCGGTCGTGCAATCGATTGGCCCGGCCTTGCCAAAATTCAAACACCTGCGGGGCAAAGGCATAACCGCCCCAATGCGGGGGTCGCTCGACCGTTATGCCCTCAAAACGACGGACCGCCTCTTCCATGCGCTTGTCCAAAGTTGCTCGAGCGTCTATAACCTCGCTTTGATGTGAAGCCCAGGCACCGAGTTGGCTTTCGCGTGGGCGTGAAGCAAAATACGCATCGCATTCCGCATCTGACAGCGGAACTGCACGCCCGAGCATGCGCACTTGCCGCTCGAGCTCCTTCCAGTAAAAAGTCAATGAACAGCGGGAATCCGCAGCGAGTTGACGGCCCTTTTCACTGTTGAAGTTTGTAAACAAGGAGAGCGTCTTATACTCCTGCCCATCAGCCCCTTGAGATGAGTCTATTGATCGCACTAACACCACGCGGCCATCGGGCCAGCCGTCAAGAGACAAGCTGCTGAGAACCGTGGCGTTGTAATCTTCGAGGCCGGCCAACTGGGCCTGATCCATCCAGGCAGAAAAGAATGCCCAGGGGCTGCCTCCACAAGCATGAATATCATCCACAGACAATGTTCCACGGGTGAAATCTCGGCGTTCGGAGTATTTTTTATTCGCCTCAGACATGGCGTTTAGTATTCAGTCGGGCCGGCGAGCAAACAGAAGCAACTTGCCTCCATCTTCCACCACTTCACCCGTGTTTTTTCCATAGCCAATGTGCTGCACAGACTCGAGAATGAACCCGACTTCAGTCAAAAGCGCATTCAATTCAGAAGCCTCACAATAATGCAGGAAAGCTACACCGTCGCCCGCGTGCTTCCTGTAGAACACATCGCCCCGCTCGTAGCCGTGATCGCCCAAATCCAGGGTGTCGTACATCTGAGAAGCAGCCGGCCCCCATTCATCAGGATCCTCCACATTGAACGCGTCAAAGATGAACAACCCACCGGCTTTCAAACACATAAAGGCCTGCGAAAGAGCCTGCTTGCGCTCAGCTCGAGAAGAAAAATGCCCAAACGCATACATCAAGGTGATGGCATCATAATCGCCACGATCAACCGAGCAATCGCCCCAACTACCAATGCGCGCTTCAACGCCTCTATCACGCGCCTGCTCCACCATGCTCACTGAAATATCGATGCCGTCAATTGAATAAGAGAGCCCCGTTAGCTCCCGCACTGCTAAGGCGCGCCGCCCCGTTCCACAGGCGATATCGAGCACCTTGTCCGGCCGAACCTTGGCAATACGCCCAGCAATCAAGCGATTCACACCCTCGGTGTACTGAACCCGCAAGGCGCTCTCGGCGTCTTTTGCGTCGTACACTTCGGCCTGCTCACAGTAATAGGTGGCAACCAGCTCACGTATTTCAGCCGCTTGTGGCTTGGGGAATAGCGGGTAAAAGCGATGCGTTTTAAAGCCAAATTGAGCCTGAAGCGGCACAAAATCAAAAGCGTCTGTTTCGAACCGGCGAAAGCACGAAGACGCTTGATTAAATGAAGCCGTTTGAGCCTTTTCGTTCAACTCAGCCAGCAAGAGCTTTTGCTCGTCAAAAAGCACCATCGTGTCCAGATTGACCAAGGCCGGGGAGTAAAAGTGCAAGGTCAACAGCGGCTTTGAAGAACTGGCATTGACAATCTTGTGAATCACACCATCGGGCTCGTTCAGGATACCGCCTCGTCCTGCTCGGCAAGACTGCAACTCGGTGAGGACCGCCCGACCGTCTTTGCCGTTCCTAGCCCCGCCGGGAGAATAACCGTACTCCACATTTTCCACCTCGCCCTCGAGGCACAAAACGTAGCCCCAAAAGCCCCGGTGATGATGGATGGCGCTCTGTGCCCCTGGAGGCCAATGAATCAGCACGCACTCGAAGGGCTCCATACACAAAATGTTGCGTGTGTAATTGCCCTCGCTGTCGAGCGCTGGAACATCCCCCGCCCAAGTCAGTGCATCTATATCGATGGAACGCACAAAATCACCCAGCCATTGAAAGCTCTGATTTTTAGGCGTTTCTGATAAAATGCGTTGAACGATGGAGTGCACGTCAGGGGTTGAATTGGTCTTCGCGAAAATAGACCAATTGAAACCTTTTCGACGCAGGTCAAGTACAGGAGCAACGATTCTAAACCATCTTGCTATGTCTCAACACAAAATCGTGAGCTATACGAAGCTCAACCCCTCGCTGCGCAATCGCCTTCGTTCGCTATACCCCGACGGGTTTGAAGGCCGGACATTCAACCTCCGCCTGCCCACTTCTCGTCAAGTCTACCGCATGGTGCGTATGGAATCAGAAGGCGTTCACTATATGGTGAAAATCGGCCTGGTGATTGAAGGCTACGATTTGAACTGATCCTGCGGGGGCAAAATTCGTGCGGCTGGTGTTACTTGCCGCCGTGAAAAATATTGCCCCCTTCCTTCTGGTCCTCGCCATTTTTTTCGGCGCTTCGGACGCTTTTTCTCAGCTTACAGCGGGGCCCATGCTCGGCCACGTGGGCCTTCGTTCGGCGAAGGTGTGGTTGCAGACTGAGGGCTCTGCAACGGTTGAGCTGTCTTATTGGGCCGTTGACGGGTCCAGTTCAGAGTCCCCCACTGAAGCACGATTCACGTCAAGGCCGGTGATAAGCGATCTTGATTTTGATGGTTCAGCCACGGTGGAACTCGCCGGGCTTGAGCCGGGGACCACCTACAACTATCAAGTCTTGGTGAACGGAGCCGTGGCTTCCGGCCCTGACCCGCTAACGCTAAGCACCCAGCCCCTGTGGGCCTACCGCACAGATCCTCCCGAGCTCACGCTCGCCTTGGGCAGCTGCGCCTACATCAACGAAACAGCCTACGACCGCCCAGGCAAGCCCTACGGCGACGGCTACGAAATATTTGATGCCATTGCCGACGTCCAGCCCGACGCCATGCTGTGGCTTGGCGACAACGTGTATTTCCGCGAAGTGGACCTTGAGGCGCGCTCCGGCATGGTGCATCGTTACAGCCACGCTCGCCGCCTCCCCGAGATGGCACGCCTTCTGAAGGCGTGCCCGCAGTATGCCACGTGGGACGACCATGACTTTGGGCCAAACGACGCGGACCGATCATACGTCTTGGGAGATGACGCCCGCAAAGTGTTCAACGCTTTTTGGGCCAACCCCTCCTCAGGCATTCCGCAATTGGGCGAGTGGGGCGGAATCTCCACAGCCTTCACCATCGGTGATGTGGATGTTTTCATGCTCGACAACCGCACCTTTCGCATCAACCACAATGTGCTCACGGGCGACTCGCAAGTCCTGGGTGATGACCAGATCAATTGGCTGATCGCCGCATTGCGCTCAAGTCGAGCGCCATTCAAACTGATCTGCCTCGGAGGCCAAATGGTTTCAGATTGTGCTGTTTATGAGAACATGGCCCAATTCGGAGCTGAACGTGACGGCGTCCTGCGGCGCATCAAAGCCGAGAACATCCACGGCGTGGTCTTTCTAACAGGCGACCGTCACGGCTCCGAGTTGAGCCGTGTGGAATTCTCGCGCGGCCACGCAGCACTGGACTTCACCTGCTCACCGTTGACCAGCCGTGCCTACGATAACAGCGAGGAGCCGAACAGTTTCCGCGTCGAAGACACCTCTGTTGGCGAACGCAACTTCGGAACACTCACCATCTCGGGGCCTCGCAAGGAGCGTGTGATGACGATCCGATGCCACGACACCAAAGGCCGAGCCCTCTGGGAACAGAGCTACGCAGCAAAAGACCTGTAAATTCTCGAACGAGAACTTGATTGATCAGAACGTCCTCAACGAAGCACCCACAGCTTTTGGACGCTCAGCGGTGCCAATTCAGTTGCAACGGATCCAGTCCGACCTCCACACCAGCGGGGCCGCAGCCAATACACGCCTGCACCCAAGCGACTGACATCCAGCGTGCTGAGCATAGAGACCTCAGCGACTTCGATTAGGGCCCCTAACCCGTTCCAGATTTCCACTGCGCAAACTTCGCCGGAGCCAAGCCCTGTGAAGTCCACCACCACCACGTCGCGGGCCGGATTTGGCATCAGCAGCCAGGCCTGTGGAGCCGCCAGCTGAGGCAAGCCTAGCGGCACCGTGCCCGCCCACAGGGCGACGCAACCGTTGGCATCCACCACCGTCAGATCGTAATCACCTGCGGCCACAGCAAGCAAATCTTCAGCATCACTCACGGTCTCCCCTAGCTGACTCCAGAGGAATGTGAAATCTGGCGTTCCACCTGTCACACTCACAGCAATCGCGCCGTCGGCCTCATCGGGATCCGCACCCGTCAGCAGATCCACAACCACCTCCAAAGGATCAGGCGACAACACTTGAACATCCAGCATCACTTCGCAGCCGACGAGGCTGGTGGCCAAAACAGTGTATACGCCACCGGGCAGATTGATGTATTCCCCCGATGTGGTGGCTGTATTTTCCTGACCTACAATTTCAAAAATGACGTCTCCAATGGCCCCGCCCACGAGTTCGACCGTGAACCCTCCGTCTGCACTATTGGCACAAAGCGTGCTGTCAGTCGTTGCGGCCAAAACCATTTGCGCAGGGTCAATCAAAACTGCCACCGCCAAAGCTGAACACGTCGAATCGCCGTCAAAAATCTCAATTTCATACGGCCCCGATGACAAGCCTTCAAAGGAAGCTAAAGTGTCACTTACAGCCCCGCTCACACCGGTCAATACAAACCAAAGCGAATCACCCGTTGCCCCTGAAACACTAACCTCTAAGGAGCCGTCAGACCCACCAAAACAGAGGGGGTGGATCACCAGCAAGGTGTCCACCGTTAAATCACAGTATGAGCAATTGCCGTCGTCCACTGTCGCCCCTTCGTCATAGTTGGATGCCGCGGGATCTGTACAGCCTACGCAAGTGATAAACTCACACAAACCGCTTTCAATGGTGGCTGTTGAGTCGAAGTTGCAGGCCGTTGGGTCGAGGCATCCTGCGCAAGAGATGAACTCGCACAAGCCGCTTTCAATCGTAGCGTCTGGATTGAAATTGCAAGCCGATTCGTCCATGCAACCGTAACAACTGAAGTCACACAAATCAAAGTCGCCGATTACAGCCGTCGAGTCGAAATTACAAGCGCCTAAAATATCACAACCTGCACACGACTCGAACTCGCAGGACCCGTCGTCGATTGTGGCCCAGGGGTTGTGATTACAGGCCCCAACGTCCGTGCATCCCGGCACCACCACATTGTCACACACGATGACAAAATCAAAGCCCCCTGAAGCGGGATTCACCGCATTGGACCCTGAAATATGGATGAAGTACTCGACGCCGCCTTCGCTGAGAAAATGCACTTCGGAGGCGAGGAAATTCTCACCACAAGGGCTGTCAAAGGCTGTTGCCTCGCTCTGGTCATCATTTCCAGCCACACAATCCAGCGCGCCACACGTCCCGTCAAATACGTTCAGATACGTGTCGTAATCCGTGTCTTCAAAGCAGAGGGTCAGCAGCAAGGAGTCGCCTGTACCAATCACGCTGTACCACAATCCACCGTGGGTGTACTCGCCGATATTGAATTGGTCACAAAAGGGCACGTCGGCCGTGTCCGCGCAGATGGTAGAGCCTTCTACAAGCTCGCCGCAGCTGATGGTCTGGGCCAATCCGCAGGTGTCGTTCACCACGTCGAGGCATCCACCGTTGCAGTCAAATCCAGGGATTGCGTAAAAACAGCTGCCGTCATCCTCTGTGTACACAGGTGAGTAGTTGCAGGCCAGTTCTTCGGTGCAACCATAAAATTCCCACGGGTCACACACCCCGTCGTTGTCCTCATCGCAAATGCACTCACCTGCACAGTCGTAGCAAAAGTCTGGGTATTCGCAGCTGCCATCGTCGCTAACGGCCTCAGAATCGTAGTTGCAGGCCTCCGGGTCGGTGCAGCCGGCTCCAGAAATCACCTCGCTCACTACAAGTTCATTGGTGAAGGCCAATCCTTGCGCCTGTTGGACGCCCAAATACGATGCATAGCCCATCACATTGATCAGCACTTGAAACGTGTCGGCCTGCGTGGGCGTGCCTTCGAGAAGGCCGCAATATTGGGTGTTGCCCAAAAACGCACACGGGTTGGGCGCGTCCCCGCCGTTGTTACAAATCAGTTCCAAGCCGATATCGCTCAACGCCACGGTATCGCCAGCCGTTGGAATGAGTTGGATATCGGTGATAACCAGCGAGTCAATGGTCAAGTTTAATGGAAACCCCAGATCCATCTCGTCGGTGTCCGAGGGCGTGCGTAAATGCAAGGTGTCGCTATAGGCAATACCCAATTGTGCAGCCGCGAGGTGCTCACCCAACGCCTGATCAGGGTAGATTCCCCAGGTCACATCCGGGCCGAAATTGTGGTCAGCCACACATTGGGCACGCATTTCAAGCGCACTTGAACTCACAAGGGCAAAAAGAGACAGGAGGACGAACATCGCTCCTTTGGCAAAATCAAATGTGTGCATGGTTGCGTAGAATCGGTCCTTCAAGTTACGGCATCACGGCTAATCGCTTCACCTGTCGCTCGCGCCTTGTACAAAACGAAAGCGCCGAGTCCTTCTGGACTCGGCGCTGTCAAATCAGTTGATATATAGGTTCAGACTACTCAGCAATCAAGATCGCTTGGGACACAACGCGCAGCCCTTCGGTCAAACGCAATTGATACACTCCCGAAGAGAGTCCTGACAGGTCCATATGAAAGTTCTCCGCAATCGAAAGGCTTGAGCGGTCCCAGACCAAGCGACCCGATGCGTCAAACACACGAATGCTCGCCCCATTCACCGGTTGGCTCACCGTTAAGGTTAGATTGCCTGAAGTCGGGTTTGGCACACATTGCACTGCGAACTCCACTTCAACGTCCGTCACCCCAACATCTGTCAAGGTCGCATCAGCAGTGGCCGTACAGCCGTTTTCATCGGTCACTACCAAGCTGTAGGTGCCTTGATCCAAATCAGCAAGGTCCTCCGTGTCGTATGAAGCATCCGGCCCCGTCCAGTCAAAAGTGTAATCCCCCGTACCACCAGCAACCGTTACATCCACTGTGCCATTGGCACCGTCGAGCGGATCAACCGTTGAATCCACAGTCACGGTGAGCTCATCAGGCTGAGTGATCTCAATTTCGATTTCAGTGGTGCAGCCGTTTGTGTCCTGAGCTCCCACCGTGTAGACGCCGGCCGGCAAGTCGGTGAGCAAACCATTCTCAACTCCAACGCCGTCAAGACTGAAGCTGATGTCGCCTGTTCCGCCAGATGCTTCAGCGGCCAATTGGCCATCGGTATCTCCATGACAGTCCACATCCGTGGCCACTACTGTCAACATTAAAACCGAAGGGGCCGCAATGGTGACATCACCTGAGGCAGAGCATCCTAGCGAGTCTGTTGCCGTGATAGTGTAAGTGGCTCCAAGCAAGCCGTCAAATGTCGATGCAGTCTGCGGCTCTCCCACATTCAAGGTGTAGGTCACCGAGCCATAGGCCCCCGTTACTCCATCCATAGTCACCGTTCCGTCCATGCTCGTCGCGCAAAGCGGATCTGTACCGCTGGCTCCGCCGAACGAAATTTCACAGTAGAGGCATGAACCGTCATCCAGGGTGGCGTCTTGGTCGTAGTTGGCCGCCGCCTGATCCATACAACCGTAGCAGCTGAAGTCGCACAAGTTCGCATTGTTATCTGTTGCCACAGGGTCAAAGTTGCAGGCCGTGGTGTCTTGGCAACCGACGATTTCGTCTTCATCGCATACGCCGTCCATGTCCAAATCATTCAGGCAGTTTCCATCACAGTCCACGACATACGAACCCCACAAGTCAAAGGCGGACAAGCACGTGCCGTCGTCGATGGTGGCCGTATCGTTGTAGTTGCAGGCTTCTTCGTCGGTACAACCTGCACACGAGAGCGACTCACAAGAGCCATCATCATCCGTTGCGTCCGCACTATAGTTGCAAGCGGCCATATCCGTACAACCTTCCACTTCAGCTTCATCACACACCCCATCTCCATCGGCATCGGCATTGCAGTTGCCATCGCAATCCACATAGCTCACACCGTACCAATCCACGGGGAACTCACAAGATGGCGCATCGTTCAAGAGGGCCGTCGGGTCGTAGTTGCAGGCCACCTCATTCAAGCAGCCCGTACAAGAGTCAAATTCGCAGCCCCCGTCATCGTAGGTCGCAAGCGGATTGTAGTTGCAAGAAGCCACGGTCATGCAGCCTCCAATCTCCGGCATCAAAATCACGTCGATTACGTGCACCACACCGTTGTCTGCAAGCAGGTCCGCGATGATAATTTGCGCATCGTTCACAAAGATGTCTCCGCCATTCATTGTAATGGTCACATCTTGGCCGTTCTGCATGGTGATGGTCAGTCCGTCGCTCATCTCGTTTGAAGTTAACGAGTCAGCAGCCACGTGGTAACCGAGTACATCGTTGAGCAGTACAGGGTCTGAAAGCAAGGCGGCAACGACGATATCCGGCGCATCGTTGACGGCCGCATCAGTCGGAGCAAAAACTGTCCATGGGCCTTCCCCCATTAAGGCAGCACTCATGCCTGATGCCGTCATCAAGTCCTCCATGATGGTGTGCGACTCGCTGTCTTGAATAATCTCCCACACCGTCTCGGGCAAGAAAAAACAGGTGCCATCATCCTGTGTAGCTTCTGGGTCGTAGTTAAACGCACCGGCATCGGTGCAACCCAAACAAGATGTGTAATCGCAATCAGGGTCAGGCTCAAAGCATGAACCGCCGATTTCCATCGAGTAATACTCCGAAGCCGAACCGTTGCCCTCCGGAAAGACTTGCACGTAGAAGTTGCCCGAAATCTCACCGTCGGTTGTGAATTGTCCGATCAGCACGCGGCCGTCCGCCCCAGGATTGCCATTCACATCCCCGTTGAGAGCAAACCAAGCGCCGCCAACCAAATCATCAATTACGAGGTTGCCGCCTGCTTCAAAATTTGTATTCCAAGGGTTGCTCGGGCCCGCAAGTGTCGAAATTTCAGCTTCACCGACCATCGCGTCAGCCGGGGCATCCATCCCAATGGTGACATACGAATCGTACTCTAAGTCCGGGAATGCCGCATACAGAATGGGATTTTGCTGTGATGCCGTAAGACCTCCAAGAGAGTTCTGATAAAACGACGTCGTGGTCATCACCACGGTGGGATTTGTCGCGTCGCCAGACACCGAGCTGAGGAAGTCCGTAGCATTGGCCATAGAAACGTAAGCGCGGTAGGTCGTCAATCCGGCCAAATCACCGTCTGTGTGTACCGCTACCGTGTCCATCTCCAAACAATAGCCCGACTCCACGCCGACCGATCCGTCATAATTGCAAGCTGATTCATCCGAGCAGCCACCGGTCTCTTCACTATCGCACACGCCGTTGCCGTCGATGTCTGCCTCACAGGTTCCGCCGCATACACCAAGAGCATCTTCTTGGTTGCCGTCACAATCGCAGTCGCCCGCTGGAATACCATCCCCTCCGCACACGCCGCAGACATCGTCCGTCATACAGGAGCCGTCTTCAATGGTAGCTCCTGCGTCGTAGTTGCACGCTTGATTGTCCGTGCACCCTGCGCATGACAGCGATTCACAGGAACCGTCGTCGTCTGTCGCCGTGGCTTCATAGTTGCAAGCGGCCATATCCGTACAGCCGGCCACTTCGTACTCATCACAAATGCCGTCCATGTCTGCGTCGTTCACACACGCACCAGCACAGTCCAAGACATTGTCAGGGTACCCATCAGGGTATTCGCAGGAACCGTCTTCAACGGTGGCTCCTACAGTATAGTTGCAGGCGAGCTCATCGGTGCAACCCACACAAGAGTCATATTCGCAGTCCGGATCAACACCTGCACAAGTGCCGCCGATATCAAGTGAGTACATCACCGCATCTTCGCCAACACCAGCTGGGAAAACTTGCACGTATAGTGAACCGCTCATAACGCCGTCCGTCGTGAACTGACCCACCAACACTTCACCGTTGGAGTCAGGGTATCCGTTTGCGTCGCCGTTGAGGGCAAACCAAGCGCCACCAACGAGGTCATCAATCACGATGCTGCTGCCGCCCTCAAAGTTCACGTCCCAAGGATTGCTGGGGCCAGAAATCACAGTGATTTCTGCCTCTCCGTCCAGTGCGTTTGCCGGTCCGGCCAGTCCAATGGTGACATACGAATCGTATTCCAATGTGGGGAAAGCTTCAAAGAGCCCGGGGTTCAAAGGAGCTGCCGTAGAACCGCCCAATGCATCTTGATAGAATGAAGTGGTCGTGTTCACAGTGGTGACATTGACATTGTCACCGCTGACAGAGCTCACGAAGTCGTCCTCTCCCGCAAGGGCCACGTACAAGCGATAGGTGGTCTGGCCGGCGAGCGGTCCTGTGGTGTGTACAAAATAGGTGTCAACCAGCAAACATGCTGCAGCGGGTTCCGGAGCCGAGCCGTCATAATTACAGGCCGCAGGGTCCGAACAGCCATCAGTTTCGAGGTTGTCACAAATGCCATTGTTGTTTGCATCGGCGAGGCAATCTCCACCGCACACGCCAAGGGCGTCGTCCATAGCACACGAGCCGTCGTCGTCTGTCGCAGATCCATCGTAATTGCAGGCTCCCATATCGGTGCACCCGCTCACTTCATTCTCATCACACACGCCGTCCATATCGGTGTCGTTGACACAAGCGCCATCGCAGTCCAATACGTTGGTCGGGTAACCGTCTGGGTAGGTGCAAGAGCCGTCTTCTTCAGCGGCCTCTGGATTGTAGTTGCAAGCCTCCACATCCGTGCAGCCAGGGATGGCCGCAGGCACGCCGAAACTCAAAGTCACGCGAAGATCATTCTGGCCATCTCCTAAAGGAAAAAACTGCGCGTACACAGCGCCAGACATTTCACCCGTCGTGGTGAACTGGCCCACAATCACATCGAGGTCTTCTCCAGCCAAACCATTGGCGTCACCGTTGAGCGCGTACCAAGCTCCGCCGACCACGTCATCAATTGCAATGTTCGAGCCGGACGCACCTGCACCAGGGTCAAAATTGCTGGACCATGGGTTTGCGCCGCTTTGAACTGTTGATGGATTGGCTTCACCCGCTCCGGCATCCGCCGGTCCGGTCAAGCCAATGGTTACATAGCTGTCATAGGCCAAGTCTGGGTAAACAGGGAAGAGCATGGAATTGGACGACGAAGCTGTCAATCCGCCCAAGCTGGAATGGAAAAAAGTCGTGGTCGTATTGACGTACGTAGGATTTACCGCGTCTCCAGAGACGGAAGACACGAAATCCGTGGGGTCCGTACATTCCAGAACGAGCTGGTAGCAGGCGTATCCGGTCAGATCCGTTGTGCCCAAGGCGCCGACCAAAACACCGATGTCGGAAGACACCGTATCCAGTCGGGCAGAATAGTCCTGTGCAAGAGCCAAAGTTGGCAAGAGGCACAAAGAGAAAAAGAGGTTGCGAAGCTTCATGTTGTAGAAGATATAATCAGGGTGTGATGGGTACGAATTTCCTACCTATCCCCCCCTATTTGATGTGATCTGGATCACGCTTATTAACAATCTGTGTTCAACAGTTATTTTTTCGCAGTCAGGCCAGACATTATCTCAATTAGAAAAGTAAAAAGGGCCGCCTTGTAGGCGGCCCTTTTCAAGAATTTGAATGAGCCGAGAGACTCAGTGTTTTACTACGCGTAGCGTGCGAGACTGTGCGCCGATTTGCATATGCAAGAAGTACAGGCCTGAAGCCGTTGTCGACAAGTCCATATTGAGACTGGCCGCTCCGGTGAGTGCGCCCCAAGCCTCTTTGCTAATCACGCGGCCGGTGGCGTCCACCAACTCGCTCTCAACGCGTTCGCCTGAAAGGCCGGTCACGTTCACTTGGAACAATCCACTGTTGGGGTTCGGGAACAATTCGATGTTCACGATGTGGGCCAATTCGCCCAGGCCGCTCACAACCACAACAGCATCACCCACCAGCTCACATCCGTTATAGTCAGTCACCGTTAAGGTGTAATCACCAGCAGCAATGTCCGCAAGATCTTCGGTGTCGGCAGTAAATGCGTCAGCACCCGTCCAGCTGTATGTGTACGGCATGCTGCCGCCGCTAACTGTCACATCCACCACCGCGTCAGATGCTGACCCAGAGGCGCCGTCGTTCACGTCCACAACGATTGAAAGCGCATCCGGCTCTCCCACAGTAATCGCCTCAGTTGTCGCACAAGAAGCGCCGTCCTGAACCGTAAAGTTGTAGTCGCCAGCAGTCAAATCCGTATACGATGTGCCCGGGCCAAATGACCCGCCCTCGACCATGTATACAAAGTCACCATCGCCTCCGTTTGCTGCTAATTCAACTGAACCGTTGGCATCGCCATTGCACAACACGTCGACCACCGTTCCAGTCAGTGCAATTGCCGCAGGCTCAGAAAGCTGCACGTCGACAGAGCCAGAACAACCGTTCTCGTCCAATACGCCGATGGTGTACACGCCAGCTGCCAAATCGGCCATTGACCACGTCAGCGTCGTGTCGCCCATGTAGGCATACAACAAGTCGCCTGTTCCACCTTGGATTTCAACGGTCATCGCGCCGTCTGTGCCTCCGTTGCATATTGGCTCTGTCGAAGTGGTTTGTGCCACAAAATCAGAAGGAGTCGTCACCACAATGGAGTCGACCGAATCAATGCAGCCGTTCACATCCATACCGTAGCCCGTGTACGTGCCAGCCGACACAGCGAAGTTTCCAGTCTCTTGATAGGCGACCCCGTCCAGCGAGAACGTCGTTGACGAGCCACTACCACCGTAATAATTTAAAATGACGTTGCCGTCATCCGACCCGGGGCAGTTCGTCCCAAGTACAGCCGAAGCGTACAATACAAATTGAGCAGGATTTTCCACTAAAATAGCGGGTGAATTCGCTTGACAACCGTTATCATCCTGAACATACACCGTGAACAAACCGGGGCCAATGCCCTCAAAATTCAGCTCAGCAGAAGCAACCATAAAGTCTTCGTCAAGCGAGTACGAGAGCACGCCCATTCCGCCCGTGGCACCTCCAGAAATAACAGCGTCCATTAAGCCGTTGCAGCTCACAGGAGATGATAAGGTGGCATCGAGCACAAGGGCATCAGGCGAAGAGACCGTCAAAGTCTCAGAAGCCGTGCATCCTTGGTTGTCGGTCACCGTCACGGTCACCTCACCTACAAACTGCGTTGAGAAAACGCCTGTAGCATTGGCCGTGACACCGTCCGAGTACGACAGGCCGCCTTGGCCACCGGTCACTGTCAAGCTCACCGAACCGTCCGCACCGCCGAAGCAGCTGACATCTGAAGAAGAAGACTCTGTAATAACGAGCATCGTTCCCGGGTAATCACAAGCGAATACACAGGTGCCATCGTCATTTGTGGCGCTCGAATTGTAGTTCTCAGCCGCCATGTCAACACATCCGAAAACCGCGTCCGGCAATGAGCTGAAAGGGAACGTTTGCAAAGTGTCAGCCCCTTGGCTGCCTCCCACAAATGAAGCCACGCTCACCTGCCCCCACAACACGGTGTCAGTGGTGAACTGGCCGATCAAGACCAACGAGTCCGCACCAGCGAAGGCATTGGCGTCAGGAAACAATGGGAACCACGAGCCTCCGGTCTGCGTGTTGATGACGATATCGCCACCTGTAGCACCGGCACCAGGGTCAAACACTGGAGCCCAATTTGCTGAAGGGTCACCGATGGTATTGATGCTGGCCTCTCCAGCCCCTACGTCCGCAGGACCCGTCATGCCAACTGTCACGTAGCTGTCGTATTCCAATGCGGGGTACACAGCGAACAAGGACGATTGCACCAAGGATGCCGTCAAGCCACCAACAGGATGATGGTAGAAATTATCACCGCCATGGATGATGGTTGGGAAATTCGAATCGCCGTATACCGCGGTAAGAAAGTCTTGGTCCGAGTTGTACTTAACGTACACACGGTAGGTGGCGTATCCCGTCAGGTCTACATCACCGTCGAAGTCAGCGATTACGCCGATATCAGAATTTACTGTTTCAACAACGAGTTCCACGGCTTGTGACCAAGCGGTCGTTGTAGAGAAAAAGGCAACAATTGCACAGAGTAGCAGTCGTTTCATGCTTAAATTGAGTTAAATGAATCGGCACAAATATAGGTCGAGAGTTCCATGCCTTGGAGTAGGAATATTCCCTCCGTTAACAACTTCCGGTTGGCCGTTCATTTTTACCCCAGCTGCAGAAACTGCAAGCACAAAAAAGGAGGACCGAAGCCCTCCCCTTTTACAGATTTTCCACACCTTATAAGCACAGACGATTCAGATCAATCAGTGGAACGTCACGCGCATCACACTGCGGTCGACCCCCGACTGAACTTCAAGCAAGTACAAGCCCGAAGGAATCAACTGCGTAGCCAAGGCCACCGCCTGACCGGCGAACATCTGGCGGTGATCTGTGAAGACCAAGCGGCCCTGCATATCGTAAATGCGGATTGCTGTTAGCCCCGTCAAGTCGCCATCGGTCTGCAAGTTGATTTGGCCCGAAGCGGGGTTCGGGAAGGCCTGCAATACGATACCGGCATGGAGCTCGAGCACGAAGTCCGTGCTGTCCGTCGTCACCGTGTCTCCGCTACAGGTCAAGCAGCTGCTGAAGCAGTAGTTGCCTAATGTCTCAGCAACGCCTGAACGAATGTGCGTGCGGTTGAATGCGCCGAAAGGATTCGGCTCGCCACAACCGCCGGCATCAAAGTCGCCCGTTTCCGATACGCTGTCGTCCACTTCTCCGCCAGGAAAAGGGTCACCGTTAGCGTACTTGTACTGGAAGAATGCTGAGCCGGACACCTCAACGGTCGTCTCGTACATACTATCACCATCGTCATCTGAAAGCTGCACCGCACCCGCTTGCCATGCTGGCGTGGTGATGCCGCCGATCAGCCAAACACCCTCCGCGCTAACCGTTTCATTTGACATGTCAATGCGAAATGTGATTGGAGCTGCATCGGGGTCGGCCACACAACTCTCGGTGCATTGATTGTAGCAGTACTGCAGGACCACTGGATCAGCCCCAACAGTTAAAACGCGGTTGCCGTTGGACGTGCACTCCCCTGGAGGGTTCTCATTATCGATGTTGCCGTCGCCGTTTCCGCCCCAATCGTTGCCATTGACAAATTTGAACTCATAATCGCCTGGAGCAATCTCCAATTGGATTTCATAAATCAGATCAGCGTCGTCGTCCGAGAGCACATCAGCACCCGGCGTCCAGCCCTGGAAAGAACCGGCGACTGACACGCCATTGGCAGAAATTGCCGCCTGAGCACTCATATCCACACGAAGCGTCACAGACGTAGGAGCCACGCAGGAAGTGCATGTGGCGTAACAGTACGCCTGCCCCGTTTCCGAAATAACGTACAGCTGATCGGCCGTGCCATCAAGGATGATGTAGCGGTTACCAAACTGCGATGCGCAATCGCCGCTAAAACTCTCATCGAAGCCCCAGGTGTTTCCATTGAGAAACTTGAATTCGAGGGTGTCGCCCGCCTGCGCACCTTCAAGTGTTGCCGTGTAGCTGTACACGAGATCACCATCAGGGTCACTCATCTCAAGGAAATTGTCGCTGGCCCAGCCGTTGAAACTTCCATTCATATGAACGCCCACGGGATTGATGGCCTCTTCTTGGCTCATATCCACCAAAAAGGTAGCCGTCACCACGCCGCATGCTGAACATGAACCGAAGCACACCACATCCAATACGGTGTCCTGCTGTTCAGTAATCTGAGCTGTGCGATTGGTGCTCCCTGGCGCAGCGCATGCGTCAGGGGCAGACTCGTCGGCGCCCCAAGCATTGCCATTGATATACTTGAATTCAATGCTACCAAGCGAAGCTGCGAGTAGAGAATCGTTGATGTTCACCGTGACCGCGTACACACCGTCCATATCGTCATCGGCCAACGCCGTGCCCGCAGGGTCCCAGCCCTGGAATGAACCGGCCACGTGAACGCCGTCAGACGACACTGTTTCGTCGGACATGTCCACTTGAAAGGTGACAGCGGTTGTTTGTGCGTTGACTGCAAAGCCCAAGGCCAGCGCCCACACAAGAGTGGTAATGTGTTTCATGAATTTGTTTTTTGTGAATGCGTAATAATACCGCCTCGAATCTATGGCAATGTGGACATTCCCCGTGCACATCGCATTACAGATTCTGGCTTTAGGCCAATCTAGTTGCCCAACTTTCGTGAACCGGAACAACTTTCTTCTGGCTCAGATTGTATGCGACTATGATCGTTTCTGCTTTCGCCACCACCATCCAATCCTGATTTTCTGACGTTTTTGCGAAGATTTGGTAGGCGATTTTCATGCTAGAACGGCCCACATCGGCACACCATGTGCATATTTTCACCTTGTCACCCAAATGCACTGGACGCAAGTAATCAATCTCATTTCGGGCAACAATTGCTCCGTATTTATCCCAATCCCACGTGTTTCCTGCCATCTCAGCAAAGTACTCGATTCTAGCCTGTTCAAGGTAGCTCAAGTAGACCGCATTATTGACGTGATTAAAGGCGTCAATATCTCGGTATCTCACTAATACTGTGGTGTATACGGACACACCCCCGCGTGGGGCGTCCGGAAAGAAATCGGGCGAAATATTCATGGCTTAATCAGGGTCAATTTGGGGGCGCAAATTGCATCATAACACGCAAAGCCGCACCCTCTCTACGGTGTAGGAATTGGACTCTGAAGTATTCTACACTTATCCAAAGATGACTCGACTTTTTCAACAATCAGCGGAAAATCTCTACACACCCCGTCATTCGTACAATGCAGCGCATATATTTGGCCTGTAAGCGATTCACAAAACCTTATACCTATGAACAAAGCAGAACTCATCGACGCAATGGCATCAGGTGCCGGCATTTCAAAAGCCAGTGCAGCCAGCGCATTGAACTCTTTTATTGACTCAACTTCAAACGCTCTAAAAAGCGGCGACCGTGTAGCCCTCGTTGGCTTCGGTTCTTTCTCTGTAACGCACCGTGAGGCCCGTAAAGGCCGCAACCCGCAGACCGGAAAAGAAATCACGATAGCTGCGAAGAACGTGGTGAAGTTCAAGCCCGGTTCTGACCTCAACACGAAGGTCCAGTAATCGAGTACAGCTCACGCTGTCACTCTACTAGTTTAAAGGTCCTCGGCTCTGTCGGGGACCTTTTTTTTACCCCATTACAGGTATGGACCGATCACATTCTGACCACTTTTCTGGCGATGACCGCTTCGCCCTGCTCAAGCCCTACCTGAGTGAACGCAGACGTGAGCGCTTTGAAGTCGTGCTCGACCGGCGCACCGCCTGGGTGTGTGCTGTGGTGGAGGACTTGTATCAGCCGCACAACGCCAGTGCTGTTGTGCGCAGTTGTGATGGATTCGGAGTCCAGAACCTGCACGCTATTGAGGTGGAGAATGATTTTGCCGTAGTGGAGTCTGTGGCCAAGGGTGCAGGCAAGTGGACCGACGTGCACCACCACAGCAGCGTGGACGGTTGTTTCAATGCTTTGCGAAAGGCGGGGTTTAGAATTGCCGTCACCTCGCCACACGCCTCCGGTTTCACACCCGAAACGGTGCCACTGGACAGGCCCTTAGCGGTCGTCTTTGGAAGTGAAGGCCCCGGCGTTTCAGATGCCGTACTGCAGGGCGCAGATTGCACGATTCGCATTCCTATGGAAGGCTTCACGGAAAGCTTCAACATATCAGTTGCAGCCGCACTGGTTTTGAGCGATGTAACAAGACGTGTTAGGCGTTTGAACATCGCTTGGAAGTTGGACGAAAACACACGGGAACGGTTGCGAGGAGATTGGGCGGAACGGACCGTGAAAGACGCTGCAGGCCTTTTGAAGGTGGAACGCGAACGGGCCCTCAAGCAAGCTGGTACTCGTGCTGAAGATTAACACCGGGTACAGCGCCATCTTGCGCATGGCCGCACCTATTTCGATGGGCGCCTTCGTGCAGTTTCTCGTGGTGCTGACCGACAATTTCTTTCTCAGCCGTGAAGGAGAAGCCCAAATCAACGGGGCGGGCAATGCCGGCTTGATGTATTTGTCCTTTTCGATGATCGCCATGGCCGTCAGCAGTACCGGCCAAATCTTGATTGCGCGTCGAATGGGCCAGAACAACCGCACGGCCGGCTACCAGATTGTTCGGTCGGGCGCACTCGTAATGGCGGGGCTGGCGGTTGTCTTAATCGCGGCCCTGTACGGCTCAACGCATTGGCTTGCAGCAAACACGTTCAAGGACGCCCTAACCGCAGAGGTTTTCTCAAACTTCATGGACATTCGCATGTGGGGCTTCATCCCCTACTTCGGCATGCTGCTGCTCACCGCATTGTTCCTGGGCACGGCACGATCGAACATCCTGTGGTGGGTCACCATTGCTACATCGCTCATCAATATTGGCGGTGATTACGTGCTAATTCCGGGGCGCTGGGGATTTCCCGCCCTGGGCGCAGAGGGCGCGGCCATCGCCAGCTTTGCCTCTGAATGCGGAGGATTGGGTGTGTTGCTGATAGGGGTTGCACTGCGACACCCCTTGCTTTTTCGTCGCGGGCTGCGCCTCAAGTATGATGAACTGTTGAAATGGGGGCGTCTTGCCTTTCCCATGATGTGCCAATTGACATTTTCAGTTGGAACGTGGACAATGTTCTTCTTTTTTGTCGAGCACGTCGGGCTAATGGAGCTGAAGGTCAGTCACGTGGTGCGCAACTACTTCATGATTGCCTTCTTTATCGTCACAGGTGTTCGACAAACAGGACAGACCTTCATCAGTGCCTTGCTTGGTTCAGGCCACGAATCTGACGTGGTGCCTACTATGCGGAGGCTTATGACCGTGAACTTAATCGGTGTGATGCTCGTTGCGCACGGGCTGTGGCTGTACCCTGAATTGTTTGCAGGACCTTTCTTTCTAGACGATCCCGTGGGGCTGCAAGCCGCCGTGCGAACCTTGCCCATCATCTTCGGCGTGATGCTGATGTACAGCTGCACTTCGATCTTGCTGGCCGCCATTCAGGGCAGCGGTCACACCTTGCCGGCGTTCGCCATCGAGGGCGGAGCCATCGCACTGTACATCTTGATCGTTTATCAAATCACCATCGTCCATCCGTTGCCCATATGGAGGATTTGGCTGGTGGACTATCTGTACTTCGGCACTATAGCCGCAGGTGCTATTGTTTTCATGTGGCGCTATGACTGGAAGTCCAAGGCC
>JAQWTJ010000075.1 GCA_029242765.1 Flavobacteriales bacterium | reverse complement strand
TTTCCAAACTCGCCAGATCTCCCGTCAGCACCAGTGTAGCGGAAGTGGGGGATGACCCGATGAGTTGCGAACTTATTCCGTCGGTCAGCTGTTGTGGGGTTCCCAATGGCGTTCCGATGTATGGGAGGTTGCCGTTGACTGAGAGGTTGTAGTTTGCCCCGAGCCCTGACCCTTGAATTTGTATAGACAATCCGGTAGCTGATGTTCCCGCAGGCAAGGCTTGCCCAATGTTAAAGATGGCATTGGTCCCATTAAGAGATAATGCTTGCATACCATCAATATTGGCTGGAGAGGGGACGATTATAGCCTCTCCCAAGGCAGGGTTTGCTCCAAGTTCAGGAGTAAAAGGGCCGAAAGAAAGAAGGATGCCGTCATCTAAAAATGTAGGCAGAGTTCCGTCTATAGTGGATGTTAAGTCAATGGTGTCCAGATCGAATGAATCGAATTGAAACTGCGCCGCACATTCACTGGACCCTTCCTGTGCACAGAAATTTAACGACGCTAAAAACAGCATCGGAAAAATGAATAGCGTGCGGAATCCAATTCCTTTCGTTCGGAACAAACGCATCAAGGGATGAGTATTTGGGTAGGTGTAAGATAGTTAAACTAATAGAAACAAGGAATTTGTATGGTTGTTGGGCATCGGTGCTGGATGGTGAGGCCGAACACTACGAAGAATGAAGCAGGCCTTTTGATATGCGAAACCGCCGAAACAGTGGGAGTTTGGTGTGGAGTATTAAGAAAGGGAGAAAAGTGTGTATTATGGTGACGTTTGAAGAAAGCAAAAGGCGATATTCCAAAACGACACGAACCGTACTCCCTCGCTATGCCCAGATCTCTCTATCAATGCTTGACGATGTGCCTGCTGATGCCGTTGGCCATTCCCTTGATGGGGCAATCTCATGCCGAACTGGTCGGCCGACCATTGGACGCGGCTCCTCACCTTCTGATTGCGCAGGCGTTTCATGCGATTGACCCGATGCACGTGGGACTTCGATCGGGTTGGGGCAATCCCGGAACAGACGTGTCGATGTACATCACGGAACACCGTTCCATAGAGGAATGGCAACAAGACCCGACCCTTCTCGATGTCCGGACAATGGGGGCTCAAACCCTGACCATCCAAAGCGGAGGACTTGAAGCCAATTGCCTGGCTGTGGAAGGAACGGCTGAGCTGATGTCAAACACTGAAGACCGCTGCGGGCATGGCTACGATGTGGTGCTTGACTTCGACGGGAATGGGGCCCTGTCCGAAGGAGATGTGCTCGACGGCGGTGAAACACCTGGGTTCTACCTCCTGGGCAATCTCAATGAAAATGGGGCGCACCAGGTTGAGAACCAACAGCACTTGCCGGACTTTTGGCATACCCAATCCGTCTTTTATCCTGCAGATATTGGCCAAATGGAGCCCCAGCCGCTCGTGATTATCTCTCACGGGTGGACCCATGAGTACACGTATTACGACTACCTGGCCCATCACCTGGCGAGCCACGGTTATGTGGTGATGTCGCACCGAAACAATGTGGGAAATGGCGGCGCGGTGGCCACGGAAACCGCAAGTCAAACGGCCTTGGAGAACATCGATGTGTTTTTCACCGACCTCGCGGAAATTGCGGGAGGTGCTTTGGTGGGGCGGGTCGATACGCACCGTTTGATTCACATGGGTCACAGCACCGGCGGCGAGTGCATTGTGCGCGCATACAAACGCCTTGTTGACGGGGACTATGTGTCCCCCCAATTCACACACGATGACATTGTGCTTCTCAACAGCTTTGCCCCGGTCTCCTTTCTCAACAGAGACCAAGTGTCACCGCTGCGCGCCAACTTCCACGAGTTCTTTTGTGGCGCGGATACGGACGTCTCTGGAGAGCCCTTGGATGCGTATGTCCAAGGGCTGGCCATCTTCGAGCGGGCTCAAGGCAACAGGCAAGTCACGTACATTCATGGGGCAGGTCACGAAGATCTCCATGGCATCGACGGGCCGTCGTGGGCCAGCGGTCCCGATCTCATTGGCCGCGAGGCCACCCACACCGTGGTTCGGCCCTACACATTGGCCCTCTGCGAACTGTACGGACACAACAACCGCGCGGTGGAGGAATACTTCACGAGCAACCGCATGGAGTTTCAACCTCTTGGCATCGCCTCAGGCGTGACCATTTCAGGGGAGTTTCGCCCCGCTTGGCCCGAGGGCTTGGAACAAGGAGGCGTTGAGGTTCTCGACGACCACCAAACCAACCCGGAGGAAGATCTGAGCAGTGCGGGAACGCAAGTTTGGAGCACCGGACTGGAGGCCCATGAGGTCCTGATGCAAGATCTGGATGAGTCCTTCAATTGGACGGGCACCAATTGGGCGAACGGCATGACCCGCGCCCGGTACAACGACGACCCGAGATGCGCCACCCTTGCGTGGGAAGGTGAGGCTATGCATTGCATCGAAATCGCCGAGGCGCATTCGGATTGGTCGGGGTTTTGGCATCTCGCCTTTCGCATCGCTCAGCTGACTCGCCACCCCTTCAACACAGATGCCGCGGGGCTGGCTTTGGCAGTAGAACTGACGGACCTCAATGGATCTTCGTGGGACTTTCCTCTCTCCTCCATTGGGCGCATCCTTCCGCCTTACCCACGAGGCGGAATTGGCCATTACACGGCGTGCCTCGACAGCGGGACGTACACGATGGTCATTGGAGGTTCCATGTGGGAGGTAGAACAGCTCGTCACCGTGCCGGGATATTTGGACTTGGTCGGAGTCGGGGCCCACACCTTCACCTTGGAGAACGGGTCGCCGTGCGAAGAAATTGAAGTGTTCTGTTACGACACGTGGGGCGATGGATGGGACAGCGGCACGTTTGAAATTCTCGACGAAAACGGCTCTGTGGTTCTGCAAGGCACGCTGGCTGCGGGCAGCGAACCTGACCTCGGCGTAGGTTGGCAAAACGAGTTTCACACGTTTCAGGTCCCCTTGGCACAAATCGCACTCGAAGGAGCTGAACTGGACCTGAGCCACATCGATCAGCTGTGTTTCCTGTTTGGACAGCCCGGGGATTCTCCCTCGGGGGCGGTGGCCCTGGACGACGTTGCGCTTGTAGGCGTTGCGAGCAGCGCATCTTCGGTTCAAAAACCAGCGCAAAAGCAGGTGTTCAACCTGCACCCCAACCCGGCGCATGCTTGGTGCTTCGTGCACCCCCCTTTAACTCAGGAACCCTGGCAAGGGAAAGTCTTTGACACGACCGGGCGGCCGGTGATGTCGTGGTCGTCAGCCCAGGGATCGAAGACCCTTAACGTTCTCGATTGGCAAGCTGGAACTTATATAGTCAAGGTGATGCAAGGCTCTTCCGTGCAAACCCTGACCCTGATCGTTTTGCATTGACGTTGATGGCCCCTACGGGCTGCATCAATGCGCGTGCATCAGCGACTGGCGAGGGCGTTGTGCCTTTGAGTTTCCTTAGTTCAGGTTTGGAGGGGCTGGGTTGGTCTATATCTTGGGTCTTCAAACTTGAACATATGCGCCGTTTCCTGCCATTCTTGAGCTGTTTAATTGTGCTTTCGGCATCGGCGCAATATTCGATGCCGCACGAAGAGTCGGAGCACGAGGGGACGTGGTTGCAATGGCCGCACAACTACACCTATGGGTCGGGCGCGGAGGATGCTGAAATGAGTTGGGTGGCGATGACCGATGCCTTGACTGGGGGAGAGCGGGTGCACATCGTGGCTTACAATGAATTCGAAGTGGGACACATTTTGGGCTTGCTTCAATCGGCAGAGGTGGACCTGGATCAGGTGGATTTTCACATATGCCCCAACGACGATTTTTGGGTGCGTGACAACGGCCCCATTTTCGTTCAAGATGCAGAAGGAGAGTGGGTGATTTTGGATTGGGGGTTCAATGGTTGGGGTGGAGACACGCCCTATGAATTGGACGATGCGGTGCCGGCCTCGATTGCAAGTGCATTGAGTGTTCTGTCGATTGACTTGAGTGCCATGGTGTTGGAAGGAGGTGCCATTGAAATTGATGGCAACGGTACACTTATGGCGACCCGCTCCTCAATCACCCAAGATGACCGAAACCCGGATTTGACCGAATCCGAAATTGAGGGCTACCTCAGCGAATACTTGGGGATACAACAGTTCATTTGGTTGGATGGTCAATTTGGAGGTTCTGAGGACATCACAGATCAGCATATTGATGGATTTGTCAAGTTTGTGGGCGACCACACGGTGGTGACGATGAATAATTCGGACTTGGCATACTGGTATGTCAGTACTTCGGACCGTGCCATTATCGATGACGCCGCCAACGTAGAGGGCGTTCCATACGAACGCGTCAATTTGCCGTTGACACAATACCCCGTTCAAACGACGTGGGGTCAGAATGTTGGCTTTAGAAGCACCTACGTCAACTATTACGTGGCCAATGAAGTGGTGCTCGTCCCCAATTATGACGATCCCATGGATGAGGTGGCCAATGATATCATCCAGGGATTGTACCCCGATCGGATGGTGGTGGGCATTAATTGTCAGAACATCTTGCTCTGGGGAGGCATGGTGCATTGTGTCACGCAGCAGCAGCCCATTGGAGCTGCTCCAATGTCATTGACTGATTATCCCAGCCACGGGGAGAAGGAAGAGCTTGTGATGATGTTTGACCTCTTGGGGCGTCAATTGCCGCATCCCATAAAGGGGCAGCCGTATTTGAAAGTGTACACCAGCGGTCGAGTCGAAAAAGTAGTGGAGTGGGAGTGATTCCCAACCGGGCATCAATTGGGTTCATTTATTTCATAGTAAATAGGTAGGAATACGGCTGAATTTGTATCTTTGAGATATGACCTTCCTACCTGTCGTTTCTAAATTGACATTGCTCCAACGTCAAATGGTTTCCCATTTGGGCGCTGCAGCATCTGCGGGCACGGTGGTGTTCACTACGTCGTTGAGCAAGGAGGACCAAATTATTTCTTGGAGTATTGTAGATGCGGGGCTGCCCATCGAAATCGTCACCCTTGATACGGGCTATTTGTTTCCGCAAACCGAAGCGCTGGTGGCCCTCACCGAGAAAATGTTGGATGTTCGAATTCGAAGATTGACTCCAGACTCTGACGCCGTGGATGCATTTGAGGGTGCGCCGGGGATGAAAGCCATCTATCAAAGTGTAGAGGTGCGAAAGCAGTGCTGCTCCTTGCGAAAACTCGCTCCATTGAAAAAGGAAATGGAGGGGCGCCAATGGTGGGTCACAGGCTTGCGACGCGCTCAAAGTCCAAACAGAGCAGGGTTGGAGATGGTCGAAAGGGACGACGCGTGGGGGGTCTGCAAATACCACCCCATGTTGGACTGGACGGATGCGGATGTTGATGCCGTCTTGCCGTTGATTGAAATGCCTGTGAATTCGCTGCATGCAGAGGGGTACCCGAGCATTGGGTGTGCCCCCTGTACACGTGCTGTTGCACCAGGAGATCACCCGCGCACGGGGCGTTGGTGGTGGGAAAGTTCAACCAAAGAATGCGGCCTTCATTCTCGGTAGCAGGTCGACAAGCGGGGACATCTTCCGCCGTCATCCGCACGACCAAGTCTTGATTTGGGAAAGTTCATCGCCCTCAACGGGCCATTTTTGGTCATGAAAAAGGCCCGTTACCGGGCCTTATTCACCAAATCAGTGCGCCAATATTGTGACGCACAATGATAAAGAACTCACTCGCACATCGTTGCAAAGCCGTCGAGCAGCATCAATAGATCCGACACACCAATTGCCCCGTCAAGGTCGAGGTCTCCTTCGCATGAGCTTGGGAATTGGCAAGAGCCATCTTCAATATAAGCAGACGAATCATAGTTTGATGCTTCGCTGTACGTGCAGCCTAAGCAACTATAGCTGCAGCTGGACGATTCCGTCGCATTTGGATTGTAGTCGCAAGCGTCCATGTCTTGGCAGCCTTCCACCTCATCGTTGTCACACACACCGTCTTCATCGGCATCGTCCAGGCAATTTCCGCTGCAGTCCAAGTCAGCATTTGACGGGTACAAGCAGTCACCAGCATCTGTGGCTTGGACCATGTAGTTGCAGGCCATCTCATCTTGGCATCCTACAATCTCCAAAAGGTCGCACACGCCGTCTTCATCGGTGTCTGAAATGCAAGTGCCATTTTCATCGTACAAAGAGTTCATTATGCAAGAGCCGTCATCAATCGAGGCCGTTGCGCTATAATTGGAAGCGCCTTCCGATGTGCATCCGAGGCAGTTTTCAGCATCCAAGAATTGGACGAGTTGAATGCCTTCAACCGTATTTCCACAATCGTCGCTCGCGATGTAAATCCGCAACTGCTGACCTTCGGGCGATACGCCAATAGCAGAGTAGGTGGCCATAGAAATGAAAACGTTTGAACATGTGTCGGTCGCCTCGGCAAAAATTACTCCACCTTCTTCGCATGTCGTTGTGGCAAAAGTCTCGAGCGAAGTGAAACTAGGAGCCGTCGTGTCGCGAATCGTAATCAACTGAATGGCCTCG
>JAQWTJ010000071.1 GCA_029242765.1 Flavobacteriales bacterium | reverse complement strand
CGTGTACTTGGGCACAATCCCTTACATGACTCCTCGCGGTTCGTTCGTTGTGAACGGCGCTGAGCGGATTATTGTAAACCAGCTCCACCGCTCCCCGGGTGTGTTCTTCGGACAGAGCCGACACGCGAACGGTACAAAGCTCTACTCGGCTAGAATCATCCCGTTCCGCGGTTCGTGGATCGAGTTCGCCACCGATATCAACTCGGTGATGTACGCCTACATTGACAGGAAGAAGAAGTTGCCTGTGACCACGCTGTTGCGTGCAATCGGGTACGAGTCCGACAAGGACATTCTGGGCATTTTCGACTTGGCCGAAGAGGTCAAGGTGAGTAAGGCTGGATTGAAGCGCGTGTTGGGGCGTCGATTGGCCGCTCGTGTTTTGCACACTTGGATTGAAGACTTCGTGGACGAGGACACAGGTGAGGTGGTGTCTATCGAACGGAACGAGATGGTCCTTGACCGTGAGACTGTGCTTGAGAAGGAGCACATCGAACTCGTTATGGACTCCAAGTCCAAGACGATCATCTTGCACAAAGAGGACGTCAACCAGGCGGAGTACGCTATTATTTACAATACTCTACAGAAGGACGCTTCGAACTCGGAGAAGGAGGCTGTGGAGTACATCTACCGTCAACTGCGGAACGCTGAGCCGCCCGATCTCGATACCGCTCGCGGTGTGATTGATAAGTTGTTCTTCTCGGAGCAGAGGTACGACTTGGGTGAAGTTGGACGATTCCGGATCAACCGGAAGCTCGGCTTCGACATGAGCGAGACAGCCCGTACGCTCACCAAGCCGGACATCATTCGCATCATCAAGTTCTTGATTGATTTGGTGAACTCGAAGTCAGATGTGGACGACATTGACCACTTGTCAAACCGTCGTATCCGTACGGTGGGTGAGCAACTCCACAACCAATTCGGTGTGGGACTGGCTCGGATGGCTCGGACAATTCGTGAGCGTATGAATGTGCGTGACAACGAAGTCTTCACGCCGACGGACTTGATCAACGCCAAGACATTGAGCTCAGTGATCAACAGCTTCTTTGGGACGAACCAGTTGTCGCAGTTCATGTACCAGACGAACCCGTTGAGCGAGGTGACGCACAAGCGTCGGATCTCGGCACTGGGACCTGGTGGTCTTTCGCGTGAACGCGCAGGCTTTGAGGTGCGAGACGTGCACTACACCCACTACGGGCGTTTGTGTACGATTGAGACGCCTGAGGGGCCGAACATCGGACTGATCAGTTCGCTTTGCGTCTATGCAAAAGTGAACCGCCTCGGATTCATTGAAACGCCATACCGCAGAGTTGAAGAGGGTGTGGTCCAATCCGGTGAGGAAGGTGTAACCTACCTCAGCGCAGAAGAAGAGGAAAATGCCATCATTGCTCAGGCTACGGTGGGACTTAACGACAAGGGTGGCTTCACAAAGGACATCATCAAGGCGCGTTTGACGGGGGACTTCCCGCTGGTCGAGCCTGACAAGATTAAGTACGTGGACGTCGCACCGAACCAGATTGCTTCGATTGCGGCCTCGCTGATTCCTTTCTTGGAGAACGACGATGCCAACCGCGCCTTGATGGGATCAAACATGATGCGTCAGGCGGTGCCGTTGATGAAGCCGGATTCTCCTATCGTGGGAACAGGCCTTGAGGCCTTGGTCGCGCGCGACTCGCGTGTGCTGATGACCGCCGAAGGCGATGGAACGGTGGAGTATGTGGATGCTGACGAGATCAAGGTGCGCTACATCATGAGCGAGGACGACCAATTGGTCTCTTTCGATGATGATTTGGTGGTGTACGAGGTGTCCAAGTTTTCTAAAACCAACCAAGGCACTTGCATGAACCTCCGTCCTGTCGTGACGGTGGGCCAGCGCGTCCAAAAGGGCGATGTCATGGTGGAGGGCTACTCTACGCATGACGGGGAATTGGCCCTTGGACAGAACATGAAGGTGGCCTTCATGCCTTGGAAAGGGTACAACTTTGAGGATGCGATTGTGATTTCTGAGCGCGTGGTGCGCGAGGATGTGTTCACGTCAATGCACGTCACCGAGCAGTCGCTTGAAGTGCGTGACACCAAGCGTGGAACCGAGGAATTGACCTCTGACATTCCAAATGTGAGCGAGGAAGCGACCAAGGATCTCGATGAAAACGGTTTGATTCGCATCGGTGCCCATGTGGCGGACGGCGACATCCTAATTGGCAAGATCACGCCGAAAGGTGAGAGCAACCCGAGCCCGGAGGAAAAACTGTTGCGCGCCATTTTTGGCGACAAGGCTGGGGATGTGAAGGACGCATCGTTGAAGATGTCTCCAAGTGCTCGCGGTGTGGTGATCGACAAGAAGTTATTCTCCCGTGCGGTCAAGGATCGCCAGTCAAAAGTTGCCGACAAGGCCATCATCGAGCGTATCGACGGTGAATTTGACAAAGAAGCGTCCGTGTTGCGTAAGGTTCTGATTGAAAAATTGATGAAGGTTGTCGGTTCGAAGACCTCGCAAGGCGTGTTCAACTACTTCAAGGAAGAACAAATTAAGAAAGGGGTGAAGTTCACCATGCGTGCGCTGCAAACCCTGGACTTTTCGATTGTCAATACAGACGGCTGGACGCGTGATCAGGCACAAAACGACTTGGCCAAGCGCGTGGTGCACAACTACAATTTGAAGTTCAACGACCTGCTGGGCAAGTACAAGCGTATGAAGTTCCAGGTGACTGTGGGTGACGAGTTGCCTACGGGAATTGTGAAATTGGCAAAAGTCTTTATCGCCAATAAGCGCAAGCTTAAGGTTGGTGATAAGATGGCTGGTCGCCACGGTAACAAGGGTATTGTTGCTCGGATTGTCCGCCAAGAAGATATGCCGTTCCTCGAGGACGGGACGCCTGTGGACATCGTGCTAAATCCGCTTGGTGTGCCTTCACGGATGAATCTCGGCCAGATCTACGAGACGGTGCTCGGATGGGCCGGTCAGAAGAACGGCATCAAGTACGCCACGCCAATTTTTGACGGAGCTTCGATCGACCAGATCACGGAAATCACAGACGAGGCCGGTGTGCCGCGCTTCGGCGTGACCCACCTGTTCGATGGTGAGACAGGGCAACGTTTTGACCAGCCAGCCACGGTGGGCGTGATCTACATGATCAAGCTGAGCCACATGGTGGATGACAAGATGCACGCGCGTTCAATTGGACCGTACTCGCTCATCACCCAGCAGCCGCTTGGTGGTAAGGCTCAGTTCGGTGGACAGCGCTTTGGAGAGATGGAGGTTTGGGCGCTTGAGGCATTCGGTGCTTCGCACATCCTCCAGGAGATTTTGACCGTTAAATCTGATGACGTGGTTGGCCGAGCTAAGGCCTACGAAGCCATCGTCAAAGGAGATCCGATGCCTACACCGGGCATTCCGGAATCGTTCAACGTACTGATGCACGAGCTACGTGGATTGGGATTGACTGTATCACTCGAGAAATCGAACGACTGATCCCACATTTTCACCCATTAATACCTGTAAGAATGACCCACAATAAGACCCCACGGCTCTCGAGCGACTTTTCAAAGATTCGCATTTCACTCTCTTCACCTGAGGAGATTTTGGGCAACTCCAAAGGGGAGGTCCTCAAGCCAGAAACCATCAACTACCGGACGTACAAGCCGGAACGCGATGGCTTGTTTTGTGAGCGGATTTTCGGTCCGACCAAAGATTATGAGTGCCACTGCGGGAAGTACAAGCGCATCCGCTACAAGGGGATCGTTTGCGACCGCTGTGGAGTAGAGGTGACAGAGAAGAAGGTCCGGCGCGAGCGCATGGGACACATTCAGCTTGTGATCCCCGTTGCTCACATTTGGTATTTCCGGAGTCTTCCGAACAAGATAGGTTACCTCTTGGGCTTGCCCACGAAGAAGCTCGATCAGATCATCTATTATGAGCGTTACGTAGTCATCCAGGCCGGTGTCGCTGTGAAAGCAGAGGGTGAGGAGTTGGAGAAGAACGAGTTCTTGACGGAAGAGGAGTACCTCGATATTCTTGAGACGCTTCCGAAGGAGAACCAGTACCTCGACGACAAGGACCCGAACAAGTTCATCGCCAAGATGGGTGCGGATGCGCTGTATGACATGCTCGGAAACTTGGAGCTGAAGAGTTTGAGCAACGAGTTGCGCCACAAGGCCAACACCGAGACTTCGCAGCAGCGGAAGAACGAGGCCTTGAAGCGTTTGCAGGTGGTGGAGGCCGTCCGTGATTCGCAGACGCGTGTTGAGAACCGTCCTGAGTGGATGATTGTCAAGGTGGTGCCTGTGATTCCGCCCGAGTTGCGCCCCTTGGTGCCGCTCGATGGTGGTCGCTTTGCAACGTCGGACTTGAATGATTTGTACCGTCGTGTGATTATTCGCAACAACCGTTTGAAGCGCTTGATCAGCATCAAAGCGCCAGATGTGATTTTGCGCAATGAGAAGCGGATGTTGCAAGAGGCTGTGGACAGCTTGTTTGACAACAGCCGCAAGTCAAGCGCCGTGAAAACGGAGAGCAATCGCCCGCTCAAGTCGCTCTCAGACAGCTTGAAAGGCAAGCAGGGTCGTTTCCGCCAGAACCTTTTGGGTAAGCGTGTGGACTACTCGGCTCGTTCTGTTATTGTGGTCGGACCGACCTTGAAGATGCACGAGTGCGGTATGCCGAAAAACATGGCGGCTGAGCTCTACAAGCCCTTTATCATCCGCAAGATGATTGAGCGTGGAATTGTCAAGACGGTCAAGTCCGCCAAGAAGATTGTGGACGCTAAAGAGCCCGTGGTGTGGGATATTCTGGAAAACGTGATGCGCGGCCACCCGGTCTTGCTGAATCGGGCCCCTACGCTCCACAGTCTCGGCATTCAGGCCTTCCAGCCGAAGATGATCGAGGGCAAGGCTTTGCAGCTGCACCCTCTTGCTTGTACGGCCTTTAACGCTGACTTTGACGGCGACCAGATGGCTGTTCACTTGCCGCTTGGTCCGGCAGCTGTGCTTGAAGCGCAGTTGTTGATGCTCGCGTCGCATAATATTCTCAATCCGGCCAATGGAGCACCGATTACGGTGCCTTCGCAGGACATGGTGTTGGGACTGTACTATATGACCAAAGGCCGTGTTTCGGATGAGACACGCAAGATGAAGGGTGAAGGCATGACCTTCGGGAGCCCTGAAGAGGTGACCATTGCTCACAACGAGGGGCTCGTGGAGCTCCACGCACATATCAAGGTGCGTTGGACGGATCACACCGGTGACCGCTCAATCATCGAGACGACGGTGGGCCGGGTGTTGTTCAATGCTGTGGTGCCAAGCGAGGTCGGTTTTGTGAACGAGTTGTTGACGAAAAAGTCGCTTCGTGAGATCATTTCCAATGTGTTGCGTGAAGTGGGTGTGCCCCGCACAGCAGCCTTCTTGGACGATGTTAAGCACCTCGGATTTACGATGGCCTACAAAGGTGGACTGTCCTTCAACTTGAATGACATTATCATTCCTGAGGAGAAAGTCAAGCTCGTGGAGGGGGCCAACGATCGCGTGGGCGAGGTGATGGACAACTACAACATGGGTTTGATCACCAACAACGAGCGGTACAACCAGATTATTGACATCTGGACGCATACCAACTCGCGGTTGACGAACATCTTGATGGACCGTCTGGAATCAGACAATCAAGGTTTCAACTCGATTTACATGATGATGCACTCAGGTGCGCGTGGATCGAAGGAGCAGATTCGTCAGCTTTCTGGTATGCGGGGTCTGATGGCCAAGCCACAGAAATCCAGTGCGATGGGTGGACAGGACATCATTGAGAATCCGATTCTTTCGAACTTCAAGGAGGGCCTCTCAATTTTGGAGTACTTCATTTCGACGCACGGTGCCCGTAAGGGTCTAGCCGACACGGCCTTGAAAACAGCTGACGCCGGTTACTTGACGCGTCGTTTGGTTGATGTGGCCCAGGATGTGATCGTTCGAATACCTGACTGTGAAACCATTCGAGGTTTGCACTGCAAGGCCCTGACGAAAAACGACGAGATCGTGGAGTCGCTCGCCGAGCGCATCGAAGGCCGGACGGCTTTGACCGATGTTGCAGACGAGAAAGGAGAGTTGATTGTGGCCGGTGGCGACGAAATCACCAATGCTGCAGCGCGTGCGATTGAGGCGGCCGGTATCGACGAAGTGGAAATCCGTTCGGTGCTGACCTGTGAGTCGCGCAAGGGCGTTTGTGCCAAGTGTTACGGTCGTGCTTTGTCTACGAACAAGCAGGTGCAAGCTGGTGAAGCTGTGGGCGTGATTGCTGCACAGTCGATCGGTGAGCCTGGAACGCAGTTGACCCTGCGTACCTTCCACGTAGGGGGTACGGCTTCGAAGATTTCGGACGAGAATGAAATCCGTGCTAAGCACGACGGCATCATCGAGTTGGAAGACTTGCGCTCAGTGCAGCGCACCACGCCTGATGGTGAGATGGAGACGGTTGTGGTTTCGCGTTCAACGGAGTTCAAGGTCATCGATCCTGAGATTGGCATCACGCTATCATCAACCAACCTTCCATACGGATCGGTACTGAACATCAAGTCCGGCAAGAAGATCAAGAAGAACGATTTGGTTTGCACGTGGGACCCCTACAACAATGCCATCATTTCGGAGGAAGCTGGAAAGGTTTCTTTTGAGCACGTTGAGGAGGGCTTGACCTTCCGCGAGGAGTTGGATGAGCAGACCGGTTTCCGCGAGATCGTGATTACCGAGACGAAGGACAAGAAGAAGAACCCGGAGATTCGCATTGTGGGACCTAAGAAAGAAGTGCTGAAAACGTACTCTCTGCCTGTGGGCGCTCACGTGAGCGTTGAAGAAGGCCAAAAAGTGACCACCGGTTTGATTCTTGCAAAGATTCCACGTGTTGCCGGTAAGTCTGGTGATATTACGGGAGGTCTTCCTCGTGTGACCGAGCTCTTTGAGGCACGGAACCCATCGAACCCTGCTGTGGTTTCGGAGGTGGACGGCATTGTGAGCTATGGCAAGATTAAGCGCGGTAACCGTGAGATCATTGTCGAGTCGCGTATCGGAGAGAAGCGCAAGTATCTGGTGCCATTGGCCAAGCACATTTTGGTGCAGGAGAACGACTTTGTCAAGGCGGGCATGCCTATGTCAGACGGAGCGATTACCCCTGCGGACATTTTGGCAATTCAAGGGCCGACTGCAGTGCAAGAGTACTTGGTCAATGAGATACAGGAAGTGTACCGCTTGCAAGGTGTGAAGATCAACGACAAGCACTTCGAGGTCATCGTTCGTCAGATGATGAAGAAGGTGGTGATTGAAGACGCCGGTGATACGAAGTTCCTAGAAAAGCAATTCATCGAGAAGCACGACTTTATGGACGAGAACGATCGGATGTTCGGCATGGTGTATATCGAAGATGCTGGTGACAGTACGGAGTACCAGGCCGGTGAGATGATCTCGGCTCGGAAGCTCCGTGATGAGAACAGCATTTTGCGCCGCAAGGATGTGAAATTGATTGAAGGCCGCCCGGCGGTTTCATCGACAGCTCGTCCACTTTTGCAAGGCATCACGCGGGCCTCGTTGCAGACCAAGTCCTTCATTTCGGCCGCATCCTTCCAGGAGACGACCAAGGTGTTGAACGAAGCGGCTGTGGGAGCAAAAGAAGACACACTCCTCGGTTTGAAGGAAAATGTGATTGTGGGTCACCTGATTCCGGCTGGAACAGGAATGCGCCGTTGGCACGATATGATTGTGGGCTCTCAGGAAGAGTATGACAAGCTGCTCGCTTTGAAAGATGCACCGGATATTGAGTGCGTCTGAGGAATCTGAGGCGACAGAGCCTGTTGCTGAGTAAGCTGGGAATCCACCGACTCGCAAGAGCTTAGAAATAGAAAAGCCGCTCCTTTTTGGGGCGGCTTTTTCGTTGTTTGCGGGTTTGTTGCCGCGTTTGTGACTTGGTGGCGAGCAGTACTCAGTTGAACTGCGTGAAGTCGCCATCTCCCTCGACAGCACCTTGTGCCGCTCCATTGGTCTGCCCGTTGGTGTAGCCGAATAAGTGCTTTGACTTGATGATTTCATCCACTTCGTGAGGCACCATGTCTTCCCAACCTTCAACCCCATTGCGAATCATGTTCAAGACCTTCTTTGAATAGATATCGAGGATTTCTAAGCTCTCGGAATCCAAATCGGATACCCGTTTGTTGAAAATCAAGTAGTCGTAAAGCGGCTTGATGCGGGGGTGAATGGGGGCATTGGCCGTGGTGACCAAGGTCTGGGATTTGTTGTCGTGCCAAGGGTACATGTACACTTTCAAGTCACGGGAGAACATGATGCCGAAGGCCTCGAGAATGCCGCCGTTCATGTCGCGGTAATAGCGCTCGTTGAATAGGTCGACCAAGGCGTTGCCTCCCAAAACCACAGCCATTCGTTTTCGGGTGTAACGCGAGAAATACTCGATGAGGTTGTAGTAGAGTTGGAAGTTTGAAATGAGCACGGTTTGGCCCAGTGAGCACAAGATGTCTGCACGGTCCAAGAAGTCCTTCTCGTCGATGTCACCGTCCGTTTTGAGGTTGTTCAACGTGATTTCAAACAGGACCTGCACATTTTCGGGGTCCACCTTTTTTTCAGCTGTGAAGGCAGATAATCCACGACTCACCATGTCAAGGTTGACCTTGGTTACAGGACGAAAGCTCCCGCGGATGGCCAGGATGTTCTTCTTGTACAACACGTCTGCAGCTTGGCGGTTTCTCCCGTCGGGCGAAAAGATCACGGCGTCGGTCATGCCGTACTTGACGAGCTGCAATGACATCAGGCGGTTGTCGACCTGTTCGAAATCAGGCCCGTCCATATGAATGGTGTCGATCTCAATTTGGTCGGTGGTCAACTCGTCGTACAGCGAGAGCAACAAGTCGTTGGGCTGCTTGTGAAAAAAGAGGCAGCCGTAGATGAGGTTGACGCCCAAGATGCCGATGCTCGCTTGCTGCTGCAGAGCGTCAGTTTCGTGGCAGCGGGCGTGGACAATGACGGTGTTGGGCGGACGTCCCGGCTCAGTTTGAAAGCGCAAGCCAAACCAGCCGTGCCCTTCGATCGTTTTATGGTAGTTGATCGTCGCCACGGTGTTGGAGAAGGCGAAGAACTTTTTACTCGGGTGCTTATCGCGATGCAGGCGCTCTTCAATCAGTTGGTACTCGTGATCAAGCATCCGCTGAAGACGCGGCTCACAGACGTATCGGATGTTGTCATCGCTTCCGTAAATAGCGTCTGAGAAATCCTTGTCGTAGGCGGAAATGGTCTTGGCAATGGTGCCCGATGCTCCACCGGCCCGAAAAAAGTGGCGTACCACCTCTTGACCGGCTCCAATCTCGGCGAAGGTGCCGTACAGATCGTGATTCATGTTAATGCGCAAGGCCTTTTGCTTGGCCGAGAGCACGACGCGATTTGAGTCCACGTTAGCTGAATTTGCTTTACAAAAGTACCGCATATGGATGAGTTGGCGGTGTATGTTGCGCATACCTTTGATATCGATGGCGGTGACACTGACACTTCTAGGAACGGGAACCTCTCAGGGTGTGCCTGTAATCACTTGTGATTGCACGGTTTGCGCCTCGGCCGACGCCATGGACAAGCGGCTGAGAACCAGTGCGATGTATGAGGTTTCTTGTGAATCCAATTCAAGTGATGTCCGTCGATTCATCGTGGACACTGGCCCAGATTTTCGCCAGCAGATGTTGCGCGAAAAGGTCTCAAATGTTGACGCCGTCCTGTTCACTCATGAGCATAAAGACCACGTGGCCGGCCTGGACGATGTGCGCGCCTTCAACTTTAAGCAGAAGAGTGCCATTGACTTGTATGCTTCGGAGCGTGTCCAAGAAGCGCTAAATCGTGAATTTCACTACGCTTTCAGCGGCGAGGGGTACCCGGGCATCCCGCAGCTCGAGATGCACACCATCACGGACGCGCCATTTTCGGTGGCCGGCGTGGAGGTCACGCCTATCCCTGTGCGCCACTTGAACTTGCCGGTGGTTGGCTTTCGCATTGAGGACGTGGCGTATATCACTGATGCGAGCCATTTGACACCTGAGGCCTGGGAGCGGTTGCAAGGAATGGATGTGCTTGTCATCAATGCCCTGCGAAAGAAGGCGCATATCAGCCATTTCAATCTTGAACAGGCGCTTAGTGTCATTGAGGAGCTGAAACCGTCCCGCGCCTATCTCACACATATCAGCCATTTGATGGGGTTGCACGCAGAGGTGTCGCAGGAGTTGCCCGATGGGGTGCAATTCGGATACGATGGACTGGTCATTCACAGCGATGGCCTGCAGTCATCCCAACCAAGCGCCTTATGAGCCGTTTGCTGTACTATTTGATTGTTGTGCCGCTGGGATGCTTGCCTTACCGCGTATTGTATGTGTTGGGCGATGCGTTGGCGGCCGTGGTTTGGGTCGTGGGCTATCGGAAGAAGGTGGTGCTTGATAACTTGGAGCTTGTGTTTCCTGGCGAGTCGCCGCAATGGAGGCGAGGGGAGGCCCGAAAGTTCTTTCGCCATTTGACGAGCGTTATGGTCGAGTCGATTCGAAATTTCCGGGCTTCCAAAAGCGAACTGATGGAACGGACGCGGCATGTGAATCCTGAGGTCTTGGCGCCTTATGCCGACCTTCCGCAAGGGGTGATCCTTGCCTGCGGGCATTATGGCAATTGGGAACGCGTGGTGACCTTCGGAGGTGCGCTGCCTTTCCCGGTGATGGCCGTGTACAAGAAGGTGTCCGATCCGTTTTACGAATCGTTGCTCTTGAGAACGCGCCGCCGGTTGGGCCTTGAGATGGTGCGGACCCGTGACACAAAAGCTTGGATGGAACGCACAGTGCAGTTGTCTGAAAGTGAGGGGCGCCCGCGAGGTGCGATTATCCTTGCTGTTGACCAACGCCCAACCGATCCGCGCAAGGCGTGGTGGACGCTGTGGCTCGGACAGGAAACGCCCTTGCATTATGGGTTGGAGGGCTACGCCCACAAGTACAATATGCCGGTGTGCTTCTTCGGGATTCGACCCGCACCAGGCAAGCCCCGAGGGTTTTGGGAGGTGCACTACGAGATGATTACGGACGCGCCGCGGGACTGGGCATCGGGCGCCTTGCTGGAGGCGGCAAACGAGCGTGTGGCCAAACAAATCAAGGCCGACCCTCAATACTGGCTTTGGTCACATAAACGATGGAAGCACAAACGTCCGGCCGAAATGCCATTGAAATGAACACGACTGTTGAAGCTCCACTGGCCGAGCGCATGCGCCCGAAGGTGCTGACTGATTTCGTCGGCCAGCCCCACTTGGTGGGACCGGATGCCGCGTTGCGGCGCGCTTTGGATGGAGGCCAATTGCCCTCCATGATCCTCTGGGGCCCGCCCGGTGTTGGAAAGACAACGCTGGCCCGATTGATGGCTGAAGCTTCGGGCCGTCCATTTCATCAACTCAGTGCGATTCGTTCAGGGGTCAAGGACGTCCGAGAGGTGCTAGACTTGGCCAGCAAGTCGGGCCTGTTCAGTGGCCGCGCTGTGCTTTTCATTGACGAGATCCACCGGTTTTCCAAGTCACAGCAAGACAGCTTGCTGGGGGCTGTCGAAAAGGGTGTGGTTACTTTGATCGGCGCCACAACGGAAAACCCCAGTTTCGAGGTCATCCCCGCCCTGCTCTCGCGCTCGCAAGTGTATGTTTTGGAGCCCTTCGGAGCGGATGAGCTTCGCGCCATTTTGGATCGGGCCCTCTCGCTCGACCCCTGGCTTCGCCAAGCAGAGGTTGAACTCGTTGAAACTGAAGCCTTGCTTCGGGCCAGTGGCGGCGACGCGCGCCGTCTCCTCGGCGTCCTGGAACTTGTCGTCACCAGCGCCTTGGCCGAAGTCCCGCAACCCGGTGCGACCGGCCCCTCCAGCTCTATCGCCTTGACCAACGCTTTGGTCGACCGATTCATCACGGCCAGCCCCGCCCGATACGATAAGACGGGCGACCAGCATTACGACATCGCCTCGGCATTGATAAAGAGCATTCGCGCCTCCGATCCAGACGCCGCCGTCTACTGGCTTGCCCGAATGATTGAGGGCGGCGAGGACCCGAAGTTCATTGCCCGCCGCTTGCTCATCAGTGCCTCGGAGGACATCGGCCACGGCAACCCTACAGCCCTTGTGCTTGCGGGCGCCACTTTCGATGCCGTTCAGCGCCTCGGCCTGCCCGAAGCACGCATCCCGCTCGCCCAATGCGCCACCTACCTCGCTTCGAGTCCCAAGAGTCGCAGCGCCTACAACGCCATCAAATCGGCTGCGCTCGCTGTGCAAGAGCACGGCGATTTGCCGGTCCCCATGCATTTGCGCAACGCCCCAACCCGCCTGATGAAGGACTTGGGCTACGGCGCCAAGGCCGCCCCGGGATCAACGGCTTTGCCAGATGAAATTGCTGGAGCGAAATATTTCCAGCCGGGCAACACAGATCGCGAGCGTGATATGGCCGCATTTCTTGCGTCTAGCAAGTCAAAAAAGTGAGGCTCCAGCGCAACCTATCGATACCCCGTGCGTAAGTTTGCGCACCCGTTTGGAAGACGTTCCAATACGCTTCGGAACCGCCCGAAGACTCGCCGATATAGCTCAGTTGGTAGAGCGACACATTCGTAATGTGTAGGTCTGCGGTTCGAATCCGCATATCGGCTCAATTGAAGCCCGCCCACCAGCGGGCTTTTTCTTTGCGGAAAATTTGAACCGGGCCTGCTTGTTCGTTGGGCCTACGGGTGATTCAATATTCGCCGGGACAGCTGCAGGTCGGGCGCCGAAATATTCAAGATGTAGGCGCCGACAGCCCACCTTTGGGTGTTGATGTGAAAGGTGGTGAGCGAGGATTTTGTGCGCTCGACTTCTCCTGCAACGACAAGGCGCCCCTTGGCGTCAAATACCGCCCATTCCAAGTTCGCAAAGGGTGCATTGCCTTGCGGGTCGCTCACGGCAATGCGCAAAATCCCCGCGCTGGCCGAAGTTGAGGAAACGGGGTTGGGGTAGAGCAAAATGTCTGGGCCGCCAACTGGCACGGTGGAGGGGCTGTGGCCGCCAAGAGCGAGGTGGGCTTTCCAAAAGTCGGGGATGCCGTGGCCGTACGCCGTGTCGGGCGCTGTGAATCGGTCGGCACTTTCGATGATGGCCCTTCGAACCTCTGCTGCTGATTTTTCGGGGTGGGCCGACCACAATGAGGCGGCGGCGCCGGCAAGAATGGGGGAGGAGAAGCTTGTTCCATTGCCTTGGCGTACGCTGCCGTCGGGGTGTAGATACGTTGCGTCGCGCCCCTGCGTGCAGACTTCCGGCTTGACGCGTCCATCGGCTGAGGGGCCGTAACCGCTAAAATTGGCATGCATCCGCAGCCCATCCACAGCACCGGCCGATAAAATGTCGCGTGCATCGGCCGGACAAGTGATGTGATGCCAAGGGTTGTCGCCGCTGTTGCCCGCTGAAGTCACCACAAGCATTCCACGGCTGGCAGCTATTTGCGCGGCAAGTGATATGCGGTACGTTTCCCCGTCAAGTGAGCTGTACACGTGATGGTCGAGTGAATCGTCAAAAAGCGAGTACCCCAGCGACGAATTGATGATGTCACACCCCATGGAGTCGGCATGTTCAGCTGCAACAGTCCAATTGTACTCCTCAATCAAGCGCTCGCTCCCCACGTCTTCAGTGCGATAGAGATGGTAGCTCGCGCCCGGGCCGCTCCCGACAATTTCGCCCGGGTCGCTTGCCACCATCGTCGAAAGGACCATTGTTCCGTGGGCGTGATGCCCGTATTGCCACGCCCCGCCCGACACCACATCGAGCGCAGGGGAAATCCGACCCTCATCAAATCCTTGGTCCAGCGGTGCCAGTTCGTCGGCCCGGTCAAAGCCGGCATCCAATACCGCCACCCTTTGCCCTTCGCCCTGATGCCCCAGCCCATGCAACAAATGGAGGTTCAACATTTGGGCCTGTCCGCTCGCCGCACCGTAATCCGGCGCACCGCAGCCCACTGGGGCTGCGCTGAGTGCGTTGGTGTTCTTTGCCAGAACCCCGCTACTCGCAGCCGCTTCGCCAGCCGGTAATCGCTCCCCTTGAAATTGCAACTCGCTTCGCACTTCCACCACACTTTCGAGGCTGCCAATGACGCCTAGGAGCGAGTCGGTCGATGCGCTGTCAGTCAAGTGAAACACCCCCCCGTTGAACCAACGGCTCAGGTGGACCAAGTCGATAGACCCCCCTCCCACGGCGAGCACCTCGGCTACGCGTTCGGCGCTCACCGGTAAATCCAGGCTGTCCACCTCGATCCCAGCTGCAACTCTACGGTCGAGCGCTCGCGAGCTCAAAAAAGTCGCGGGTTCCTCCACGTCGTAGCCGCACCCCACCTTGTCGGCAAAACCCACCCAATGACGCCCCGGTGACACTTGCCCGCTCGCATCGTTCTCCAGCCCCAACAGCAGGAGCGCTCCGTATACAATCCAACCTTTGCTCAAAGCCCAACCTCTCATTGCTTTGACTCCAGTTGCCCGCCAGACCAATGCTCCGTGCGCAACAACAAGCCGCTGCCATCAAAATAGCGCCAGTTTCCATCTTTCACGCCCTCGACATAGGTGCCCTTCTCCTTTGTGGTCTGCCCTTTGAGGAAGCGCTGCAAATCGCCGCCTGAATCGCCGCTGCCAATCAATCCCCCCATCACGCCAGCAGCGCCGCCCGCAGTGCCGATCTGCGCTGCGCCGGTGGTCCACTCACCGTTGTCGTGATAGCGCACGCAAGACCCGTGAAGCTTGCCGTTTTTGTAGGCGACCGTTGCCTTGGGGCGCTCGCTGGGGTAAAAGCGCTCGAACGTTCCATTTTCGGGAACTTCACGCGTCACCACCCCACGATTGTAGAACACGGTGGAGTGCACACGGCCATCGGCCAAAAAGAGCTTCCAAGCACCGGATTCAAGTCCATTTCTGAAGTAGCCGCGCGTCATGGCTGCCCCGCTTGCGTGGTACAACACGAAGACCCCTTCAGGGCGGTCGGCCGCCCATGTTTGCTCGGACTCTCTCATGCCGCTGGGGTGGTAGCGCGTCCAAAGGTCTTGCCGCTTGCCCTTGTCATACATCCCCTCTTCCAAAGGCGTTCCGTCGGCGTAGAAACTCTTGAACTCGCCGTGAAGCACTCCGCTTTGGTGATTTTCCATGCGGCGCACCCGCCCGCTCTTGTCATAGGCCCTCCAGAGGCCAACTTTTTCTTGAGTGGGTTCTCCATTTTTGCCCATCCTCACAGTGTATTCACCGCGGCTCAAGACCGTTCCGTCTTCGCGGTAACTCACGATGCTTGCGTTCCACGCTGCGCCGCTATGGCCGCCTTCAAGGTCACCCGTTATCTCGTGCGTGATCTCGCTGTGCACCCCACCGTTTTCATGGAAAAACGTGAAATGTCCGACGGGCTGACCCGCATCAAACGTGCCGGAGTAGTAGAGCTTGCCGTTGGGGTAGACGCGCACCCAACGCCCGTCCTTGCGACCCTCAGCATCCAAGGCATTGAAATCCTTCCCGGGTGCGCCATCGGGAATGGTGGGTTGAGCGGAGAGAAATTGGCCTGACGGCACTGCGAAAAAGAGCAGTGAAAGTGCCAATATCAGGCGGGAGGTGTGCGCATTCATGGCGATAGCTGGGCGATTCGTGGACGCTTCGAAATTGGGGAACTCTCATCACATATGCCCACTAAATGCGCCGTAGTTTTGCACCACGAAAAACAATCCGCCATGATCAATCGCACGAAAGTCACTGTCGTAGGCGCTGGAAATGTGGGCGCTACCTGTGCCGACGTCCTCGCCACCCGTGAAGTTTGCAATGAAGTCGTCCTGCTCGACATCAAAGAAGGTTTTGCTGAGGGCAAAGCCTTGGATATTTGGGAGACCTCTCCTGTAAACCAATACGACACGCGCACGGTCGGTTCGACGAACGATTACAGCAAGACTGCAGGTTCGGATGTGGTGGTCATCACCAGCGGTATTCCCCGCAAGCCCGGCATGTCCCGCGACGATTTGATTGCAATCAACGCCGGTATTGTTAAAACGGTGACCGAGCAGATCATGCCAGAGAGCCCCGATGCCATTCTGGTAATCGTGTCGAATCCGTTGGACGTTATGACCTACCAAGCATACAAGACGGCCGGCATTGAGAGCCACCGCGTGATGGGTATGGCGGGCGTGTTGGACACGGCTCGCTACCGCGCATTTCTCGCTGAAGCTTTGAATGTTAGCCCGAAGGATATCCAGGCGGTGTTGATGGGCGGACACGGCGATACAATGGTGCCGCTGCCTCGCTACACGACCGTGGCGGGTATCCCCGTTACCGAACTTATCGACGCTGAAACCTTGGAGGGCATCGTCAACCGCACGAAGAAGGGCGGCGGCGAGATTGTCAAGCTTTTAGGCACGTCGGCTTGGTATGCCCCTGGAGCTGCTGCAGCTCAGATGGTTGAGGCCATTGTCAAGGACCAGAAGCGCATCTTTCCTGTGTGCGCCTTGCTCACGGGCGAGTACGGTCAAAACGACCTCTACCTCGGGGTCCCGGCCAAGCTGGGTGCCAAAGGCATTGAGCAGATCATTGAACTCGACTTGAACGAAGAAGAAATGGCCTTGCTCAACGAATCGGCTGACGCTGTGCGTAAGGTGGCCAAGAGCTTGGAAACGTTGGAGGCTTAATCCGCCACTTACTCAACGACAATTCGCAAGGTCTGTGCGCCCAATCGCAGGGTGTACAGGCCTTGCTTCATTTTGAGCGGGACCATCAAACGGACGGTGCCCGGTTCGCTGGCGCCTTGCCCTGCGCCCAAGGCCTCTTGCCAAACCGTGCGGCCGTCTGAACTGATCCACACAGCTTTTGAGAGCTCTGACACAGCGATACCGCCGCCGGAAACGTGCCAATGGAGCTCCATGTGGGTTCCCGCTCGGACCGGGTTGGGCGCAGGCACCCAGCCGCTAAGCCCCTCCGATATAGTGGGCCAAGCCGGCTCGTTCAAGCCGGTTAAGAAGTCGCCGCCGCGCCAAAGCACCAAGCCCCCGCCGCGGAAACCGGCCACCAAATCTTGGATTCCGTCAGCGTCGAGGTCGGCCATCGCTGGCGCAGCGAACTCGCCTTCGCGCAACGCGCCCCAATCCTCGTGCGTCTCGGCCCAAGCTGCTTCGGGGTCTAGGCTCAGCCAATCGCTGGCCGCCGGCATTTCGAAGCGTTGAATCCGCCCCAATTCGTTGCCCAGTAGCAGCCAACGTGCGGTGTCCGTTTGGTGCCAACAAATTGTGGCAAAACCATTGATTCCCAGCACGTTGTCTGCGTGAACGGCGCCGAGCGTTTCGGTTAAAAGGGCGAAATTAAAATTCACCGCATCGCCCGTGTTCATGTAACAGTTCAGGTTGCCGTTTTTCTCACCCACCACCAAGTCGAGGTCGCCGTCTGCGTCAAGGTCGATTAGCGCAGGCGCTGCAGACTGCCCCACGTCTATGTCGTTTCCATCGGCATCTTCAAGGGGTGCACCCATGAGTTGGTAGTCTGCCAATTGGCCTGCAGCAGCCTCGTTTATATAGTGATAGATTTTGCCCAACTCGTCGCCCAGAAGCAAGTCGTCATCACCGTCGCCATCCAAATCACCGAAATACGGCACCGCGCTTTCGATACTTAAATCCAGCCAATTTGTGTCCACTCTCAAAAAGGCGGGGGTCTCGGCGCTGCCCACATTCTCAAAACGTGTGAGCGAACAAGGCGTCTGTCCCGGTCCGAAATAACGTTCCTTGTTGGCCACCACTATATCGATCAGCCCATCGGCGTTGAAATCAGTGAACGCCGGGTAGGCGCCCCGCCCCACGTCAATCATGGTGCGATGCAGGAAATTGTCGCGCACCAACGCCCACGTTGGTGAGGTGTTGGTGCCGACGTTTTTAAACCAAGTTGCACCGCGGGTGCCGTCCACTTCATATTTGGCATTCGGGCAGATCAGTAGGTCTCGGTCCCCGTCGTGGTCCACATCCAGTGGAAAAGCCGCGGGGAAGCGGCGCACATTGAGGGTGTCCGCCGCCCCTTGGTCGGCTGGAAAGGCTGAACTCTGATTCGCGGTGCTGTCTTGGCCGTCGACCGCTTCCACCAAATAGGCCGCAATCATGCTATGGTATGATACATCACCTAGCAACAAGTCCTTGTGCCCGTCACCATCGAGGTCGGCGATTGCGGTCGTTCCTCCTGCATGACGCGCTCGCCCGAATTCAGTTTCACTGCGAGGATCCACCACATTGAATGCGCACTCGTGCTCGTTGCCGATGTACAGTTGGTTCGTTTCGCTCGCTTCGTTAAGCATTCCGTAGCAGCGGTTGGTTACATCCCAAACCAAGGTGTCGCCACAACCGACTGTGCCCGGCTCAGCGCCGCGTCCAGTGTAGGCGTACAGTGTCGAAGAAGTTTCCGTCCAGGTCACAAGGTCGAGATCGCCGTCGTCGTCCAGGTCGAGTAAGGCGGGAATGTCGGTTGAAAGGCAGACCATTGGCAGGACTTGTGGTCCAACCGTTGATGACATATTCCAATTGGCCTTTTCGCTCAAAGTCGGCTCCATAAATGAGGGCGCCGCCAAGTCTTCCCCACCGCTTCCGGCGCCTTCGCCCACATCGTACCATAGGCGTACGCCGCTTTGGTAGTTGGTGAAGAGATCGGCTCGGCCGTCGCAATTGGCATCCGCGAGCAGCGCCCAATTTTTTAGATTCTGGGGGAAGGCCGATCGGAGATTCGGCGCATACGTATATCGAGGTGCGCCGTCTTCGTCGATGATTGATGGGTCTGCCAGAAACGGCAATACGCGGTCACCGCTGCGGTCGAAGACAAAAAGGTCGGGCGTGCCATCAAAATTGAGGTCGGCGCTTGAGAACTGTGGCGCCGTCATGCCGCCGACCCAGGGGTTGGCCAGTTGGAGAGGGAGGCCCACGGTGTCCGCGGCCGCTAAACTCACGACCACCGTGTCCCATCGACTGAAGTCGAAGTCGTCTTGGGCGCTGGCCTGTCCGACCAGTCCAATCGCTACAAAGTGCAGTGCAATTCGAAGCCTCATAGTTCAACTTCTCCGATTAAAGTGGTCAAGGGCACGACGATGCCGCGGTCGGTGGCAACCTGACGCCCGGATAAATGGCCATCTCCTAAAAAGAGCTCGCCGCCGCGGTCCACGATGTGAACTTCCGCTCCTGCCATATTGGTGTGCGCTCCTTCGAGTGACTTGCCCGAGGCGGGCCCTTCAAATATGTACAGCTCTACAAAGCTGTTCAGCGCTGCTTTGTTTTCCTCTTTTAGTAAGGATTTCCAATTTTTTTGTGTGTCAAAGGCTCCGTTTTCTGGGGCCAATACAATCATCCCGTCGTTGTGGATCTTTTTTCCGTAGTTCGATGTTCCGACGAGCTTTGCATAAATGCTCATTTCTGGACTTGTGACGATATATCGCCATGGGCTAACCGTGCTGTAGGGACCCTTAATAGCCTTGGCCGAGTAATTTGTGGACGTTGACTCGCGGGTCTTTTCTTTGCGAACCGGCTCAGAAGGTGTGGAAACTTCAAGTTGCGGCGGCGTTTCAGACGGCGTTTCAGAGCTGCTGCAAGCACTTAAAAGTGCAGCAATAACAAGGGTTCCAAGGAACTGAGGAGCGGTGATGGTCATGGCCTTGTGGTATTAGTTTGAAGATTTCACGGTGAAATTACGGAAAGCCGACGCCGTAGGAACCCACTGAAAAGGATAGATGTGCAAAAAGTTGGGATAAATCGGAGGGGGGTTGAGACGTTTCTCGTCTGTACTTTTGCGTTGTGCATTTGCAATGAACAAAAGCGCGATATGGTACATCAAGGCAACACTCCTTTTCGTCCGGATCTGACTGCATCTGGCCTGAAAGACGCTCGACAGGTATGGTGGAATCTCCATCCTGCAACTCTCATTGAACGCGCCGTTCTCAACGGCCAAGGCCGCATGACTGATAGCGGCGCGCTCGCAATTGACACCGGCCGTTTTACGGGCCGGTCCCCTAAAGACCGCTTCATCGTTAGCTCAGCTCAGACCGAGCAGGACGTGTGGTGGGGTGATATCAACCAACGTATTTCTGCGGATTTTGCCGCGGTGATCCACGCTGACTTGATGAAGCACATCAAAGGGGCTGGCGTGTATGTGCGCGATGCCTTTGTCGGTGCTGACCCCAATTACCGCATCCCGTTACGAGTGATGACCGAGACGTCATGGTCGAACTTGTTCGCTCACAACATGTTTATCCGCCCTACGGCGGAGGAATTGACCAATTTTGTTCCCCAGTGGCATGTGGTGTGCGTGCCGAGTTTCAAGGCGGACCCAGACCGTCACGGAACGCGCGGCCCCAATTTTGCTGTGCTTGACTTCGACAAGAAGTTGGTGTTGATCGGTGGGACAGGTTACACCGGTGAGATCAAGAAGAGCATGTTCTCGGCTATGAACTTCATTTTGCCTGTGGACCGCAATGTCTTGCCGATGCACTGCTCGGCAAACAGGGGCGCCGAAGGCGATGTGGCTATTTTCTTCGGCCTCTCTGGAACGGGAAAAACGACGTTGTCCAGCGACCCCAAGCGTATGCTGATTGGAGACGATGAGCACGGTTGGAGCGACGACGGGGTGTTCAACTTCGAGGGCGGTTGTTACGCGAAGACGATTGATCTGAGTGATTTTAAAGAGCCGGACATTTACCGAGCGATTCGATTTGGGGCGATGCTTGAGAACATTGGCTTTGAAGCGGACGGTGTGACGCCGAATTTTGAAGACAGTGAAATCACCGAGAACACGCGCGTCTCTTACCCGATTCATCACATTGACGGCGCCTTGAACCCGAGCATAGCGGGTCATCCGGACCATGTGTTTTTCCTGACGTGCGATGCCTTTGGCGTGTTGCCTCCCGTGGCCCGACTCGACCCGGCCACGGCGATGTACCACTTTATTTCGGGCTACACTGCAAAAGTGGCGGGCACGGAGGACGGTATCACCGAGCCTACGGCTGCTTTTTCTGCTGGATTTGGCGAGCCATTCTTGCCGCTGCACCCGGCGCGCTACGCCGAAATGCTTGCAGATCGTATGAAAAAGCACAACACGAAAGTGTGGTTGGTCAACACGGGTTGGACTGCGGGTTCTTACGGTACGGGCCACCGAATGAAGCTGTCGACCACGCGGGCATTGCTCGATGCGGTGCTTGAAGGCAAGATGGACCAAGTGCCAATGCGCCGCTGTGAGCGTTTTGGTTGGGAGGTGCCTACAGAGGTGCCTGGTGTGCGCTCTGACGTACTCGATCCGCGCGGAACGTGGACGGATGCTCAAGCATTTGACGAAAAAGCTGACCATTTAGTGGACCTGTTCAATTCAAATTTTGAGCGCTTCAAAGAAGGGGTGCTCGACGAGGTGCGCGCTGCGGCTCCAAAGTCCAAGCGTGTGGCCCAAACGGTGGGTTGCTGAGGCCTATCCCCGGGACTGAACCTTGACCACTGGACTCGACCGTTCGGCGACTTAACTTCGCCGCCGTGCGTAGATTTTTCGTTTCTGATGTCTTGGAAGGTGAGTTTGACTTGCCTCGTGATGAGTCGCGTCATTTGGCGAAGGTTTTGCGCGCTCGGGTGGGTGATGTGGTGGAACTTGTTGACGGTCGTGGGGGGCGGTTTCAGGCGACCCTGATTGTTGTGAGCCCATCGCAGTGCTCTGCTGAGGTGGTCCGCTCGGGGTCCGATCCGGCGATAACACCACAATTGACGCTCGCCATCGCACCGACGAAAAAGACGGACCGCCTCGAGTGGTTTTTGGAAAAGGCCTGCGAGATTGGGGTGACGCGGGTTCAGCCCATTTGGACGCGCAGAAGCGAGCGGCGCGTTGAAAAGCCAGAACGCTGGAATCGCGTGCTGATTGAAGCCATGAAGCAATGCCAGGACAGCTGGCTTCCTGAGCTTGAACCTGCACTGGATTTCAAAGAGTTTTTAGAGCGTTATAGCGCCTTTAAGGGGCTGCACGCCATTGCGCATTGCCCGGTGGAAGAAGGACTCTCTTCGTCGATCCGCACCCCGTTTTGGGACGCTTTGAACCCGGGTGAGGACGCGGTAGTGTGTATCGGACCAGAGGGCGATTTTGCGGCATCGGAAATTGAATCTGCCACTGCCAAAGGCTGGCTTCCCGTCACCTTTGGTGACCGGCGCTTGCGTACGGAAACGGCCGCCTTGTACGCCGTCCAAGCCTTTCAGCTAAAACAGCAATCACGCAATACAAGAAGGCTTTGAAAACCATGCGAATCATCCGTGTTTTATCGCTTTTTCTGCTCATGCTGGCCGGGCTGCATTTCAGCAATCCCGGACCGCAGCAGTTTTCGCATTACCTCTCAAATTATGTTGCGCAGGAATTGAATCCAGGCTCGGACGATGTGATAGCCAAAGGCTTGGGCAAGATTGCCGGCGCTGTGGGCGGCGAACTCGCCACGCGTCACGACCTGTTTGTGGCGTCAATCTATCAGATTGATGTGCTGGGCAAGCGCCACACCTTTTTAGCAGTGGTGGGTCAATTCATCCCTTTGGGCAAGCCAGAGGCAATCAAGTAAGCTGCGGACCCTCTGGCACAGCTTGCCAGTGCGTAACGGCTGAGAAGTACTGGTTGCTCACGCCTTCACCCGCCCAAAAGTGCGCCCCGTGGGCGGCTTGTTTTTCAGGGCTATCTGCAAAAAAGTTGTGCAAGAATCGAAGGACAATTACTGGGCGCAATTCCACGTCCATCGTCCCTGCAAGTGCGATGTGGTGGTCTGGAACAAAGGCCAGCACGCGCTGTCCGTTGCTGGGCAAGCGGTCATCGATGGCAATCCAAGTTGAGCTCGTTGTGTTCATCTGAAGTCCTTCTCAATGGCCCTTGAACACCGCGGGGCGCTTCTCTAAAAAGGCCGTGACGCCTTCCTTGTAATCGTGGGTCTGGCTGGCTTCAAACTGCAGCGTCTCTTCAACGTCAAGCTGCGCATCGAGCCCCTGGGTCAGCCCTTGGTTGAAGGCGCGCTTGGTCAGCCCGAGCCCTTTGGTCGGCATGGAGGCCAATTTCTCTGCCAACTCGCGCACTTTCGTTTCGAACACATCCTCCGGGTAGGCCCGCCAAATCATGCCCATGCGTTCGGCATCCTCTGCTGAGAGTTTCTCACCTAAAAAGGCTAAACCCGTGGCGCGTTGCATCCCCACAAGGCGCGGCATTAAATAGGTGCCTCCACTATCGGGGATCAGGCCAATTTTCGAAAAGGCTTGAATAAACGAGGCTTTCTCGTTGGCCACGCACAAGTCGCAGTTCAGCGCCAGATTGGCGCCAGCACCAGCGGCCACGCCGTTGACTGCGCCAATGATGGGCTTTTCAATGGCTCGCAATCGGCGCACAGTGGCATTGTATGACTCGCGCACAATGGTTGTCATATCCGGCCCGTCTGGCGCTGTGATCTCACCCAAGTCTTGACCCGCACAAAACGCGCGGCCCTCACCCGTAAGCACAATGCAACGCACGGATTTATCAGCTTCAGCCCTGTCGAGCGCCGCTTGCAAGGCGCTGGCCATCTCGCGGTTGAAACTGTTGAAGACCTTCGGGCGGTTCAAGGTCAGCGTCAATACGCCGCCTTGATGTGATTCCAGCAAGGTCGATTGCGCTGCGTCTTTGCTCATGTTTGATAAGTCTTGTTGTCTCAGTTGTTGACGATTCGAATCACGCGTCCGTCAGCGTCCGAAATAAACAGCACGCCTGCAGGCCATGCGGTCGTTGACAAGCGTTGGCGGCTAACGGCTTCCTGCATATTGATGGTGTGGAGCAACCGCCCCGTCGCATCGTGCACTTCTAACGTCTGCTGAATCGTCGAAGCGATCCAAAGTTCGTCTTGCACAGGGTTGGGATACGCAGCAAACGTCGTCGTCGTCATGTCGTCCACGCTTTGCTCAGGGAAAAGCACTTGGTCAATCACGTGCACCACCCCGTTGGAGGCCTCTAAGTCCCCCTCGATAATGGCGGCGTAATTGTTCACCAAAATGGTCGCGTCGCCTAACGATAGGATGAGGTCGTCGTCGGTCATCGTATCCACGGATTGTCCGTCCGTCATATCGGATGTAAGCAAGGTCGTTTCAGCGATATGGTAGCTGATCACTCCGGCCATGGCGGCGGGGTCCATCACCAAGGTGATAATCAGCAAAGGGTCGAGCTGGTCCACTGCGACGTCTACTGGGGCGAACACGGTGAAGGGGCCGTCGCCCATAAGCAATACGTCTAAGTCAGCCGTGTCGAGAAGGGCTGCAAACACGCCGAGATTTGCGTGGTTGGAAATGACTTCCATCACGGTCATGACAGCTGTGGAATCACCTCCGCCTGCAGGTGCGGCATCCAGTGTTAGGGTGGCTGAAGCCGAGAAAGAGAGGGCGCTCAAGCAGAGCAGCAGGGCGTAAATCTTGCGCATGGGAAGAGGAGGGGTTGAGGGGTTCAATGTTTGATTAGGAGTTGGGCCAAGTTAGCATCAGATGCGCGGACGAGGTAGGCCCCGGGAGGCAAGTTTCCAAGATCAATTTCATGCTGTTTCGCAGCCCGTTCAGCGCGCCAGACCAAACGTCCACTCAGCTCATACACTTCAGGTCGTGAAGGCTTGTTGCTCATCAAAGTGAGGCGGTCGTTGAAAGGGTTAGGGTGCACTGCAAATGCAGCCGGCTCTATACGTGCAGTAAGCCCGGCAAAAATCTCGCAATCCGAAGGCAATGGGTCCAGCTCCACCGGCTCGCCCGGCGTCAAGTCCAGACCCGAAAGTCCCGCGTAATCAGCTGCGTATCGCGTGGCGCGGAAAGTTGAATTTCCTATGGGATATCCACCCTGAACCAAAGGCCCTTCGTTCCCATGGGCGGTGATGTACTCCCAAACCAATTCGCCCTCGTCGGTGACTTCAAACAGCCGTCCATCGGGCCCCAAACAAATCAAAGTCGTCCCGCCGGGCAAGCGTTGAGCCCCCGAAATGCGTTGGCCGAAAAAAGCGTCACTCAAGTTCTCTGGATAACGCCAGTCCAAGGCTTCAGGCCCATATGTTCCGCCTTCTTCAATGGCGTAGGTCCCGTCTTCAAGAAGCGGTAAAGTCAATTCGTCCACCGAGCTTAAATCGCCCTCGGGGCGGTTGTTGCCGTTGTTAAAAAGGAGCACGGAGGCGGTGGGGTTGGAGCCGGATATGGGCAAGCTCGATGCAATCCAATGCGGATGGTGTTGGCCGAAGAGCACCTTGTCTGCCGCCGTTCCGCGGTCGTAGGTCGCGGGGTTGCCCCAGCGGTACAGCAAGTCGCCGCCTCGCCCGGCGGCCCCACCAGTACTTCCAGCAGACTCTTCCATTGTCGTGCTGTGATCGATGATGTAGATTTCACTCCATCGCTTTGAGCTGAGCATGATTTGGTCCAGTTCAGCGTTGTAGTCGATGGAGTTGAAGTGTTGAAAGTCGCCACCCGCGTTTTGACCTGCTGGATTGATGTAATTCACGTCAAATCGCTCCGGGAAATTGGCTGGTTCTCCAAAGTTCGGCAGGGTGTTGTCCACATTTTGCACGAGGTGTTCCCACGCCGTCCAACTCCAAACCACCGATCCACTGTCCGTTCCACTCGGCTCAATTTCGAGAACCGTCTCGGGCCAGAGCATTTCGCCGTCCACGTCGCCAACGGCCGCCGCTTGCTCTGCAGAGCGCATCGCCCAGGCCAGAACCAGAATATTTCCGCCCGGCATAACGGCGAAATCGTGGTGTTGGTGGATGGTGTCGTTGGCGAAGTTCATCCCCCAGAGCAGCTCGCCCTCCCACGAAAACCGCTCGATTCGGCCGCCGAGGCCGCCGCTGCCAAAGACCTCACTGGCCACACGTCCGGCGCGCACCAGGTCCCCGTTTTCCATCAAGTAGCTCGAGGTCCCTGCAGTGTAATCACTCGACCAGCTGTTCACCACACGCCCGCAATTGTCAATTAAGTACGTCTCGGTCGAGCCGATTGCTCCGTGCAAGGTGTAGCCGTCATATGCATTTGACGAGTTGCTGAACAGCCCCATGGTTTGTTGGCCGTGCATCTGCGGGCTGGCCAGAAATATTCCGACTGAAAATGCGAGGAGTCGAGCTTTGATCATACCTGCGAAGTTAGCGCGCCACCTCTTAGTTTTACGCCTTGCAACAAGCCAGTACGAGTTCAGCATGAAGGTTGATATCCGAAATCGAAAAGCCAGTTTCACCTATTTCCTCGGCGACGAGTATGTGGCAGGAATTCAGCTGCTTGGATGCGAGATCAAGAGTATTCGTCACGGCAAGGCGAGCATTGCTGAGGGCTATTGCCGCTTTCACAAAAAGGAACTTTACATCTTCAATATGCACGTGGAGCCGTATGCCAATGCGGGGCACGTCGTCCCCCTTCCGCGCAGAGAACGCAAACTCTTGCTCAAGCACAGTGAATTGAACAAGCTTCGTCGAAAACTTCGCGACGTTGGGGTCACGCTGGTGCCGCTGCACTTGTTCATCTCAGACAGCGGGTATGCAAAGTTGAAAATTGCAGTGGCCAAGGGCAAGAAGTTGCACGACAAGCGCCATGCCATTAAGGAGCGCGATCAGCAACGCGACTTGGACAGGCGCTAGTTGAGGGAGTATTCGCCGGCCACTTCTGCTGGGGCGGTGACTTTTTTAGAGATGGTATTCCCCTTGCGCACCTTGTAGCGTTTGTTAAAGGCCGTCCAGTCCCACAAGAAATGCCCCATCAAATCGTCGATGCGCTTGAGAAATAGGGGGTTGGGGGTGTTGATCTTCTGGAAGTACTCGTCTTGAAATGCGTTGAGTCCATACAGGGTGAACAGCCCACGGGCCATCGCAGATGTTGTTTTTTTCGAAGGCTTGTTCAAGCGCGTCATCATTTTGCGAATTTGCGCGATGCGTCCGGCCACCTCTGCGGCATCAGTCTCAATCGCCACGGCCAATTCTCTAGCAATCGCCTCCACAATGGCGGATTGGACTGCACTATTGAAATGAAGGGGAATGAAATCGAGATTGCCCACAACAACCACGACCAAGAATGGGCCGAAGGCCTCGGGGTCAACTGTGGGAGGGCTTGCAAACTCTGTGCTTTCGCAAACGGTCGCCGCAATTTCTGGCCAGCCCAACTCCACGCTGTCCAGCGTAGCACGAACAAACATTCGTCCTACCTCGTCGGTTGTGATCCGCTTTCTACTCCAGTTCAATTGCATTCCAAGTCAGCACTTTAAGCTGTCATCTTGGAAGTCAAATCTAACCGGGCGCGACACGTGATTGTCTGTGGGACATTTCAACGCTATTCACATTTTTATTAACAAGAGCAGCGGCTGCTTCCACCCCCACGCCTTGTCGGTCTAATTTTGTGCACCAATTCGAGAGTGAATTAGAAGGGACATGGCACGACTCAATTTCTACACCGCGGTGTTGCGGCCGTTGGCCTTTACGCTTGCGCCTGAGCGGGCGCATTATGCTACAATGCGATGCTTGAGGATTGGATTGACCATCCCTTTGTTGAGCGGTTTTCTCCGCCGGTCATTCGCGGTGGAGGACCGCCCTATTGAGGTGGCGGGGCTCCGTTTTCGCCACGCCATCGGTTTAGCGGCTGGATTTGATAAGGACGGACGCTGGCTGCACGCCTTGAAAGCTCTTGGCTTCGCTTATGTAGAAGTCGGTACAATTACACCGCGCCCTCAGCCGGGCAACCCGGCCCCTCGTTTGTTTCGCGTCAAGCGAGACCGCGCCGTAATCAACCGCATGGGCTTTAACAACGGCGGCTTGGATGCCTTGGTGGAACGCTTAAAAAGCCGCCCGAAAGGCCTGCTTGTGGGGGGCAACATCGGCCGCAACAAGGACACGCCAAACGCTGATGCGACGGGGGACTATATGCGTTGCCTCGAGGCACTCCATCCCCACGTTGATTACTTCGCGGTCAACGTCAGCTCACCGAACACCCCGGGCTTGCGCGAGTTGCAAGAGCGCGCTCCGCTCACCGCCTTGCTATCAGCTCTTGCCGGTCGCAATGCTCAACTGAACAAGGCCTTGGTCGGTTCGTCGGAGGCCGTAGCGCGGCCAATCTTTTTGAAAATTGCCCCGGACCTCACCGACCCCCAGCTCGATGACATTGTGGCCATTGTTGAAGAAACGGGTATTGCTGGGGTGGTTGCCACCAACACTACCATCGCGCGTACGGGGCTTGCAACCCCGGGGCCAGAGATAGAGGCAATGGGCGCCGGTGGCTTGTCCGGTGCGCCCGTTCGCGCCCGATCTACTGAAGTTGTGCGTTACCTGCGCGCCAGGGCGGATTTCCCTATCATCGGGGTGGGCGGCGTCGAGGACGGCCCCGGTGCGCTTGAAAAGCGTGAGGCCGGCGCCCAGCTCATTCAAGTGTATTCGGGCATGATATACACCGGCCCATCCATTGCTCGGTGTTGCGCCAGTGCGCTGCGCGATTGATTCGCCGTCGCCGTCCTTTCCTTACCAGCCGAAATCGCGGCGTTCCCCCGCCGAATCAAGCCGCACTCCGCGCTCGGTCATTTTCACCTGCGCCGCCTCGTGCAAGTGGTCGTGCTCGAAAATCATCGTGTAGCCGCCTTCAGCCGCCTCGCGCAACACGCGCGCTTTCTCATCGATGGTTAGCAGCGGACGCGTGTCGTAGCCCATCACCCAAGGCAGGGGGATATGTGTGGTGGACGGCAGCAAGTCCGCCATGTACAGCAGTTTACGGCCGCCAAAATCTAGAAGAGGGAGCATCTGACTTTCGGTGTGGCCGTCGACAAATAGGATGTCCATCTCAGGGAAACCCTCGATGGCCCCGCAAGATCGATCGCTTGGCCGTCCACCTGAGTCCACACTACGCTCCACAAATTTCAATTGGCCTGATTCCTCCAAGGGGCGAATATTCTCCTGCAAAAACGACGCTTTCTCCCGCGGGTTGGGGTCTACCGCCCAATCCCAATGCCGCTGCGTACTCCAGAATGTGGCGCGTTCAAAGGCGGGAACGAGCAAATCGCCGTTTGCGCCGCCGCGTTTGATTGCGCCCCCGCAATGGTCGAAGTGCAGATGCGTCAGGAACACGTCGGTGATGTCGTCTCGGCCGTAGCCCAGCGCCGCCAGCGACGCGTCCAAATCATTGAATTCTGGCGCGTAATGCGAAAAGAACTTCTCGCTCTGCTTGTCGCCCATCCCCGCGTCGACGAGCATCAACCGGTTGCCGTTCTCAATAAGCAGCGACCGCAAGGACCAAGTGCAGCGGTTTCGCTCGTCTGTGGGCCGCTCGCGTGACCATAAGGGGCGGGGCACTACGCCGAACATGGCCCCGCCATCAAGGCGCAAGGTGCCGTGTACAATGGTCTCAATTCGCATGGCCCAAAGATACCCCGAAGCCGTACCTTTGCAATCGCTATTCACGCGCAAAATGCCACACGCCCAATTGCTTGCCGTCTCTCCTGTGGACGGCCGTTACCATCTCCACACTGCTCCTCTTGCGGATTACTTCTCCGAGTCAGGACTCATCTGTTACCGAGTGCGCATTGAAGTCGAATACTTCATCGCATTGTGCAAAGAAGGTTTATCCCAATTGCCCTCGCTCAGCACCGAGCAAATCTCAGATTTGCGCAAGATTTATGAGACGTTTTCGATGGAAGACGCCCTGGAGGTCAAGGCCACAGAACGCACGATGAACCACGACGTGAAAGCGGTGGAGTACTTTGTGAAAGATCGCCTTACAGCGCTGGGTATGGGGGACTATTTGGAATTTGTCCATTTCGGCCTCACCTCGCAGGACATAAACAATACGGCGGTGCCTCTTTCGCTTATGGAGGCCACAGTTGACGTGTTGCGGCCTGCCTTGAGCGCTTTGCGCGACGACCTCGACGACCTCGCTCAGAATTGGCGTGATATCCCCATGTTGGCTCGCACCCATGGTCAACCCGCCAGTCCAGTCACCCTAGGCAAGGAGCTGGCCGTGTTTGTCGAGCGCCTCGACCAGGCCTTCGCCGTCTTTGATGAGGTGCCGTACGCTGCCAAGTTTGGCGGCGCAACCGGCGCGTTCAATGCACATCGCGTGGCTTATCCCGACGTGGATTGGCCGGCCTTTGCCGACCGCTTGGTGTGTGAGGAGCTCGGCCTGCACCGTTCGTATCCCACCACGCAAATTGAGCACTACGACCACTTGGCCGCTTGGTGCGACGCCTTGCGCCGGACGTTTAATATCTTGATTGACCTCAACCGCGACATCTGGACGTACATCTCTATGGAATACTTCGGCCAGAAAGTTGTCGAGGGTGAAGTGGGCTCGTCTGCTATGCCGCACAAAGTGAACCCCATTGATTTTGAGAATTCGGAGGGCAATTTGGGTGTGGCCGGGGCGTTATTGGCCCATCTGGCGGACAAATTGCCGATCAGCCGCCTCCAACGCGACCTGACCGATTCGACCGTGCTTCGGAATATTGGAATGCCTATGGCTCATGGACTTATTGCCATCAGTTCGACGCGTAAAGGCCTCTCGAAATTGACGCTTAACAGCGACAGGATTGCAGCTGATCTCGACCGTCATTGGGCGGTGGTGGCTGAAGCAATCCAAACGATACTGCGGCGCGAAGCCTTCCCAAAGCCTTACGAGGCGCTTAAGGCCTTGACGCGTGGGCAGGGAGGAATCAACGAGGAATCCATCGCGGCCTTCATTGCAGGGTTGGACGTCAGCGAGCCTGTGCGGGCTGAATTGCAGGCGATAACGCCACACAACTACATCGGATACTCCGCCGAGTGAAGCGCTTTAGTGATCTTTTCGGCCTGGTGCTCAATTACCGCTGGAATTTAGCGGCCAACGTGCTGTTCAATGTTCTGAATGCCTTCTTGTCCTTGTTCACCTTCTTAGCAATTGTGCCTTTTTTGCGCATTTTGTTCCGTCACGGTGAAGCCGCTACTGCGACGGCCTCCAATGCCGCTGCTTCGACAGGCGGCGCCTCCAATGGAGCGGCGTCTGCAGTCTTTGCCCAAGTCAGCACGGCCCTCGACGGATTTATCGCTGAGGAAGGCGCTTTGAGCGCCTTGCTCAGCCTTTGCATAGGCATCGTTGTGCTGGCCTTTCTCAAAAACCTGGTCACCTACCTCGCCTATTATTCACTGGCCACCATTCGCACGGGGGTCGCGCGTGACCTGCGGGCACAGGTGTTCAATTGCATGCTCATCCTGCCGCTGGGTTATTTTACGGAAGCCCGAAAAGGCGATCTCATTTCGCGCATGACCAACGACTTGATGGAGGTTGAATTCAGCGTAATCGGCACCCTTGAAGTGCTTTTTAAGGCGCCTATCATGATCGTGCTTTCCCTCGCCACGCTGCTGTTAATCTCTTGGGAGCTCACGCTCTTTGCATTGGTGTTTATGCCCCTCTCAGGCTTGCTTATCAGCCGCATCGCGGCTTCCTTGAAGAATGCTGCGGGCCGCGGTAAGGTGCGCCTTGGCGAACTCATTTCCAGGATTGAGGAAACGCTTACGGGCATGCCCATCGTTAAATCATTCAGCGCAGAGGAACGCTTTCGAGGTCGATTCGCCTCTGAAAATGAAGGGTATTTCCAGCTCATGCGCAAGCTGTACAAGCGCGAGTACTTATCCTCGCCTGTCAGTGAGTTTGTGTCCTTGGGCATCATTGCTGTGCTGCTTTTTGTGGGTGGAAAGCTGGTATTGGCAGGGGAGGGCCTAGAAGGTGAATTGTTCATCGGCTATCTCGTGGTCTTTTCTCAGATTATCCCTCCAGCAAAATCTCTGAGCGACGCAATATTCAAGATTCAAAAAGGCGCCGCGTCGCTCGAGCGCTTGGAAGAGGTGATGCAGGCGAAATCAACCGTTGTGGAACCGTCTGAACCGACGACGGCCCGATTTGACGAGCAGATCCATTTTCGCGATGTGGCGATGACGTACCCGGGCGGTGAGCAGGCCGCTTTGAACGGGATCGACCTGAAGATTAACAAGGGCGAAACGGTGGCTTTGGTGGGCGCATCGGGCAGCGGGAAGACGACAGCTGCCCGCTTGTTGGCTCGCTTGTACGACCCCAGTGAAGGGGTGATCACATGGGACGGCGTCGATGCTCGGTGCTTTGCCACCTCAGATTTGCGCTCGATGATGGGCACAGTCACCCAGGACTCACTGCTGTTCAACGCCACGGTGGCCGAGAACATCGCCCTGTTCGACCCGTCGCCTGATCCTGCACGCATTGAGGAGGTCGCACGCATCGCAAACGCCCACGACTTCGTTGAGCAGCTGCCTCAGGGCTACCACACTCTGGTTGGCGACGGAGGCGGTCGTTTGAGTGGCGGCCAGCGCCAACGGCTCTCCATCGCTCGCGCCCTTTACCACGACCCGCCGGTGCTCGTTCTCGACGAGGCCACCAGCGCCTTGGATGCCGAGGGGGAAAAGCTCGTGCAAGCTGCCATCGAGCGCGTGATGGAGCACCGCACTGTGCTGGTCATCGACCACCGCCTTTCAACGATTCGTCGCGCGGATCGGATTGTCGTTCTTGAACAAGGCCGAATCATTGAAGTGGGCGATCACCAACAGCTCGTGTCGAAGAAGGGCGCCTATGCAACCATGGTGGCCATGCAGGCCTTTGACAGCTGACATCTTTGCGGGAGCTTTCGAACAACTGCAATGAACCCATCATTTGGATTCACATGTTCGTGAAATTCAACCGGGGTTGACCCGGGTCGATAAGGAGAGGGGAAGCCAATTGGGCCAAATATGGAAAGGGCCCCCACATTTGAGGACCCTTTCACTTCACCAAATCGCCTGTCCCTTGCGGGGCGGGCTAGTTAACCAAAACCTACCTCCTTTACTCCGACGGATTGAATATGGTTACGAAAAGGTTCGAAAAATATCCGCAACAAGTTGTAAGTGTCTGATAATAAGCAGTTAGGGATTACAAAAAAAATTCAGTTTAAGGGGGTGTGCGATGTATTTTTGCACCGCAATGGCAGCATCACACCACATCGTATGGATCACCGGGCAGCCAGGGGCTGGAAAGTCGACCTTGGGCAAAGCCTTGATGGGGCATTGGGAGGCGCAAGGCGAGCGCTGCTTCATGGTGGACGGAGACGACTTGCGGGGTTTGACAGCAAATGCCGACTACACCCGCGCGGGACGCGAGGCGAATATCCGGCGGGCGCAAGACATCGCATTGTACTTGGCGGGCCAAGGCTGCTTTGTGGTTGTTTGTATTGTAGCGCCTTATCGGTTCTTGCGAGAAGAGTTCAAGTCTCGTGTTCAAATTTGTGAGATTTACGTGCACACCAGCGAGCTTCGCGGCCGCGAGCAGTTTCATAGCAAGGACTATGAACCGCCTTTAGAAGAATTTATTGATATGGACACCACGGGAAAGGCGCCTGAAGAGAGTTTGGCTGATATTCTTGTAGCATTGGAACACTCATGGGCATGACATCCGGAACTTCCCGAAAGCGCCACTTGGCTAAAACGCTCACCTGGCGTGTGATTGCCTCGGCGACAACTTTCGGCATTGCGTTTGTGTTTTTTGCTGAGGACCCCCATGCCTTGGAAAAGGCGGGCGGTGTAGCGGCCGTTGAAATGGTTCTCAAGACCTTCCTTTATTACTTTCACGAGCGGGCGTGGTTTCGCTTCAGTAGTATGGGCCGCTTGAATTCAACAAAGGACGCATGAGCGGGGAGTACAATTTGAGTCACCTCGACGAGCTTGAGGCCGAATCGATGTATGTGCTGCGCGAGGTCGCAGCCCAATTTGATCGGCCATCCCTGTTGTTCAGCGGCGGAAAGGACAGCATTGTGGTGGCGCATTTGGCACGCAAGGCCTTCTTTCCGGCCCGCATCCCCTTGCCGTTTGTACACATCGATACGGGCCACAACTTCCCTGAAACGATTGCCTTTCGTGATGACCTCGTAGAAAAGCTTGGCGTGCAGCTTATTGTGGGCTCAGTCCAGACGCTGATTGACCGTGGAGAAGTTAGTGAAGAGAAGGGGTTCAACGCATCGCGCAACAGCATCCAGACGCCGGCCTTGGTTGGTGCCATTGAAGAACACGGTTTTGACGCTTGTATTGGCGGGGCGCGAAGGGACGAGGAGAAGGCCCGCGCAAAGGAGCGGTTTTTCTCTCATCGTGACGAGTTTTCAAGCTGGGACCCGAAGAACCAGCGCCCCGAACTTTGGCAGCTGTTCAACGGCAAGCACCAGCCGGGCGAGCATTTCCGGGTGTTCCCGTTGAACAATTGGACAGAGCTCGATGTGTGGAACTACATTCTGCGCGAACAGATTGAGATTCCCAGTCTGTATTTTTCTCACAAGCGCAAATGCGTGCGCCGGGCAGGTCAGATTTTGGCCTTCAGTGAACATTTGAATTTACGCCCAGAGGAAAAGTCAGAGATGCTCTGTGTGCGCTTCCGAACCTTGGGTGATTTGACCATCACCGGTGCGGTTGAAAGTAACGCTGAAACGATTGAGCAAGTGGTGGACGAGGTGGCCGTGGCACGCAATACGGAGCGGGGCGGACGTATGGACGACCGGCGAGGCGAGACCGCTATGGAGGACCGCAAAAAAGAGGGATACTTCTAAAGGCACAGGCATGGCACAGGGATTACTTCGTTTCATTACGGCGGGCAGCGTGGACGACGGCAAGAGCACGTTGATCGGCCGGCTGCTCTACGATAGCAAAACAATTTTTGAAGATCAACTCGAGTCGGTCGAGCGGGCCAGCAAGCAAAAGGGAGGAGACGGCGTGGACCTGTCACTGCTGACCGATGGGCTTCGGGCCGAGCGCGAGCAGGGCATCACCATCGACGTGGCCTACCGCTACTTCACCACACCCAAGCGCAAATTCATCATCGCCGATGCTCCCGGGCACATTCAGTATACACGCAATATGGTCACAGGCGCCAGCACGGTGAACCTGGCCGTTATTTTGGTGGACGCCCGCGAGGGGCTCGTTGAGCAAACGCACTGCCACAGCTTCATTGCGTCTTTGCTTGGCATCAAGCACATTGTAGTGTGCGTGAACAAAATGGACTTGGTCGACTGGGACGAAGCCTGTTACGAGCAAATCACGGAAGACTTCCGCAACTTTTCGAGTCGCTTAGACATCGCTGATGTCCGGTTCATCCCTATCAGTGCCTTGGACGGTGACAATGTCGTGCTCCGTTCGACCCGCATGGATTGGTATGATGGACCGACACTCCTGAATCATCTGGAGCAGGTGCATGTTGCAGCCGATCGGAACATGCAGGATTGCCGTTTTCCCGTCCAATACGTCATTCGGCCGCAGACCGACACAGATCGCGACTTCCGCGGCTACGCCGGGCGCGTGGCTGGTGGGGTTTTTAAGGTGGGAGATGAGGTGGTGGCCTTGCCGAGCGGAACGCGTTCGCGCGTGGCGTCATTGGCCATCGGGGAGCGGACGATAGATATGGCCTTTCCACCGCAAAGCGTGGTGATGACGCTCGAGGATGATGTGGATGTGAGTCGCGGTGATATGCTGGTTCGCCCCAACAATCAGCCCGAGGAGGTGCAGGAGATTGATGCGCGAATTTGCTGGCTTGATGAGCAGGCGATGCGCCCTGGCATGCGTTTCACGCTTCGCCACATGGCCCATGAAGTGACCGCTAAAGTCTCAGAAGTAGTCTACCGCATTGATATCAATACGCTGCATCGCATAGAGGAAGAGGCTCCTGTGCTGGAAATGAACGATGTGGCTCGGGTCAAGGTCCGTTGCGCTTCGCCGCTTTTTATGGACGACTACCGGCGCAACCGCACAACAGGTTCTTTTATACTCATAGACCCCAGCACGCGACGAACAGTCGCGGCTGGGGTCCAGTACAGTTGATAAAGAGGAAGAGCGGAGAGCTCAGAGCGTGAGCCCTGCTCTGTCGCCTTGCTTGTGTTGGATCGTGTAATCACAATCCTCACCGGCGGCATTCCAGTCTTTCGTGTCCGAATCGAAGCGGTAGTTGAGCACGGCATCACCGCAGTCGTAGTCACAACCGAACAACAAACGGTTGTCCGTCGTCAAGTAGTAAGGCATCTGCGTGACGTTTCCGTCATTGATCCAGCGGATCGTGTTGTCGGACCCAAAGATGATGTGAGCTGCACCGTGGCAACCGCGCCATTGGTACAATTCGTTCATATATAGATCGGCGCTCGGTCCGGCATTTTCACCGGGAAGCAAAGCGTCAATAGAGGTGTTGAAATTTGCTGCAGATGCTTCGAATGGAGCGTCTGGCAACAGAGGATCAACATATGTTTCGGGGGTACAAGCTGTAAGAAGAGCGACCCCAATGAAGGAGAGGATGATGTATCGCATGACCCCCATTACGTAGCCGGTTTGCAAAAGGTTACGTAGGGGCAAATATTTTCACGGCCTTGTGACCTTCAGCTTATTCTTTCAATAGCTTGAAACCCCTTGTTCCTGAATTGGTCGAAATTCTAGAAAAATAAATTCCCTCATCAAAGGTTGATGCATCTATTGCGGTAACGGGGCCATTTGGAACAAAATCAAGGATGAGCTTCCCCTGCAAGTCAAACACCTCCACCAACGTAATATTTGCGCCTTTAGAAGAAATAGTCCATTGATCATGGGTTGGATTGGGAAATACACTTAAACCTCTAACTCCAATATCGGAAACCCCTTGCACAAATGCTCCAAAGTTCACATCGTCAAAGTAATAGGTTGTCTCTCCTGCTACAGCGCCTTCTGTTCCAAAATTGAAGAAGATAGACGCCATGTTATAAGTCCAACCCCAACCTAAACCAATGCTCAATAGTTCGGTTCCCGGCGCCTGGTTTAGGAAGTCGAATTCCAACACTTCCCAATCACCTGAAACGGTAGTGTTCGTTTCTGTTTCGCAGGTGTGCGTTGGGTCATTTGAATCTTCAACTTTTAAACGAATGGGCGTGCCCGATGCAGGGGACCATACTTTAACTGTCATTTTTGAGTCCGTTAGAGTCAGCGGGATATTTGTTGCAAAACCAGCAGGAGTGCCAATAGTGGTCCCCGCCCAAGTGGCTGCCTGGTCTGTTTTCACAGCTTGCATGACCATGTTGGTTGGGTCGGACGGATCGGTTACCAACATGGAAACGTTTCCTCCAAAGTCAGACATGGTATAATTCACCGTGGATCCTTCAAAATCTACTGGCAAATCAATTTGTGTGCCTCCAGAGAACATCTCTATATCATCAAAAAGGAAAGTTGAGGTAGCGGAACCGTCGCCAATGTTTTCGAAATCAAACATGAAAACAACGGTATTATAATTGGCGGACTCACCAGTAAAATCCCAGGTCAACTCCTCCCACTCATTGGAAACTGTAGTCAGGGCATCTCGTTCTGTTGCTCCAGCGCCCTCGAGTTTGAATTTCACAACAGTCCCAATAGGAGCTGCTGTAAACACTTTCATTGAAATGGAGCTCAACGCTGTGAAGTCCAAGTTAGAAGCCAATTCGATCTTGCTTCCAGCCCAAATTGCTCCGCCGTTTCGCACTATTTGTGCCACCATAGAACTGGTGTTTATTCCTGCGGATTGTGGATTGGCAAAGACTGTAGCAGTTCCGCCATCGAAGTCGACGAAGTCAGTGGTGGTTATAGCTGTTTCAAAATCAATGGGCAAGGATTGGGAATACCCTATGAATACGGTGAACAGTAAAACAAGTGAAAGGGCGACTTTCAGTTGGTGGATTTTTGGTGACATAATTTATTTTTCTAAAACAAGTGTTCGTTGAATGGGGGAAGAAAATATGGCTCTAACGCTAGTAATTAACTCCAGAAGAACGCATAGAGAGCAACCAATATGATCATCACGGCAAAGGAACCCACATTGAAAATGGGGCCCGTCTTGAACGTTTTATTGTTCAGCGCAATGCCTTTGGCATCGTCTTGTCCATTGCCCCCTGCACAGCTGATTATAGCAATGACCAGCATGGTCAACAATGTCGTGTAGCCCATCTGATCTAGAAAGGGGACATCGACAAAGAGGCCGCTTGTCGACCACCCCTTTGGGGCAACCTTGAAGTACATGGCGATAGGAATGGACGCGAGGGCTCCAACGATTGCTCCTTGGTTTGTCGTTTTCTTCCAAAACAATCCAAGGATGAACACCGCCAAAATCCCCGGGCTGACAACCCCTGTGTATTCTTGAATGAATTGGAATGCTTGATCAATCCCGCCGAGAAGAGGGGCCATGATGGCCGCGATAACCAATGCAACGAGGGCCGAAACCCGTCCCGTCCGCACCATGGCACGGTCATCGGCGTTGGGGTTGATGTATTGCTTGTAAATATCCATCGTGAAGATTGTCGAGGTGGAATTCAACATCGATGCTAGGGAGGAAACAATCGCGGCTGTCAAGGCTGCGAAAGCCAGCCCTTTCAGCCCAGCTGGGAGAAATTGAAGCAGCCAGGGGTAGGCCTTGTCTGCCTGTTCCAAAGAAGGCATGTTGAGTTGACCGGATTCCCCCAATCCCGCCATGATAGTGGGGTCTTGAATCATCACAAATGCGGCAATGCCAGGCACGACGATAATCAAGGGCAAAATGAGTTTTAGCAATGCTGCGAAGAGTATCCCTTTCTGCGCTTCGCCCAATGACTTCGCTGCGAGTGCGCGTTGGATGATGTACTGATTGAAGCCCCAATAGTACAGGTTGGCAACCCACATTCCTCCCACCAAAACGCCGATGCCGGGAAGGTTTTTGTACTCCGGGTTGGACTTGTCAAGGATCATTGCAAACTTCTCCGGAGCCGCTTCCAAAATGGCCTGAAAGCCGGCTATCGCACCGGCGCCACCCGACACCGTATTCAAGGCCAGATAGGTGGTTACCAAACCGCCGAAGACCAGGAAGACGACTTGAATGACATCCGTCCAAGAAACGGCAGAAAGCCCTCCATAGAGGGAATAGGCGACCGCGAACAAAGCCAATCCGATCACGCCGTATACTTTGTCGACGCCCATAATCGTCTCCAATGCCAGCGAGCCGAGGTACAGTACAGAAGCTAGATTGACGAACACATAGAGCGCGATCCAGAAAACCGCCAGTATGGTCTTCAGATTCGTTGAGTAGCGTTTCTCAACAAATTCAGGGATGGTGTACAGGCCCTTTTCAATGAAGATGGGCAGGAAGTACTTTCCTACAATGAGCAATGTCAAGGCCGCCATCCATTCGTAAGAAGCGATGGCCAATCCCAAAGAGAACCCTGAGCCCGACATGCCAATGAACTGCTCGGCCGAAATGTTGGCAGCAATGAGGGATGCCCCAATGGCCCACCACGGCAACGACTTGCTTGCAAGAAAATAGTCTTCTGCGCTTTTTTGCTTTCCATCTTTGTTGCGCGAGACATACAGGCCAACGCCGAGGATTAAGGCAGCATATACAAAAAAGATGATATAGTCCGTGACGGCAAAGGCAGTGTTCATGGGAATACAATGGAAGTTTCGGCGCCCTAAATTCGGATGCCACCCGCGGTCATTTCACGGAATTGAGCTGAAAAATATATATTCTGTTGACACGATTGACAAATCGTAGATTTCGTCCGGCTTTTCATGCCCTTGATTCATGCTTTCACTCCGCCCATATTTCGCGCTCCAAATTGCAGGCCTCATCGTCTTCACGACAGCAAACCAATTCGCCCGGTCGCAAACCCTTGATTCAATTTGGGAAAATCCTCAGGTTATTGGCATCAATAAATTGAACCCGCGGGCCACCTTTTTTGGCTACGAAAATTTGACAAAGGCGCGCGCCGAAGACCTCTCGGCATCCGAGCGCTACCTGTCGCTCAATGGCATCTGGAAATTCAATTACGCCCCCGTTCCCGAGGAGCGCCCTATCGAATTTCACAAGGAGTCGTTCGATGTCAGTGCTTGGGAAGAAATTCCCGTGCCTTCAAATTGGGAAGTCCAAGGGTTTGGCACCCCGATCTACCTCAATCACCCCTATGCCTTTAGTTACGGGACCACCCCCCATCCTCCAGACATTCCTGACGGCGACAACCCCGTAGGATCGTACAAGCGCACCTTCGAATTGCCCGATTCATGGGCGGGTGAACAGGTCATTATTCACTTTGGAGCGGTCAAATCAGCCTTTTACCTCTGGGTCAATGGGGAACAAATAGGTTATAGCCAAGGCTCTAAGCTTCCCGCCGAATTTGATGTCAGCGCTGCGGTTCGCTCGGGAGTGAATACAGTTGCAATCGAAGTGTATCGTTGGTCCGACGGCAGCTATCTCGAGTGCCAGGATTTTTGGAGAATTTCAGGAGTTGAGCGGGATGTCTATTTGTACATCCAACCCGAGGCTCACCTCGATGATTTCCATTTGGTGGCGGATTTGGATTCTTCCTTTGCCAACGGGCAGTTGGCCGTGGACGTTTTTTGGACGCGAAGTGGAAAGAAAAGCAAAGAATTCGTCCGTCCAAGGTTGATGAGAAATGGTGGTGAAGTGGAAAAGGGGCGTTGGGAGAGCCGAGAATTTGAAGGGGGTACGCGATTTGAATTGACGGTCCCAAATGTGGCCGCTTGGTCTGCGGAGACCCCGCATTTGTACGACCTTGAATTGGAAGTGGTGGATAGGAAAGGCCAAATTTTCGAGGCCACAATGACGCACATTGGCTTCCGAAATGTCCGAATTAAGGGCGGTCAGTTGCTCGTCAATGGCGAGCCCATACTCATCAAAGGGGTGAACCGGCACGAGCACAATTACCGTACGGGTCACGTGTTGACCCGCGAGGACATGCTGCAGGATATCGCCATAATGAAGGCCCACAACATCAATGCCGTCCGCACCTCCCATTACCCGAATCACCCGGATTGGTACGCGCTTTGCGATAAATATGGCCTGTATGTCTACGACGAAGCCAACATCGAATCACACGGCATCGGGTACCGACTTGATCGCACTTTGGGCAACAACCCGAATTGGTTAAATGCGCATATGGACCGCATGCAACGAATGGTGGAGCGCGACCGCAATCATCCGAGCATCATCGTTTGGTCCATGGGCAATGAAGCCGGCAATGGTTACAATTTCTACAACATGTATTTGTGGACCCGTTCTGAGGACCCCACTCGCTATGTGGCCTATGAACGTGCCGTGCACGAATGGAATACAGACATCATCGGGGATATGTACGCAGAATACAAAACGATAGAAGCGTACGCTCAAGACCCATCCCAGCATCGGCCATTCATCTTGTGTGAATACGCGCACGCCATGGGCAATAGTTTGGGCGGATTCAAAGAATATTGGGACCTGTACCGCCAATACGATAAGCTACAGGGCGGCTTTATCTGGGATTTCCAGGACCAAGGCTTGCTTGCGGAAAAAGACGGGCGGGCGTATTTCGCTTACGGGGGGGACTTCGGGCCGGAAGGCACGCCAAGCGATCATAACTTCCTCAACAACGGCTTGTTGCGTGCGGACAAGGTGCCGCAGCCACATTTTTCTGAGGCAAAGTACGTGATGCAACCGGTGCAGTTCTCGCTGGATGATGGGGGCGTCTCGATTTCCAATGAGTACTTTTTTAGAGACTTGTCCAATGTGCGCATTGATTGGGAGCTCGTGTCCAATGGCGATGTGCATCTCAAGGGATCCTTGCCAGCGTTGGAAGTGAAGGCGCAGGGCCGCCAGCACTTTCAATGGCCATCGGTCACCGTCGACCGCTGGAAGAAAACCACCGATGACGAGACCTTCATCAACTTTTCCGCCAGATTGATAGATGCTGAACCTCTGTTGCCTGCCGAACATGAGCTGGGGAAAGCACAATTCGCTTGGAACACGCCAGAATCGCCTTTCCAACATGTGGAATTGAGCTCGGGGGCCGTGCCTTACATCGAATCGAAGGGGAAGCTGATCGTCAACGGTTCTGATTTCACCGTCACCTTCAATCTTGATTCGGGGGTGATGGAATCGTATGCGGTGGATGGGCAGGAACTGTTGGCCGGTTCTAAAGGGTCGTTTTGGCGGGCCCCTGTTGACAACGACTACGGGGCCAATACCCCAAACATCTACAGGGAATGGGCCCACCCTTTTGACAATGCGTCTGAGGTGAAGCACCACGTTTCGCAGTCCAAGTCAAGCGGCTTGAGCATCGTTTTCGAGCATGATTTACTCAATGGAGACGCGCAATTCATTCAGTCGTTCCAAGTGGATGCGACCGGCCTGGTTCGCGTTCAGAATACGCTCAAAGCCTTGAAAGGCGAGCACACGAATCTCTATCGATTTGGAAACCGCATGGTCATGCCTTCAGACATCGTCACAGCAATGTGGTACGGCAGAGGGCCAGGCGAATCAGCCATCGATCGGAGGAACGCGGCCCACATCGGCCGTTATGAAAAGCCTATCGACGAGCTTTTTACTGCGTACGCTAGGCCGCAGGACAACGGAACCCGAACCGATGTCCGGTGGGTCGAATTTCGCCGTGAAAATGGCACGGGGCTCCGCTTTACAGGAGCTCAGCCCCTTCATTTCAGCGCTTCGCATTACGCGATGGAAGATTTGGATTCCGGCCCCTCAAAAAGAACAACGCAGGCCCATGTACGCCTTCTGAATCCCCGAGATGAAGTCCATCTCCATATGGATGGTTTCATTGCTGGAGTTGCTTGTGTCAACAGTTGGGGAGCATTGCCCTTGCCGGAATACCAATTGCCGTTTGGCAATTACACTTTTGAGTACACCATCACTCCAGTGCGCCCTTGACGTCTTGGGCGATTCTGTACCAACTGATATTTTGTGTTTACGCAAGACGCGTAGAGCCCTAACGCGTGCTCAAGATGAACTCTTCAAGCCCATATTTTTCAACAAATTGCTTGAAAAGTTGAGCATGCTTTGCACCTCATCCGTACGGGCAATATGGAGGTATTTGAAAATCATTAGAGCCTCTCCATTGCTTTCTATATGGTGAATGTCATTTTTCTCCAGAAAACGAATGAGGTCTTCAGTGAAAAAAGCTCGAATGGCCCCTTCGTCTTCCCCACTCAATTGAAAATGCCCCGAGAAACCAGTGTGCTTCATGAGATTAATGTCCAGGTTTGACCCCGAAAGAAATTTTAGCCGATCAAAGATTTGATCGAAGAGGCCTTCCTTGTCAATTATAAATTGGGGAATAGAGCAAGGCAACCGGATGACCTGCACCGTGGTTTGATATACTTCGAGGGCGAGCAAGGCTCCCTCATCAAATACAATGTCAGCAATTTCCCATTGAGCTTGATTCTCTTCGTCAAGCCCTTGCAGCGAATTGCTTTTCATTTCTATTGGGCGCGAATCAAAGAACCGGAAATTCCTCAAATACGAAGTGTTCCAATCTACATCACGTTCGAAAGTCCAGCCATTGGAAATGGCCATCTTATGTAGCCGTTTTTGACGTTGCGTCATTCGGCTTTTCACACGGCCAGTTACAATTTTTAAGGCTCGGTTATGATTTGTAGAGGCGACATGATTGTCAAGACCAATTATTTTTACATTTCCGCCCTTGTCCTCTTGCATGCGCTTAAAATCAATCATGTTCTCCATGATTGACAGGTCCACCAAACGCGTTTTTGACAGGTCAATAAGTACGATAGAGCCCAAGGGAATCTCCCCGAGCAATTTGTCCAGCCGCAATACGAATAGGAAATTGGCGATTCCGTTCAACTTAACATTGTACGTGCCATTTTCTGATCGGTACACTTTTGAACCGGATCTATAAATCAATTCAAAGAAAGGCCGGAGTCCAACCCTAGCCAATAGCAGATGAGAAACCAGTGTGACTAGAATCCCGCCTATGATTCCATAGAGCAAATCCGTGAATAAAGTAATAATGAGTGTGGAGGAAAGGAAGAGCAATTGTTCGACGCCCTGATCGTAAGCATGCTTGAACACCTGAGGCGAGGCCAGTTTAAATCCTGTGTGCACTAAGATTGCTGCCAAGGCCGCTAGGGGTATGCTCCTTAATGCGGGTGCTAGGACAAGGACAAAAAGGATGAGGAAGAGCCCATGATAGAGGTTGGACCACTTGGTCTTTGCCTTGCTATTTACGTTTACGGTGCTTCGAACAATCACGGTGATGATAGGAAGCCCTCCCAGGGCTCCAGAGATCATAGTGCTTAGTCCTACACCGACTAAGTCTTTATTTAAGTTG
>JAQWTJ010000064.1 GCA_029242765.1 Flavobacteriales bacterium | reverse complement strand
CAGCGATCATGCGAGATGACCACGGCGCAGCCCGCAAAATTCATCACGCCCTCTTCCAAGGCACGCAGGGTGGCCACGTCAATGTCGTTGGTCGGCTCGTCAAGGAGCAATACGTTGGCCTCAGTCTTGAGCGTCATGGCCAAGTGGAGGCGGTTGCGCTCACCTCCGGAAAGCACGCCACATTTCTTCTGTTGGTCTGACCCGGCAAAGTTGAACTTCGAAACGTAGGCCCGGCTGTTGACTAAAGCGCCGCCAATTTCCAACTGCTCGTTGCCCTCACTGACCACCTCCCATACCGATTTCTCAGGGTCGATTTCCTTGTGACTTTGATCGACGTAGCCAATCTCAACCGATTCGCCGATATCGAATTTGCCCGCGTCAGGGGCCTCTTCGCCCATAATCATTTTGAACAGCGTGGTCTTTCCAGCGCCGTTAGGGCCAATGATGCCCACAATGCCCGCAGGGGGAAGTGAAAAGGTGAGGTTGTCGATCAACAACTTGTCGCCGAAACCCTTTTGCAAGCCTTCCACCTCGATGACCTTGTTGCCGAGGCGTGGGCCGTTGGGGATGGGGATTTCAAGACGCGCCTGCTTTTCAGCTGTGCCCTCGGCAAGCATCGACTCGTAGTTGCTAATCCGCGCTTTGTTCTTGGCTCGGCGACCCTTAGGGCTTTGGCGGACCCATTCCAATTCGCGCTCGAGCTCCTTGCGACGACGGCTCTCGTGTTTCTCCTCTTGCGCCATCTTCTTCGTCTTCTGCTCAAGCCACTCGGCGTAATTGCCTTTCCATGGGATGCCTTCTCCGCGGTCGAGTTCTAGAATCCAACCGGCGACATTGTCTAAGAAGTAACGATCGTGCGTCACGCAAATCACAGTGCCTTTGTAACGCTCAAGGTGTTGCTCAAGCCAATCAATCGTCTCAGCGTCCAAGTGGTTGGTGGGCTCGTCCAAGAGCAAGACGTCGGGCTGCTGCAATAGCAAGCGACATAGAGCCACACGGCGCTGTTCCCCGCCCGAGAGGCTGCTAATCTTTTGGTCGTCTGGCGGGCATCGCAAAGCATCCATCGCGATGCTGAGCTTGGTGTCGAGCTCCCAGGCGTCCAAGGCATCAATGCGGTCCTGAACGTGGGCCTGCCGATCAATCAATGCTTGCATCTTGTCCGGGTCGTTCAGGACCTCTTCGTCCATAAACCCTGCGTTGATCTCTTCGAATTCTTTTAAGACAGCCACCGTCTCGGCCGTTCCTTCCTCAACCACTTCTCGCACCGTCTTGCTCGGGTCGAGCTGAGGTTCTTGGGAAAGGTAACCGACCGTGTAACCGTCGACCCACACCACATCCCCCTGGTAAGCCTCGTCAAGGCCGGCGATAATTTTCATGACGGTGGACTTGCCGGAGCCGTTCGCGCCGATGATACCAATTTTCGCCCCGTAATAAAAACTGAGGAAGATGTCCTTGAGGATGTGCTTTCCTGAGGGCGTGGTCTTGTTGACCTTGACCATCGAAAAAATGACTTTCTTATCGTCTGACATGTGACTGGATTTGTGCGTGTTGTGATAGGTATAGACTCATACGGAGCGCAGGGTAAGTTCCGTAATTTCTGGCGGCATGCCAATTCTGCCCGGCATGCCCAGGTATCCGAAGCCTCGATTTACGTAAAGGTATTGTGTGCCAATTTGATACAGCCCGCCCCAAAAACGATACATGGCACCAGCCGGTGAGGCCTTGATTCCCAGAGCGGGGATTTCAATGCCCATCTGCAGCCCGTGTGTGTGTCCGCTGAGCGTCAATGCAACGCGAGGCGCCTTGCCCATGACCTCCATTTCAAAGTGGGTCGGGTCATGGGACATAAGCACGACGTGGTTTTGCTCCGGGGCGCCTTGAAGCGCAAGGTTGAGATCGCCTGCGCGTTTGAAGTGGGCGCCCCAATTCTCAACGCCCGCCAAGGTGAAGGCCGCTCCATTTTTGACAATTTCAACATTCTCGTTCAATAGGACACCAAAGCCCATCGCCCGGTATGAATCCAAGACGTCGGCCGCAACTTGCTCCTTCTCTCCTTCTGGGAATTGGCCGTAATCTCCGTAATCGTGGTTGCCCAGTACAGCATATTTCCCATAGCGCCCTTGAAGCGATTGGAGCGAATCCAGCCAAGGGGTGGCTTCTTCAGCCTGAATATTGACCAGATCACCCGTAAAACACAACAAGTCGGGGTCGAGGTCACGAACCTTCTGAAAACCCGCCTCAACCCGGTCGTTATGCCCCAAAAAACTACCCAGATGCAGGTCGCTGATCTGCACGATACGAAAACCGTCGAATGCCCGCGGAAGCCCTGCAATGGCCACCTCAACCCTTCGGACACTGTAGTTGAAGCGACCGTGTAGCATGCCATAGAGGAGCCCTCCAAAAAACAGGCCGGCCGAGCCTTGGCCCACCGCGGTGAGAAAGCTGCGGCGAGAAATGCCAGCGCGGCTGGATTTGGGGGCAAGGGCCCTGCGGATTGCTAAGAAGACTGACTCAAACAGCTCGAAAACCGCAAGGATGAATTTGGGACTGAACAGCGTGACAAAGGTTGCAACGAAGGCTATGAAACACGGCTGACAATCGGAAAGCCAGCTGGAAGGTTTGACGATAACGATAAAGAAGAAGATAAAAAAGGCCGCCGCCAGCCCTGCCCACACCGCGCGTGCTAGGCGGAATCGTTTCCACGAGGAGATGGTGCGTCGAATGGATCGCCAGGCGGCCCACTCGATGAGCAATAGGATGGTGAGAATGACCCAAGACATGGGCGCAAAAGTAGGGACCAGTTCAGCCCAATAAGCCCGCCTCTACGCCCGCCACATTAAAAGAAGCAGCGCAAGCTATTTCTGACGACGTGAACTGAAGCGTAGCTTGGACGTGAGCCAGACGGTCCAACGCATCAAAGTCGTGGGAACTCAGCACGATAGAGCGGCCGTGCTCTTGGGCTTTGGCAAACGCTTTGAAGACAACCAACTTGGCCGGCAAATCAAGAAATGCCGTGGGTTCGTCCAGCAAGACGGTCGGAGTGTTTTGTGCAAAGGCGCGGGCAATCATCGCACGCTGCGCCCAACCATCGCTCAGTCTGTTCAACGGCGTGCAAGCGTATTGGGAAAGGTCGAAATCTTCGATGGTTTGTTCGACGACGTTTTGCTCAGCATTTTTTGCGCTTCCAAAATGCGAGGCCAACTCCAAAATGGCCTCCACCGTCAAGGCGCTGCCGCGCGGCGGCGTGCTTTGCACCCAGGCCAAGTGAGCGGCACGTTCAGCAATGGACATGCGGTCAGCGCGTTGACCGTCGTATGCCACACTGCCGCCGACAGGCGAAAGAAGGCCGGCCAATACGCTCAGAAAAGTCGACTTGCCGCAGCCGTTGCGGCCGACGACCGCGATCATCGCGCCAGGCGGAATGTCGAGAGTCAACGGCACAAGCGGGCCAGAAATCCGGGGAAGCACCAATTCATGTATGGATATATGGGCGCTCATACGTTTCGGCTGATCTTGCTGAGAATGACCGCGATGACCACCGGGGCGCCAACAATTGACAGAACCGCGTTGAGCGGTAGGCCGGCCAGATGCGCGAGCCAGTCCGCCCAGACGGCGAGCGCCCCACCGCCCAGTCCACAGGCCAAGGCAATATCTCCGTGACGACTCGAGCGCATCAAAGCGCGCACGCCATGAGGCGTTGCAAGACCAAGAAAGGCCACGGGTCCGCACCACGCGGTGGTCCAAGCAGCAAGGACGCCCGACCCGATGACCAGCATCCGTGACGTCTTGCGCGGATCCACGCCCATACTTTGCGCCTGACTGGAACCTAGAGTCCACACATCTAGAGACCGCCTGAACCGCCATGTTGTAGCAATAGCCACGGCCGCCAAGGAAATCGTGACTAAGGCGGCCCCCAACCCTGCGTCTGCAAAGGAACCCATGCCCCAGAAAACGAAAGCGCGCAGGGCGCCCGCTGTGGCTTGGGCTTGCATCACCGTCACAAGCGCTCCTGCCAAATAGCCCAGCATCAAACCGAAGACGAGCAGGCCGCTTCTCGAATTGAACTTCGCCATCAGCGCCATGAGAAGCCCGAGTACTGCGAAGCTGCCCAAAGCAGCACCGCACACTTCTGCGCCCCATAGCCCCGCACCGGCACCAAGTGCACCAGCGCCCAGTGTCGCCCAAGCCACGCCCAAGCTGGCACCCGACGTGATGCCCAACACCGACGGACCGGCTAGAGGGTTTCTAAACAAGGTTTGCATCAACAGCCCCGCGACACCCAAGGCCGCACCTGCGCCGAAGCCCATCACGGACCGAGGTATGCGCAATCCCCAAACAATCTTGGATTCCGCACCGCCATTACTCCACAGGCCGGCCCGGAAACTGTCGGCATCCATTTCCACGGTGCCCCAGCGCACCGAACACCAAAGGCCCAGCACCCCGAAAGCCACCAGCCCCAACCACGGCCACAATCTGCCTGTTCTACTTCTCCCCTTCACGGCATTGAACTGTTACGGGTGGACTGGAAATAAGCGGGTTGAAATGGGGTTGAATTGGCATCGGCACGAATGGATGGGTGAAAAATATAAAGCAGGTCGGCCAACATCAAATGCGGCTCCACCACAGCCTGCGTGAAGTAATCGGCCTGTGCGGTGTTGCAGTGAAAGCTCCCTATGCGGTCAAAATCCAACCACGGCAGCTCCTGTTGCGCATCGGCCCGCGTCCAACCGCTTGGCGCATACACCACCTTGCCCCAAAAATCAGCCTCGCTCGAAAGCATCAACATCTGCTCGAGGTCCACTTGCACGTTTCCGCTTTTCCCTTTGGCAACCTCCACGCCATCCAACAAATACGTAGCGCCTGCATCGCGAATCAACTGCGCCGCAAACGAATTCGGCCCCGGCGCATGCCACACCCCAGCATCCACGCTTCCGCTGAACACCACCGGCCGAGCGATATGGGCAAGTTGACGCCCCTCCTCGCACAGCCCCCGGTACACCCCTTCGATTTCAGCAAAAGCTGTCCTTGCTGTATGACCCGTCCCGGCAAGCCAACCCATCAGCAGAATATACTCGGCCCGGCCCAACGGATGCGGCTCCAAGTACTCCTGCAGCGGCAACACGGGGACGCCGGTCTGATCGGTCAAGCCCTCCATTGGATTGCCAAACGGATAACTGGTCAACACACCGGCTCCACAACTCAACAACACTTCACGATCCACCCCCCCTGCGCCCCCCAAATCAGCAACCCCATTGATGTCATACGCGGGGCTCGATCCCGCAATGCTTGAACCCGCAATCGCCTCCACCCGTTCAACAGCTGCCTGCACCTGATTTCGGTAGCCCGTCGCCACCCAGGTTTTCAGTCCGCCCGCCTTGGCAAGAAGTGCCACATGGGTCGTGCTCCACGTCGCAATTCCACCAAAGCCATCCTCACCGTCTAACACCACCACAGGACAACGAGGGCACAGTGCTGCAGCCCCGGCTGAATCTTCAGGCGACTTGAACCATAGCGACAACATTTCGCCTGATTCAACCGAGCGCATCAGCAGGCCAGAAGAATTGAATTCGCGACGGGTGGAAATAAATTCAAAGCCTTTGGCAAAACGCACGAGCTCATCAGCGAACTCCATTTGCTCGCCTTGTCTGCCCTGCTCCCTTGACCCCGATCCATCGCTGCACGCGCATAGCAGCACGGAGGAAAAAAGCAAGGCTGACTTAAGAAAGCCATTTGAACAATTGAACATGCGTCAAAATTAGCCCAGTCGACACACGGTGCAGGCCTGCGTGCGTAACTTTATCGCAGCGCAAAATTGTACGCCTAAACGCACGCCATGCCGACGACCGACCCAGCACTACAAGCCGCACAACGCGGGGACAGCATGCGCCTGAAGGTGAGCGAGCTAAACGACCGTATGGACCGCGCTGCCCTGGGCGGGGGAAAACAGCGCGCCAAAGCCCAACGCACGAAGGGGAAAATGACCGTACGAGAGCGTGTAGACGCCTTGCTCGATCCGGGAACGGAGCGGCTAGAGATTGCTGCTTTAGCAGGCGACAAGATGTATGAAGAGCATGGCGGTTGCCCCTGCGGTGGAGTGGTCGTGATAATCGGCACCGTATCTGGGGCGCAATGCATTGTGGTGGCCAATGACGCCACAGTTAAAGCTGGAGCCTGGTTTCCTATCACTGGGAAAAAGAACTTGAGAGCGCAGGAATTGGCATTCGAACTCCATCTACCGATTGTCTATCTGGTGGACAGCGCCGGTGTATTTCTCCCGATGCAGGATGAGATCTTTCCAGACAAGGAGCACTTCGGACGGATCTTCCGCAACAACGCCAAACTATCAGCGGCAGGCATTCCGCAGCTTGCAGCCGTGATGGGCAGTTGTGTGGCAGGCGGAGCATATTTGCCAGTGATGTCCGATGAGTGTGTAATCGTCAAGGGGACCGGCTCGATATTTTTGGCAGGCCCGCACTTGGTCGAAGCGGCCATCGGTGAAAAAGTTGACGGCGAATTGCTCGGCGGTGCGGTGACGCACACTGAAATTTCTGGTGTGGCCGACCACATTGCTGAGAATGACCAAGAGGCTATATCCATCCTGCGCAAATTGATGGAGCAACGTCGAAATCGGCCTTCAACTCGACATTTCCGCAGGGACCCAGCAAAACAACCGCTCGGCGAACAAGACGCCATCCTTGAGGTCTTGCCCGAGGAGCGCAACAAACCGTACGACACACGAGACTTGCTCAAATCTCTTGTGGACGGTGGCGAGTTCAGTGAGTTCAAGAAGAATTATGGCAAGACCATCATTTGTGCTACGGCAAGCATTGATGGCTGGAGTGTAGGCGTGGTGGCCAACCAACGCCTGCTAGTCAAATCACAAACGGCCGGTGTTCAGTTCGGCGGTGTGATCTACTCCGATAGCGCAGACAAGGCGGCCCGGTTTATCATGAACTGCAATCAAAAGGGCCTCCCCCTCGTATTTTTGCAGGACGTAACGGGCTTTATGGTGGGCTCAAAATCAGAGCATGGAGGCCTCATCAAGGACGGCGCAAAAATGGTCAATGCCATGGCGAATTCAGTCGTTCCCAAGTTCACTGTCATTGTGGGCAACAGCTACGGCGCAGGCAACTATGCCATGTGCGGAAAGGCGTATGACCCGAAATTAATTGTGGCTTGGCCCACGGCTCAATTGGCCGTCATGGGTGGAAATCAAGCGGCGGACGTGCTATTGAACATCGAAAAAGGTTCACTGAAAAAGAAAGGCGTAAAGCTGAGTGCCGAGGATGAGGCGGAACTGCGAGAGAAGATCATCCAGCGCTACGCTGACCAAACCTCACCGTACTACGCTGCTGCACGCTTGTGGGTGGATGCAATCATCGACCCACGCGATACGCGCAACTGGATTTCTCAGGGCATTCAGGCTGCAGACGGCACGCCCGATCCAGGGCCGATGCAGGTGGGCGTTTTGCAGACTTGAGACCGCGCGTTCAGCCAGCAAACTCCCGCAAATTGCTCAGCGTTTCAGCCAACAAAGCCGTCTGCGAGACCTCCAAAGCATCAATAGCTTCTTGCAAAATGGCGCAGGACTCTTCCCATTGCTGCTCGTCATGGATCCCCTCGAGTTCCGCCACCAAGGTCATGACTTCGATTTGTACTTCAAATGAAGATTCAATCGCGAGCGACACCAAGTCCAAGAGGCGATCTTCTGCCGTTGCACCAGCTTCCCATGCCAATGCCAGAAGCTGAGCTCTGGCGAATTCCCCTTCCATAGAGAGGGCTTCATTCAATATGGAAGCTCCCCCGCCTTCAAGTTTTACATCGCGAAGTAGGCCTTCAATCAAACTGCGATTTTCCGGGCTTAAACTCTCAGAAGTCAACACGCGAGCCAAAACCCCGACAGTGGTTAAATCGGCCAGTCCATCTAGGCGGCTCAAAGCCGCAGCCGTTCGGTTGGCGTCCTCGGATAACAAATCGGCGTGCAACTGTTCGCGGGAGACTTGGTCTGCATTCATGGCGCGAAAATACGCTCCGCATTGAAACGCATTGCTACAAGGCGGTTACCTTGCGCAAGACATGCCTCTGTACGAACTCAACTCTGAGCTTTTCTTTCCAGAAACCGAGCAATTCGGTGACGACGGCCTGGTAGCCATCGGCGGAGACTTGAGCCCTGAGCGCTTGCTTTTGGCCTATCAAAGGGGCATTTTTCCTTGGTGCTCGCCTGAAGATCCGCTGTTATGGTGGTCGCCTGATCCGCGGGCCATCTTGACTCTAGATCGCTTCAAGGTTTCCAAGAGTCTTCGCAACATCTTAAATCGTGGGGCTTTCACTGTAACATTTGACAGGGCATTTGAAGATGTTATGCATTGCTGTGCCGACCGTGAAGAAGAAGGCACATGGATTTCTGACGACTTCATCCAAGGCTACAACGCCTTGCATCAACTCGGCTTTGCACATAGCGTTGAGTCGTGGAAAGACGGTGAGCTTGTTGGCGGCTTGTATGGCGTTTCGATCGGAGGCATCTATTTCGGCGAGTCGATGTTCTCTAAAGTGAGCAATGCATCCAAAGTCGCTTTGGCGCACCTGGTTGAGGGGCTCAAGAACTTGGACTTCCGGGTGATAGACTGCCAACTTATGAACGACCACCTTGCCTCGCTCGGTGCCGAGCACATGGCGCGAGAGGTGTTCCTAAAAGAGTTGGATCGTGCAATGGGATGTGACACCGTGCGTGGAAACTGGGGAGAGATACCGGCCTTTTCAAAAGCCTCGACAAAGTCGAAATCCCCAAGCAATAACGATGATGCGTCATCGTAAGAGTCACCGGAGATCGCATCGCATTTTGCGCCGACTCGTACGCCAAGCCATGAGCCGTTGGCTGCGAATTTGTGGCTGGCGAGTCGAGGGGCGATCGCCATCACCGGCCTCCCCCTGCGTATTAATCGTAGGCCCGAAAGCGGCCAGACGAGGTCGGCACGCTGGCCAATTGCGCCTTGCCTTGCGGTGGCTGCGCTCGCCCTATTTTTTCTCAGATGCGGCGCTGACAGCAGAAAACATGTACTCCGAGTATAACGATGGAAGCCGACGACCAGCCGTTGCAATCGTGTTTAACACGGAGTTGGACCGCGTAGATTGGCATCAAGCGGCAATAGAAACCCAGGCCCGAGTACAAGTGCTCACCATCGAGGCGCGACACAAACGGATTCGCTTCCACACGCCCTTTCACCCGGGGGGTCATGCAGGGAGGGATCTGCAGTACGTGAAGCGATTGTTCAGTTATTTCACTTAGATTGCTGACAGTGACGAATCCATGCGCCTAGCAACGCGGCTCTATTCGATGACTTATGTTAAGCGTTGAAACATTGTCCATATCTAAACCCTGATTTCTTAAGAACTTAGGAGGCTATGCGGTATTTTTCGGCTTAAGCAGTCGCTTGAACTCTCACCCAAGCCATGCGAAACCTTCACACCTGAACCAAACCACATGGACAAGCACGACTTTATGATCTTGGACATCGTCCACACCCACAAAAAGGAGCAACAAGAACATATCCGCCTCGCGGTGCTTGAACGCAACTTCTGGAAACGGATTGAGGGAGACGTCACTTTGAGTGTAGGGCAGGCCCGAATCGGCGAGCGCATCACACGGCTTTACCTCGACGGACTGATCCAAAACAAGAACGGGTACATGCTGACGAAAAAAGGACGCGAGCAGCTCAATGCTGTGATTGCAAAACAAGACGAGTTGGTCTGAGTTCTCTGAACTTCAGCGCAAGAAAAAGGCCCTTTATAGGGCCTTTTTGATTTTCAAAATTTGAGTTGATGAAGGGGGAGTCACAAGTCCTTAATCACCTCCAAGTTTGGATACTTTTCGCGCCAGAAATCGAGCTTGCTCTCGTCACGAACCGTGATGATGGTGCGCGAGTCCAATCGGACCTTAATCTTCGGCTGGAGTTCTTTTATCTTTTTCTTCTTAGCCATAACATTATAATGGGCTGGCGAAAGCCTAATTCGGGGCTAAAGAAAAGCCAATTCCGTTGACCCTCAATCAATTTGATGTTTTTTTTATAACGCAGACTTTGAAGAAGCAAAGCTCGGGCTATGCCTGCTGCTCAAACCGCCTTCTTGCCGGCCACATTGTAGGCGAAATACGCAATGTACACGTAGCAAATTGCCGGCAAAAGAAAGGCCGTTCCGAAGCCAAAAAGATCTGTGATTCCGCCCACAGCTGGAGGGATGAAAGCGCCACCAACGATGGCTGTACACAGCATCCCTGAGCCTTCAGGCTTACGATCACCAAGCTCTTCTATGGCCAGCGTGAAGATCGTAGGAAACATGATGGAGTTGCACAACCCGACGGCCAACAATGCAGCAAGGGCCACCATGCCCGTTGTGCCAACCGAAATCAGCACAAGAAGGACAGCCCCTGATGCAAAAACGGTGAGAATTTTATTGGGCGCCAAGCGCTGCATCAGGGCAGAGCCCACAAAACGACCAATCATAGCCCCACCCCAGTAAAATGAGAGCAACGTGCCGATGCGAGCGGCGTTGCCTACCCCGAGCTCGACGCCGTAGTTCACCATGTAACTGCCAATGGCCACCTCAGCTCCGACGTAAAGAAAAATACCCAGCGCGCCCATACGTAGGCGCCGGTTGGACAGCACAGAAGCAAAGCCCGACGTTGATTCTGCCCGCTGACCGCCGGTGCCGAGAATTCGGGGAAGCTGGACTGCAGAAAGCGCTACAGCGAGTAGAGCAAACCCACCGGCCAACCAAACAAAGGGCAACTGCACCGCGGCCGCTTCGGCCGCACGGTAGGTTTCAAGTGCCGCGACGCTCAAGGCTGATTGCGCATCGCCCGTGAGAATCGTGTCGCTGAGCAGGAATCCGGCCGCCACCATCGGAGCAATGGTGGTGCCCAACGAGTTGAAGGCCTGGGCCAAGGTTAAACGTGAAGAGGCGCGTGCAGGGTCACCCAAGACGGCGATGTACGGGTTGGCCGCAACCTGCAGAACCGTAATGCCTGAAGCCACTACAAAAAGAGCGAGCAAAAAAAGCATGTACATGCGGGTGCCGGCCGCAGGAAAAAACAAGAGACAGCCCAAGGCTGCAATGCTCAGGCCGGTTAATATGCCACGCTTGTAACCAATCTTAGAAATGAGCCTGCCGCCAGGGATGCTAATCAGACCATAGGCAGCGAACCAGGCGAATTGGACCAAGCCGGCCTGGAGATAGGTCAGTTCAAAAACAGCCTTGAGGCGGGGAATGAGCCCGTCCACGAGCACCGTGATAAAGCCCCATAAGAAAAACAGGGAGGTGACCGCCGCGAAAGGCAGCCAGAGAACGTGCTTCTTCATACTATGAAATCAACGCATGAGTTCAATCGACCCTGAGAACTCCTCCGCGTCGGTGCGCGCCCCCTTCCACTTGATGCGGTAGGAATAAATCCCATTGGGTGCATAATGCTCACCGTTTGCGCCTGACTCAGCCCCGTCCGACTCAGCACCGCCCATTACATCGCCTATCCACACCTCAGCGGGATCAAAACTGTGGAAGATCAAGTTGCCCCAGCGATTGAAGATGCTGAGCTCGTATTCAATCACATCCGAAATGACCACTTCAAATGCATCGTTGATGCCGTCGTTGTTCGGCGTGAAAGCCGTCGGGATGTAAAGAATGACCGGGCCGGTGACCAGCGTGTAGGCGCTGTCAGTACAACCCAACGCGTTGGTCACACGCAAGCTCGCCAAGTAATCGCCCAAGCCATCGTATTCATGGGTGGGGTTTCGCTCGAATGAGAAGTTGTCGTCCCCGAAGTTCCAGTAGAATTCGCAGTCCACACAGTCCGGATCAGGTGTGGCGATGAACTCGATTTTTGTGTCCGTAACGTAGGAGGTGTAAAAGTCGGAATAGATGTATTGGACTTCAACTGAGACGCCGTCTATGATGGTCTCGCCGCAGATGTCCGTGACCGCCACGGGGAAATTGGACGAGTACGAAGGCGACACAAATTGCTCCGTTCCAAAGGCCGGTATACTTGGCCACGTGTAGACAAATCCGCCCTCGCCGCCTGTGGCTTCTGCTGACATAAAGACGGAACCGCCGCGACAAATGGATGTGTCGGCCGATACGGCGAGCGTCATAGGAATGTCTGGAATGACCAGCACTGAAGAAGCGTCAGCCTCTCCCCCACAGCCGTCTTCCACCTCCACGCCGATAGGCACGGTTGCATAGCTCTGGACGTTTATCGAAGGCAAATTGGAATACGTGCTGTCGCCGACCAACCACTCGTAGACGTAGTTGCCCGAGCCCGAAATGATATCCACGGTGTACGCCGTGAGGTCCACGCACGAGGCAAAGAGGGTGTCCGGCAAGGAGATTTCAAGCGGCGGATTCACCACGTTAATGTACGCGAGCGCGCTGCCCTCTGCCTGGCAATTGTCCACGATTTCCACTTGGATGGATGTGGGGTATTCGCTTTGGTAGCTGTACGTGGACTCGTCCGAAACGAAGACGAAGTTTTGCGTCCATATATAGGTGTAGACGCCGCTACCGTTGGCCACTTGCGGATTCAAGAAGAAGACTTCGGTGCAGGGACCGGTCAAAGTGTCGGGCAGGGTCACCTCGAGCGGTTCTGAGACCACCTCAATGAGCGTTGAAGCCTCAACGAATTGACCGCACGCATCGCTCACTTGCAAGGTGACATTCATGTCCACGTCAGTGGTCCAGTTCAGGGTTTGGTCGAAGTCAAGCCAATTGAAGCCGTCGACCCACGTGTAGTTGATGAAGGGTTCACCGCCCTGCGCTTCGGCCACGATTTCAAACGGCACATTGCAGGCCACCGGGTATGATTCGTCCAGCTCAATGATGAGCTCCGGAACGTCAATGGACACGTCCACAACGGCCTCGGCAGTAAATCCGCAATCATCGGTGACAATAGCGTGTAGCTCGGTGGCACCCGTCCACGTGGACAGAAAAAAGGTGTTCTCCCAACCCCAGGCGTTCTGGCCGTCTTGGATTTCCCAAGTCCAGGTGTAGGGCGGATTGCCACCGTCGGCTGCGGCCACCACATCTGCGAAGCCGTTGCAGGCCAATACAATGTCACCGCCAATAATCTCAGCCGTCAGCTCAGGATACTCCTCAACTGTAATTTCAAAAAGCGCATCATCCGATGGCATACCGCAGGTGTCGGTCACCACCAAAATGCAGTCGTAATCGTCCAAAGGGTAAACCACCACGGGGCTATCGTCATACCCAGGCTCGCAATCCCACTCATAGTGGAAATTGCCATAACCGCCTTCAATATCTGGCTCCATCACCACGGAGTCGCCTACACAAATGGTCGTCTCGAAACCGTTGACAACCAGCGGGAACGGCTCGTCCCATATTGTGAATTCGAAATAAGAAGTCACACCGCCGCCGTTGCAAGCCGCCAGATTCAGAATTTCCATGATGACCAGCTCTGACCCTTCAACCAAACCGTCCTCAAAAGCATCGAGCGGGAAGCTCACCACTTCCACCCCCGGCGGGAAGACCACACTATCGGGAAGCAGCGTATAATCGATGCCATTGTCTGCCTCGCTACCGGCGTAAGAAATTATAACCATCTCCTCGACATCGAGGATGGTTTCGATGGGACGGGTGAAGGTGAGTACAGCTTCTCCACAGTCTTCATACAAGATGTTTGCGCCCGGGCTGCCCACGTCGATGGTGAGTTCGACCTGCACCACCGCATTGGACTCGAACGAGCCCGATTCCAAGATCACAACGGACTCAAGAGCCGTGTCACTGCCGTCTCCAATGGCCAAGCGAATGTGGTAGGTTTCGCCACATTCAACTTCAGACACCGCCTGGAGCACCACCGTGTAACCGTCTTGGCAAATGATATCGTTGCCCACGTTGTCGATGTAATACTCCGAATTGAGGTTGTCGTTCACCGAGCTGATCGTGATGGGAAGTTGAGGGTCGGTGTCCGGCACTTCTGCCAAATTGATTGCACCGTCTGGGAATCCTGCTGGGCTGGCGTACGGGCCTGTGATGCCCGGGCCGGATAGGAAGAAGCCGAAAATGTCATTGTACTGACTGTTCACCCACTCCATGTATTCGTCCGATCCAAAGACGTAGTTGAACTTAACGGTGTCCCCTGTGGCGAGAAAATCAAACTCGATGGCGCAGATGTCATTGACCGAATTCACATTGAAATTCTGCCCGATTAGACCCGGAACGCTGTTGGCGATGTTCAGCAGGTCCGCATCGCCGCTGACCTCGAGTCCATCTTCAATCATCGCCTGCACGATGCAATCCTCCTCTGCAATATTGTTCGCAACTTCAGTCGAGAGAAGCAAGCCCTCGGTGATTGGAAAGGCCGAGTCCTCAAGCCCGGTGACATGGCCGATTTGAACGGGGCTTCCCGTGTAGGTCACGTTGGAGGCCACAACACCCACTCCGAGCAGGACATCGTTCACGTATTGCTCAGGAGTCAAGGTGCTGTTCACCTCCACTTGGGAAAAAGCGGGACTCACAAGGAGAAAAGCTGCGGCTGCCAAAAGCCCTGCGATGGTGCGGGCAAGAGGGCGGAAGGGGATTCGGTTCATCTCGGGGGGTAAGGTACCTGTGATATGACCGAGAAATACGAGAAAGGTTGCTTCGTTTTCGAAAGGATGGGCGGTAAAAAGTTAGATTTGGCGTGATGGTATTATTTGATGATGCTCAAGCCCGCGGATTTGAGCCGTTGAGCGACTTGCGTTCAGTGGCGGATTTGCTGTTCGGCGGGCGAACCTTGCGCGAGCGATGGGATGGGCTAGACATAGGCTTTGAGCCGACAGATGGAGCGGTCGACGAGGTGCTTGCAGTCAATGCGAGGCTAATCGCGGGGGCCGACGTGGCGGCCCGGTTGAGAGGATTGGCATGCGGGGCAGCGCTGAAATCTGGGGATAGCATCGTGGCGGTGCGGTTTAAGAGTGGTTCGGCTGAACTGAAGGGACTGGGGGCTGGCGTCGACTGGACTGAGGTGGCCCGCGGGTCGGCCGTGGAGCAGTGGCCTGATGCGCCAATGTTGCAGGGACCGAACGACTTGTTCAGCCGACTCGATGTGGCGATTGCGGACGATCTGGACGGCATGGTGCAGGCCTGGGGCTGCCGAAGTGGCGAGAAGCCTGAACACGCCGTACTGCTGGGCGATTCAGCAGGGCTGTGGATGGCTAAAGGAGCGGAAGTGGAGGCCGCGGTGCTCGATTTGAGAGGCGGCCCGATCGTCCTGGGCCCAGGGGCGACCGTGCAGTCGGGCGCACTGATCAAAGGGCCAGTTGTGATCGGAGCAAACAGCACCGTTGCGATGGGGGCACAGATCTACGGACCGACTGCTTTGGGGCCGCATTGCAAGGTGGGGGGCGAGTTGAAAGGCGTGAGTTTTCAGGGCTATAGCAACAAAGGGCACCACGGATTTCTTGGCGACAGCGTCATCGGAAGGTGGTGCAACCTCGGGGCCGGCACCACGTGCAGCAACTTGAAGAATACGTACGGACGGGTGCGACAGTGGAACGCGCTTTCAGAAGAAATCGAATTGACCGAGCTTCAATTTTGTGGCGTGGTCATGGGCGATCATGTGAAATGTGGAATCGGGACGGTCTTTAACACCGGGACGGTCATCGGGACAGGCAGCGTTATCTTCGACGTGGGGTTCCCGCCCAAACACCTCCCCTCCTTCTCTTGGTACAACGCCCGAACGGGCGAGCGGACAGTGCATCGCCTAACCAATATGATCCAAACCGCTGAGCATGTTATGGGCCGAAGAGGCATGCACATGGATGACGTGGAACGAAGTCGCTTGAAAGAAATGGCCTCGAAAGAATAGAATCGGCGAAAATGTCAGACGAACTCACAAGTTGCCCTGTTTAGAACACAGCAGCTGCTTGCGAGAGGTTTGGCACGGCTTGTGAGAAGGAGTGAGCGCATGAATCCATTTGAATTTCTGGCCGAAGAAGGCGAAGAGCAGTTGAGCATCGAATTGTTGTCCTCCGAGGAGGAGGATGCGATGCAGCGTGAGGATACTCCGGATGAATTGGCCATTCTTCCACTGCGAAACACCGTGTTATTCCCGGGGGTTGTTATGCCCATCAATGTAGGCCGAGACCAGAGTTTGCGACTGATACGTCACGCGAACAAGCACGGGGAGAGCATCGGCGTTGTGGCCCAAAAGGACCGGGACATCGAAGACCCCAGCGCCGAAGATTTGAATCAGGTCGGAACCGTTGCGCGTATCATCAAAATGTTGCGGATGCCCGACGGCAGCAACACGGTGGTCATCCAAGGCAAGAAGCGTTTCCAATTGGGCGAAACGACGCAGGAAGAACCCTTTTTGAGGACCAAAGTTTCCGATTATGTCGACAACGTGGACCCTCCTAGTGCCGAGAGTCGGAAAGACCTGCAAATGCAGCTCGAGGAGATTTCGATGATGATCATCCGCAAAAGCCCGAACATTCCGAGCGAAGCAGGCATTGCAATCAAGAACATCGACAGCTTGAACTTCCTCGTGCATTTCATCGCCTCGAATATGGGCGCTGAAGTGAAGCAGAAGCAAGAATTGCTTGCATTGGACAGCCTAGAAAAGCGGGTGAAGCACTTATTGGTGCTGCTCAACAAAGAACTGCAGGTGCTGGAGCTTCGCAACGACATCCAGAGCAAAGTGCGGACGGATTTGGAAAAGCAGCAGCGCGATTACTACCTGCAGCAGCAGATTAAACAGATCCAAGAAGAACTCGGTTCAGACCCTCACAAGGAGGACTTGCTCGAGAAGAAAAATCGAGCTGCGCAGAAGGATTGGCCTGAAAATGTGAGCGAAAGGTTCGCAAAGGAACTCAGCAAGCTCGAGCGCATGAACACGCAAAGTGCGGAGTACAGCGTCCAATCCAACTACATCGAATTGATGCTTGACTTGCCGTGGGGCGAGGTGAGTGAGGACGATTTCGACCTGGCCCACGCGCAGAAGATCTTGGATGAAGACCATTACGGTCTAGAAAAGGTGAAGGAACGCATCATTGAATACCTCGCCGTATTGAAAATCAAAGGCGATATGAAGGCGCCGATCCTCTGCTTGTACGGCCCTCCGGGGGTCGGAAAGACATCCTTGGGCAAGTCGATTGCTAGGGCCATCGGGCGTGAATACGTGCGCATGTCCTTGGGCGGAATGCGCGACGAGGCGGAAATTCGCGGCCACCGCAAGACCTACATTGGCGCGATGCCGGGGCGAATCTTACAGAACATTAAGAAGGCCGGCAAGAGCAACCCCTTGTTCGTGCTGGACGAAATCGATAAGCTCGCCCGGGACGCCCACGGCGACCCGTCATCGGCGATGCTTGAAGTGCTCGACCCTGAGCAAAACAGCACCTTTTACGACAACTACCTGGAGCTGGACTACGACCTGAGTCGGGTGATGTTTTTGGCAACGTGCAATTCATTGGCGACCATCCAGCCGGCCCTGCGTGACCGCATGGAGATTATTGAGGTCAGCGGTTACACCATCGAGGAGAAGGTGGAAATCGCCAAGCGGCACCTCATTCCCAAACACATCGCAGAGACGGGGCTCAAAGCCAGTCAAATTAAGATTCCGGTGGGCACCTTAGAAAAGCTCTGCTCGGAGTACACGAATGAAAGCGGGGTGCGCGGATTGGAAAAGCGCATCGCAAAACTCGTGCGCAACCGGGCGAAAGAAATCGCGCTGGAAGAGGAGTATGACTTGGCCGTTCGCCCGGAAACCTTAAACGACATTTTGGGGGCGTCGTACGAACGAGACCGCTACGAGGGAAACGACGTAGCGGGCGTGGTGACCGGGCTGGCCTGGACGCCAACTGGAGGTGACATCTTGTTCATTGAGACGCTGATCACCCCCGGCAAAGGAAAGCTCACGTTGACAGGAAATCTCGGTGACGTAATGAAGGAAAGTGCGGTGATTGCATTGGCCTACTTGCGTGCTCACGCGGCAGATTTGGGGCTGGACCCCGGCGTATTTACGACTTGGGACGTGCACATCCACGTGCCGGCCGGTGCCATCCCAAAAGACGGCCCTTCGGCGGGCGTGACGATGCTCACAGCCCTCGCCTCGGCCTTCACCCAGCGCAAAGTTCGTAGATATCTGGCCATGACAGGGGAGATCACTTTGCGCGGGCAAGTGCTTCCGGTGGGTGGAGTGAAAGAGAAAATCCTCGCCGCACGCCGTGCTGGAATCAAGGAAATCCTGCTCTCCGAGTCCAATCGAAAGCACATCGAGGAAATCGATGCACGATATCTCAAAGGGATGCGTTTCCGCTATGTGAAAGAAATGATTGAAGTGGTGGACCACGCTTTGATGCAGGTGAAGGTTGACAAACCCCTGAACGTGGTGGTGCCACCCAAAAAATCGAAGGACTTGAGCGAGAACGCCTCAAAATGAAGGGCTTGCTAAAATGGCTACTGGCCTTCGGCCTGGGTGCAACCTATCAAGTGCATTTCGCACAAAGCGATGGCTTTGTGTCGCGACCGGCCGTGCTGGACTTTGAAATGGGAGCGCGTTCTGCAGGAGCCGCAGGCTCTATGGAGGCCGTGCTCGACCCGAGTCTGGGCGACGTGCTGGGCCAAGGCGTGCTGCTGGACTCGACCCATGCAGGCCAATTGCACCTTGCTTTCGTTGATTATTTTGCTGGCATCACTGCAGGGAGCGCCGTGACGGCCTTCCACGCACCAGCACTCGGGCTGAGCTGGCAGACGGGCGCACGCTACTTGTCCTTGGGGACCTTTGCAGAAACGTCCACCACAGGCGCGGCTCTTGGCGAGTTCTCTGGTGGCGAAATCGCGTGGGTCAGCGGGGCGACGTATGCCGTAGACAGCGCGTGGGCCGTGGGTGTGAATCTCGCTTTAGGCCAATCCCATCTATACAGCCGTAGCACCTTGTTCGGGCAAGGTGAAATCGCACTTTCGCATACTAACAAGGTGCGAAAGCTGCGACTCACCGCTGCGGTGCGTCCCTGGGGCGCCTCAACTTCGTCCGACGAAACGGTGGCGGCCGGACGCTTTGAGCCCGACGCCCGCTTTGCCCTATCCAAGGGCTTCGACAACGCACCTTTCGTTGTACACGTTGCCTACGGAAACCTGCAGACCTGGGATCTCAGCCCCGCAGGTATATATGACGATAACATCGACCCGCTGACGGGCGACACGCTGGTCAATTCCACTTGGGCGACGGGCGACCGCCTGTTGCGGCATCTACGTATGGGTACGGAAATCAAATTGAGCGAGAATTTGCGCTTCCGCGTCGGGTACGATCACCGAAGGCGTAGCGAACTCAAGCTCAGCGGCGCACCCGGAACGGCAGGCTTCTCGTGGGGATTGGGCTACAAAACACAGCGCTTCGTCTTCGAATTTGGAAGGGCCACCTACCACGCAGCGGGGGCTTCCAACCACATCGCGATTCGCACACAATTGAGCGGCCGCTAACCCTCCTGACCGTTCACGGCTTCCTATATTGCAGGCGTGTACGACACCCTTCAACCCGCTGCACCAACGCCAACCCCAGCATCAGCTGAAGACTCCGCCATGAAGCGAATTCAAATTGCGGTCGACGGGCCGAGCTCCTCCGGAAAAAGCACATTGGCCCGCGATGTAGCGCACGCCTTGAGTTACGTATATATTGACACAGGCGCTATGTATCGCGCGGTGACGTT
>JAQWTJ010000049.1 GCA_029242765.1 Flavobacteriales bacterium | reverse complement strand
GCTGACTTGTTTTTCGGACGCTTCATCCCGACAAAAGGTGCGGTTTCGGCCGTTCATCGCCAGTTGCTTTTACCCGTTATTCAGATGATTGAATGCGCTTAGATTCAAGCCCGTGCGAATAATCGGAGGCGCTTTCAAGGGCCGACATTTTAAGCCTCACAGTGGATTCAAGGGGCGACCCACCACGGATTTCGGCCGTGAGGGCTTGTTCAATTTGCTGCGCTCTCGCGTGGACTTTGAAGGCCTTCGTGCACTGGACTTGTTCGCCGGCACGGGCGCGATTGGCTTCGAACTCATGAGTCGTGGCGCCCAAGAAGTGGTTTGCGTGGAAAAAGACAGCCGATCGGTGCGCAGCATCAAAGACCAGGCGAGGGCTTGGGAGTGGACGGGATTGCGCTGTGTCCGGGCTGATGTCTTGCGCCTGCTTTTCAAGGCCAATGCCCAGTTTGATCTCGTGTTTGCCGATCCGCCCTTCGACATGGAAGAGCTGGAATCACTGCCCGACCGCGTTCGAAAGTCTGGCTTCGTCGCCGCGGGCGGCCTGTTTGTTTTGGAGCACGGCGAACGCCGCGACTTCTCCGAGGTGGAGGGCTTTGTTGAAACGAGAAATTACGGCAAGGTGCACTTCAGCTTCTTTGAATTCGACTAAGTTCGCTTTGAACACTTCGATGCTATGGCCATTCGACGCGCAATTTTCCCCGGCTCTTTCGACCCCATCACCAAGGGGCATGAAAATATTTTGCGCCGCGCCGCGCCGCTCTTCGACGAGATTGTGGTGGCCATTGGCGTAAATGCAGATAAGAGTTCCATGTTCACACTTGAAAAGCGCATGGCCTGGTGCGCGGAAGTTTTTTCTGATTTGCCCCGCGTCAGCGTGCTTTCGTACCAAGGGCTTACGGTTGATTTCTGCCGAGAGGTGGAGGCAAACTGGGTGTTGCGTGGGGTGCGCAACGGCGGGGACTTTCAGTACGAGCGCACCATCGCCCAGATGATGAAGCGCTTGGACCCGGGAGTGGAGACGATGATCCTGTTCACAGACCCTGAGTTTGCGCCGATTTCCTCAACGGTGGTTCGCGATATTTTGACCCACGGCGGTGATGTAAGCCAATTTGTCCCGGACGTAGTCCAACTGGTGTGAGCTCATGCGGGCTTTGATTCTTATCCCAATTCTATTTTTGTTCGCCCTGCCATCGACCGTGGCATCGCAACAGGCCTTGCTCAAAGGTTCGATCGATGGGGTCGGGGCCGAGGGCCGATTCGTCGAGGTGTATCGCAATGTGGACGTGCTGGCCGATGCGTGGATATCTGTGGGCCGAGGCCAGGTGGAGTCCGGTGGAAGCTGGAACATCCAACTGACCGAGCCGGCAGGACAGCCCGCAGCGGCGGGTCCATCGAGCGAGTTTTCGGGGATGCTTCGCTTGCGCTCAGGCCCCGCCTATTGGGCCTGCTGGTACGACGGTGATCAGGCCGGTGCTTTGTTTTTGGAATTGAAAGTTCCAACTGCGGCGGCGGGGCCCTTGGGGCAACGCAAAGGGGTGCTCGTTGCCACGGGGCCGGGGTCCACAGGCCAGAAGATACTGGAGGAAATGACACAGCTTCAGTCGGCCATCGCCGACTCGGCCCGTATTTGGTGGGAGCTTAGTCGCAGTGCGTCGCGCCTTGAACGTACGGTTGGGGATGCTCCAAAAGCTGAGCCTTTTGCAGAGTTGCTGGCCCTGGATTCCGCCTTTGAAATGCGCGCTCAAAGTCTGGCGGAGCGGTCGTCTTCGCTTGCGTTGCGCGATATGATGTGGGCCTCGCGCTGGGCCTTGCGCTTGGCGCTCAACCCCGATGCAAGGGATCAACTGCTCGAGGCTTATGCGGCCAGCCAAGCGCCCGGCCCAGCCGACATAGCGGCTTGGATGCAGGCCAGGGCGGTTTGGAATCTGCAACCGGAGCCGCCGCTGGATGTCCGGTCGGAATGGACCGCCGCACGTTTTGTTCGAGATCTAGCCTCCAATGATGACTTGCTCTTCAGGCTTATGGAACATCTTCAAGACGATGTGCATGACACGTTCAGCCTGTACGACCCGTACGGGCCGACAGTTGAGCGACTCATCCAGCAGATGCACGCACACGATACTTTGCCCGCCGACCTTCAGTTTTTCCGTCCCAACAATGACGTGGTGCTCAGCGCGGAGATAGCCGAACGCGTTGAAGATGCATATTTTGAGAATGGGCACATCGTTTGGCTGATTGTAGACGCTGCCTCGCAGACGGCCTCCACAGAAGTCGAGCTCTTATGCCGCAAGATTGAAGTTTCTCAAGCCGCTGCGCACGCTGCAGCTCCTCCGTCCCCCTTTGAAATTGTCGTGCTTGATTTGGGCACGGATTGGGATGCTTTTTTGGCCCTCCAAGCCCGGACCATTGAAAAGGTGGGCGGCCTTGGCGCGATGCAAAAGCTGCAAGTGAGTTTTCTGTACGGGGGTGCAGAGCACCGAATTATTGACGCTTTTCAACTCAGCGCCTTGCCTCAAGTGGTGGTGACTGGGGCTGATCGGGCCGTCAAGAGTCCGAAACAAGTGCGCCATCAGCCCCTTCCAAGCCAGGGCATGCGTTGGCCACCCAAGCGGCCATAAGCTGTGCGATGTTGTCGTAAGCCTTCGGTATCATGGCTCTCACCTGCGAGCAATCGGCCCAAACCGCTTGGGTGATCCCCTCCTCAATTTGTGGCGTCAAGGCCTCGGCAGAATCTGCACCTGATTCGCCTTCTGCCATGGCAAACCAATGCGTCCTTTTCAACACAAGCCGCCCTGTCTGAGGTTCTGTATAGAAGTGCTCGGTGGTCTCCAAGGCGCCTTTAATCACCGGCAAAGGCACGCCACACTCTTCGGAAACTTCTCGCACGGCCGCCTCTTCGATCGATTCTCCGCGCTCGATTTTCCCCTTCGGTAGGTCCCAATAGCCGAGCCTGTGGATGCATAATAATTGGCCTTGAGAATTGGTCAAAAGACCCCCCGCAGCTTCAATGATGACTTCGTACTTTTGCGCCATGCCAATTTCAATCGATGAGCGCCGAAAAATAGCGGAATCGCTGTTGCGAATCAAAGCGATCCAGCTTTCGCCCGACGAGCCCTTCACGTGGGCCTCGGGATTGCAGTCGCCCATCTACTGTGATAACCGCATGGCCCTCAGTCATCCAGCGGTTCGTACACACATCCGGCAGCGGCTCACCCAAGTTGTTGAAACCATCTACGGAACGCCCGACATCATCGCCGGGGTGGCCACCGGTGGCATCGCTTGGGGCGCTTTCGTCGCGCACGAACTCGGCATCCCTTTTTGCTACGTCCGCGCTTCTGCGAAGGAGCACGGCAAGGGCAATAAGGTGGAGGGCGACCTCGGAGCCGCGCGTAAGGTGGTGGTCATCGAAGACCTTATCTCCACGGGCAAGAGCAGCCTTGATGCAGTCGAGGCACTTCGACTCAAGGGCCTTGAAGTGAAGGGCATGGTGGCGATTTTCAGCTACGGTTTGGACGTGGCTGCCGCGAACTTTGAATCGGCTGGCGTCGAGCTCGAAACGCTTTCAAACTATGAGGCACTGCTCGAAGAAGCAGAAGCCTCATCCTATCTCACCGCCGATCAGGCTTCCGCTTTGTCCGGTTGGAGTTTGGACCCCAAGGCTTGGAGCGACAAAGTATGACCGACATTCAAAGTCCCACGGTCCAAGCGGGCCTCAGCCCCGCCGACATGCGCGTGCATTTGCTCGACTTGCGAAACTTTGAATCGCTCTTGCCTCAGGGCAAGGTGAAGGACTTTGTGGCTTCTGAAACGTCGGCTCGATTCACCATCCAAGGCGGCGTGAATATTGAACTCTCCCGCCCTGAGGATAGGACCTGGGCCGACGACGGCACGTTGCTACTGGACGGCGGCGGCGCCCCTTTTTCATTCCACTTGACGATTCGGGTTGCGGAATCTTCAGATTCAGGCGATGTGTGCTCAGCTGATGTGCTATGCAGCGCTGATTTGAACCCGTTCTTGAAGATGATGGCCCAGAAACCGCTCGACGCTTTGTTTTCCTACATCGTCAGCTCCCTTTCGCGCCAGTTTCCCATCTGATTTAGGTGAATCCAAGCCAATGCGCGCTGCCCGGTGCATAGCTTTTGGCGTTTGACCGCCCCGGCTCCCGGCCATCCTCAATGTCTTGCGTCCAGAGCCGCCCCTCGAAGTCGACGTGGTCCAGGACACCGCACACGGTTTGGCCATCAAGCTCCCATGATTGGGCGCGCCCCCGTCCGAACAATGCCGCATTGTAGTCGTCGACCAGTTGCGCTTGCGAGGCGGAATCTTCGGCCAATTTCAACCGGTCCAACCAAGCGGCGAGCGTGGATAGGACATATTGTTCGACCATTTCAAGATCTAACTTCGTGTCGTTCCGATTTGCGTGGTGCTGGGCCAAAAATGTGGCGCCGGGGAAGGGCGGCGTGCCGGATACATTCAGCCCGATGCCGACCACGGCGCCCGTGAATCGCGACCCGCGCCAGGTGTTTTCAATCAGCACGCCCGCAATTTTCTCGCCGTTCACCATAATGTCGTTGGGCCACTTCACTTCGACTTTTGGCCCTGCAATTGGGCTAGTTTTTGACTCAGCAGCTGGAGTGAGCAGTTGTTCGATGGCCTGAGCGATGGAAAGGCACACGGCCATATTCAAAGAAAAAGGTGAGCGCTGGGGGAGGTTGCCGCAAAGCACAACCGACAGGCATAAATCCCGCCCCGCTTCGTCGGTCCAATGGCGCCCGTGCTGGCCTCGGCCGCCGCGTTGGTGCTCGGCGCGAATGGCCCACCGCCCTCGCACACTGCCTGTGGCCTTCAATAGCCTCTGACCCATCGCATTGGTGCTATCCACCTCGCCCCAATGCCCGATTTCAATCCCTGCAACACAGCGTTTTGTAAGGGGCTTAACGCCGGCGGCCTTCAAGAAAAGGCGAGCATTGCGGTCGGAGCCGGTTGGCGGCGTGCATTTATCGGACATTGCAGTAGTACTTTCGCGAAATTATGGATTCATCTCCGATGGGAAAAACAACGGCTAAGCAGAAAATTTCTGGCACGGAAACCTTGCTGGAAATTGGCATCAAGGGCATTCAAGAAGTGAAGGGCAAGCGCATTGCTGTCTTGGATTTTCGTAAAACGGCCAATGCTATCGCCAAGTATTTCGTGATTTGTGAAGGCGCTTCAAACACGCAAGTGGATGCCATCGGTCGCAGCATCGAGGTCTTCACCCAGCGCGAAGTGGACGAGAAACCTTGGACGATGCAGGGGCAGCGCAGCGGAGTGTGGGCGCTTCTGGATTACGGCGACATCGTATTCCATATTTTTCACAAAGATCATCGGGAGCATTATGCTTTGGAAGACCTTTGGGCGGACGTTCCGCGGAGGGATGTTGAGGATGTTGAAGACACGAACGATTTAGGCCAATTATGACGGACAAGAAAACGGCCCCCCCGGCGAAGAAGAAGTCTGCTGGCGCGGCGAAGAAGAAGCCTGCTGGCGCGGCGAAGAAAAACCCTGCTGGCGCGGCGAAGAAGAAACCCACTGGCGGAAAGAAAGGGGCGTCAGTCAAGGGTCCTTTTGGTTTTTACTGGGCCTACCTCGCTATCGGCGGGATGCTCATTGCCATGCTCATGCTCAACACCGACGGTGGGGGCAAGGAGATCACTTGGCTCGAGTTTTCGAACAAGATTGAATCCGGTGATGTGGAGCGCGTACAACACGACGGTCATCGCGTGCAGGTGTTCCTCACCCAAGATGCAAAGGACGACCTGTTGGACGGGAAGGACGACAAGGAGTTGATGAGTTGGGTGCAAGGCGCGGACCATTGGCTCAATCTCCCCCCCGGTGATGAGTACTTGACAGACCTCAAGCGTTTGGAGAAGGAGCACCATGTGGCGGTGAAGTTTGAGCCGGTCAATGAGTGGGGGCAGCAAATCGTTACGTGGATCATCTTCTTGGTGATTTTGGTGACGGTCTGGACTTTGCTGATGAAACGTATGGGCGGTGGTGCAGGCGGCGGTGGCGGTCAGCTGTTCAACATAGGTAAAAGCAAGGCCACTCTCTTTGACAAGGAGCACGGGACGAATGTAAATTTTGATGATGTCGCGGGCCTTGAAGGGGCAAAGGAGGAGCTTGAGGAGATTGTCGATTTTCTAAAGCACCCTAAGCGCTACACCGAACTGGGGGCAAAAATTCCGAAAGGTGCGTTGCTGGTGGGACCTCCTGGAACAGGAAAAACACTGATGGCGAAAGCTGTGGCCGGCGAGGCGCAGGTGCCCTTCTTTTCTTTGAGCGGATCAGACTTCGTGGAGATGTTCGTGGGCGTGGGCGCGAGCCGTGTGCGGGATTTATTCAAGCAAGCGAAAGAGAAGAGCCCTTGCATCGTGTTCATCGACGAAATTGACGCTGTGGGCCGGGCCCGCGGAAAGAACGCTTCGATGGGTTCCAACGATGAGCGTGAGAACACGCTCAACCAGCTGCTTACTGAGATGGACGGCTTCGGGACGAACTCCGGTGTGATCATTTTGGCGGCCACCAACCGCGCGGATATTTTGGACAAAGCGCTGATGCGCGCAGGCCGTTTTGATCGCCAGATTTACGTGGATATGCCCGATTTGACCGAGCGCAAAGAGATCTTCAAAGTGCACCTGAAGCCCTTGGTATCGGACGGCACCATTGACGTGGAATTTTTGGCCAAGCAAACCCCAGGATTTTCGGGCGCTGACATCGCCAACATCTGCAACGAGGCTGCGTTGATTGCCGCCCGCCGCAAAGGCGAGACGGTCACCAAGCAGGACTTCCTTGACGCTGTGGATCGCGTAGTGGGCGGCCTGGAAAAGCGCAGCAAACTGATCACCGCCGACGAGAAGCGTACAATCGCCTACCATGAGGCCGGCCACGCTTTGGTCAGCTGGATGCTCAAATACGCCTCGCCTTTGGTGAAGGTCACGATTGTGCCTCGCGGCCAATCCCTCGGTGCCGCTTGGTACCTCCCCGAAGAGCGCCACATCACCACCACGGAACAGATCTTTCACGAGATGTGTGCCACGATGGGTGGACGGGCCGCTGAACAAGAAATTTTCGGTGAGATTTCTACCGGTGCTTTGAGCGATCTTGAAAAGGTGACCAAGCAGGCCTACGCTATGGTGACGGTCTACGGTTTGAACGATAAGATTGGAAATCGCAGCTTTTATGATGCGCAGAACAATTCGATGTTCACCAAGCCGTACAGTGAGGCCACGGCCACAATCATTGACGAAGAAACGGGCAAGCTCATTGAAAAGGCCTACGCCCGCGCCCGCGAAATTCTAACTGAACATATCAAACCGCTAAAAATGATCGCCGAGCGTTTGCTGGAGAAGGAAGTTCTGTTCAAGGAAGACCTCGAGGATATTCTGGGCCCGCGCCCCCACGGCGACAAGCCGGAGATGAGTACTCGGCTAGCCGAACCTGAAGCGCCTGCCGAACCTGAAGCGCCTGAGGCTTGATTGTTCGGGCCGCAACGGGGGCCGCCTTGGTGGCGTTGCTGCTAGGGGCGTTCTGGGCGGGTCCGATGGTGACGCTCGCCTTGTTCGTGTTGCTGTCCTTTGTAGGTCTAATTGAGCTTCTCATTCTGACGCGCGCCTTGAAGGCGCCCAGCCACCGCTCGAAAAAGTGGTTCTGGCGCATGGCCGCCCCGCTGTGGATTGCCGTCCCCTTGTGCGGTTTTGTCGACCTTTTCTCGCCCTTCAGTCCGCAACTGGCAACGGGATGGTTCGTCCTGATTTGGGCCCAAGACACGGGCGCCTACCTCGTCGGCACAGCCATAGGCCGCCATAAAATGTGGCCGCGACTCTCGCCCGGTAAAACGTGGGAGGGCTGGCTTGGCGGCACGGCCATCACTTTGGCCCTTGCATCGCAAATGCCCGCTTGGACCGCCCAGTTTGCCCCCGTTGACCAGCTTGCATCTGCCGAATGGCTCACATTGGCCGCATTGATTGCCGTGTTTGGCACGTTGGGCGACTTGCTCGAAAGCGTCCTCAAGCGCCAATGCGGTGCGGCCGACAGCGGCTCCATTTTCCCAGGACACGGCGGCGTGCTCGACCGCTTTGATGCCGTGTTCCTTGCCGCGCCGGCTTGCTACATCTACCTGCACTTGCTATGAAAATCCACCGCGCCGGTTGCCGCATTCTCGCCATCTACTGGACCACATCGATAGCGCTCACATTGGCCATGTGCTTGATTGGACCCGTGGCTCCCCTTGTAATGGGCGGCATTCTGATGCCGATCGGATTGCTCATGCTATGGTTCTTCCGCATCCCGATTCGCACCCAGCGACCATCGGTCGGTGCCCCAGGGGAGGTCACCGCTGTGAGCGATGGAAAGGTTGTGCTAATCGAAGAAGTAGTTGAGGACGAATTCCTGTCTGAACCGGCCCTCAAGGTCAGTGTTTTTCTCTCGATTTTCAACGTCCACGCTCAGTGGGCCCCACTGGCGGGCCGCCTCGCGTATTTTAAGTATCACCCCGGAAAATACTTGGTGGCTTGGCATCCTAAATCCTCCACCCTCAACGAGCGCACGACCTTCGTAATCGACTCGCCCCAGGGCCGTGTGCTTTTCCGCCAAGTTGCAGGTGCTGTGGCGCGCCGCCTTCGTTGGTATGTGCAGCCCGGCACCGAGCTTGAACAGGGCCAAGAGGTGGGCTTCATTCTCTTCGGTTCGCGCATTGATTTCTACCTGCCGCTCCAAGCGGAAATTCAAGTGGAGCTAGGGCAAAAGGTGCGCGCCCGCGAAACTGTTATTGCGCGACTCCCCTCCACGTGACCTTTATGAGCCCGATTCAATCAGAGGTGACATCAAAAAGAAAGCCGGACCCGCATTGAATGCGAAGCCCGGCTTTCCCCTGTGATTGGCCTTCGAAGCAATCAGCGAACCAGCAAGCGCTCAACCCGTGAGGTAGCGCCGCTGGAGAGTTCCACGGCGTACACACCGGGGGCCCATGCACCCACGTTGAGGCGTTCAATGCGGCCGGTTACAGCAGCGTCGTATACGATGCGGCCGTCCAATGCGATGACGCGTAATCGGCCATCGACCACAGCATCGTCAAGCACGATTTCCACGCGGTCGCTCGAGGGGTTAGGGAAGAGCCCGAACTCGGGCAGTTCCATCTCGCTTATGCCCACGTGGTCCTCAAATTCGAGGTCGGCGCATTCAGCCAAGTCGCTCAGAGACATGCGCAAGGCCACGATGTCATTCATGGTGATGGGGTCCTCGTCACCGCGAACATGCAGGCCAGGCTCGTAGTCGCTTTGGTAGTGGAGCAGCAACTCGTCGCCGTAAATGCGTGATGAAATCGACGGGTAAACTGATTCGATGAGGTCGAATTCCAAGTCGGGCGTCACATTGCACGGCGTGTCACTGTTCCACGTCGCACCGCTGTCGGCGCTCTGAACGATGTGAATGTGGCGGAAGTTTTGAAGCCCTGTTGAGTATCCCTCCATCATTGAAGAGTAGGCCACGATGATGGTGCCGTTTTCGACGGAAACACCTGCTGAGGGTTGACCCGAGGTGCTGACGAAGTAGCCGGCAATGTCATCATCATAATCGAGCGTGCCGCTGTCGTCCTCGTCATAGGCATAGGCGATGGTTTGGGTGGAGTCCGCTCCAAACCCTGGTGTCCAGTATTCGAGCCCGTTGGTGTACGGGTAGTATTGCGTGTTCTCGTCCGTCAAATCGGCATCAGCGTAGTACATGCCTCCGAAGAAAACGTGCAACCCGCCAGCGGCATCATACAACACATCGCCAGCCCGGTCTGAGTTGAAGAACATAGCGTTGCCGTCAGCGTCCGTGTTGTCGGCCAAGCTGTCTGGCAAGCCGCTGTCCATGACGTACATATCGACGGGGAAGTCGATGATGGTTTCGTAGGTCCAGGTTTCACCATTGTCCTCGGAGTGCATCGTGAAGGTGTCGTCGAATCCGTTGAAAACGGCAAAGGCCACGTTGTCTCCTTCGGCGTGGATGGCGTACGAATCCGCAGTGAAGCCTGTGAAGTGAGACGAGTCAGTTTCGGCAAATGTTTGCTGGGTCCAGTTGGCTCCGGCGTCGGTTGACCGCATGTAGATGAGTGCGCCATCTTGGCCGCCATACAAGACACCTCCATTGCCTTCAGGAGCTGAGATGCAGATGACGTGGATGGTGTTGCCGTCAGCGCCGCCGTTGCATGCACGTGGCCACAAGTTCCACAACACATCGCCATTTGCATCGAGCATCTCGGGCAAGTGGTTGGTGGTCCAGTAGCCGCTGCCCACGGCGTCCCGGGAGGTCATCACCAAAGTGCCTGTGCCGCCATGAGAGATGGCGTGTTCGCCCCCGTCGCCCGTATGCAAAAGTGAAGGCCAACCGATGCGCTCGTCTTCAATGCGTTCATAAGGCGTTTCGTCCCAGACATTGCTGGCATCGGGGCCCACGAAGTTGTAGCCTGTTCCGCGGTCAGAAAAGGGCGAAGTCTCCAGCGACATAATCCAACCGGCTGATGTGCCTGTTGCAGAGGAGTAGGAGCGGTCGTCCACACCATAGTTGCTCTGCAAGTCGTATTGGGTCAGGCCGATGATTTGGCGCTGGATGACCATTTCACGCGATTCAACGTGCTGGATGTCGCCCAGGTGTTGGCCTGTGAGTGGCATGTAGGGAATTTCTTCAGTGCCGGTGAAGTTCACTTGTGGAATGTCCGCAGCCACCATGAGGTGTGATGGAATGCGATGGAATTCGGAGGAAGAAGCTTTCTGGGCTGAAGCTGTAGTTAAACAGGCGCTCAGGGCAAGAAAAAGGAAGTATCGTAATTTCATTTGGGTTCAGGTTGCGCCGGAAGTTAGCACGTCCTTTCATTTATGCCTATAAATTTGCAGCATGAAAGTGGAAATGATCGCGATCGGGGATGAACTGTTGCTTGGGCAGACGGTGAATACGAATGCGGCGTGGCTTGGCGATGCGTGTGAACAAGTGGGCTGGCGGTTGGAACGCGTGGTGACGATTGGCGATGGCATTGATGGCATCTGCGCGGCGATAGCTCAGGCGGAGGCGCGCGCTGATTTGCTAATAATCACAGGTGGCCTGGGCCCCACGCGCGATGACCGCACCAAGCACGCCTTGTGCGCCCATTACGGCGTAGAGCTCGTGTGTGATGAGGCCTGGGCCCAGCACATGGCCGAGCGTTTTGCTTCCGTCGGTTTGCAAGTCATCCAGTCCAACCAAGACCAGGCTTTGATGCCAGCAGGTGCTACCGCACTTCCGAACCCGCGCGGCACGGCACAAGGCATTTGGTTCGACCGCGTTGCAATGGGCGGGTCTGGAATTGCTGGCGCAACTGTTACATTGCCCGGTGTACCCTTTGAAATGAAGGGACTGTTCAAGGATGAGGTGATTCCTCGATTCAAGGCCGCTGGGGCGTGTGACAATCAAAGCCTTCCGCTTCGGATGCACCGCAACATCCTGACGATGGGCCAGGGCGAGTCGCTGCTGGCCGATAGCATCTCCGATTGGGAGGACGGCCTCTCGGATCGTGACCTGTCGCTGGCCTACTTGCCCAGCCCAGCACAAGTTCGCCTTCGCCTCACCGCCACCGGTACCGACCCCGACGAGACCCGGCAGCGGCTCGACCGCGCTGCGGACGAGCTCCTGGCTCAAATAAGCTCCATCGTCGTGTCTGCTCTGGGCCGGACCGTCGAACACGAAGCTGCACATCAGCTCTTGCTCCTCAACCAGACCATAGCCGTTGCTGAATCCTGCACGGGCGGAGGGCTTGGTGCAGACCTCGTCAGCTTGCCCGGCGCCTCAGCCTACTACCTCGGTAGCGTCGTTGCGTACGCCAATTCAGTCAAAACCTCCCAACTTGACGTCTCCGCAGATCTCCTCGAGGCCCACGGGGCGGTCTCCGAGCCCGTGGCGCGCGCCATGGCCGAAGGCGTTCGACGGCGCCTCAAATCGGATTGGTCGATTGCCGTTACCGGGATTGCGGGCCCCACCGGTGGGTCGTCTGAAAAGCCTGTTGGCACAGTGTATATCGCTTGCTCGGGACCGCACGGAACCGTCGTCAATCGCTACCAATGGGGCCGCAGTCGCTCCCGAAATTTGCTGCGCACTCGCCGCACCGCATTGGCCTTGTTAATTTCTAAGCTGAAGGACTTGCAGATTGCGTAGAAAACTCGCACCTTTGCACCCCTCAATTTTGGGGGTAAAAGAAGAAGTCATGAGCCGCATTTGTCAATTGACCGGAAAGAAGGTGATGGTGGGGAACAATGTATCCCACTCGAAGCGTCGCACCAAGCGCCGCTTTTATCCCAATCTCTTCAAGAAGCGCTTCTACGTCGCGGATGAAGACCAATGGATCACTTTGCGTGTCTCCGCCTCTGGCATTCGCAACATCAACAAGCTCGGTATCCGAGGAGCCATTGCCCTTGCAAAGAAGCAAGGAACGTGGAACGAGGCTTAATCGCCCGGCCGCTTCTCAAAACATTCAAAAGCCCGCCTTTCGGCGGGCTTTTTCCATGTTCAGTTTTTGATTCGCACAAACCTTCTTTGAGCGGTGCGCCACAAACCAGTCGCGTGTTCAGCGCTGCGTGAAATCAGTCGTTGCCGCCTAAGATGATGGGCAGGCCGTCGTCTCCGCCGCCGATTACAACCACTTTCGAGTTGACGCTTTTGGCAAGTTCAGCTGTCGCCTCGATGCCTTTCCAGCGGAGCAGTTCTTCAGAGATGCCCTCGGATACAATGTCCTGGAAATCTTGGATGCCCTGGGCTTCAATCCGTTTGCGGTCGGCCTCTTTGGCTTCTTTCTCAAGTCGAAACTCGTACTCGAGCGATTGTTGCTCCTGCTGAAGTTTGCGCTCAATGGCGTCCTCAAGGGTTTTGGGCAGCTTGATGTTGCGGATCAGCACGTCATTGAGTTGGATATAATTTTCGGCCAATTTCTGTTCGAGCAAATTGTTAATTTCAGCTTGGATTTCGCTGCGCTTGGAGGTGTTGATCTCTTCGGGCAGGTATTTGGCGAAAACCTCGCGGGCCACAGCGCGCATCGACGGCACGATGACATCTTTTTCGTAGTTCCGACCGCGCTCAATTTCCAGCCGCCCAAGGTTGCTGAGTACAGGCTGATGGAAGACCGTGACGTCGAGTTCGATTTTCAGCAAATTGGCCGAAAGCACGTTTAAATGCTCCAGCGACTCCTGCTGACGCACCTCATATTCCAGCACGCGATTCCACGGCGCCTTGAAGTGAAAACCTTGCCCGAAGGGCGCTTCTTCTGTACTGATTCCGTCGTTGAAAGTGCGGAACATCAGTCCTGCATAGCCGGAAGGAATGGTGAAGGTGATGGACGACCAGGAAATCAGGAGTCCGAAAAGAACAGCGCCGACAGTGATGATGGCGCGAAATTGTCTAGGATTGAGTTGCGATTGCATGGCGGCAAGGTAGAGTGTTATCGGTTGCTTCGGGACATAAGTCGAGCATGAATGGCCTCAGCTTGGCCGAGCGCATCAGAATCAATGGGACGGCTTATCTCGCGTGCATTTTGGAACGACTCGATGTGGGGGTGTGGCCAGGTCAGCTTCCACGGTTTGAGCAGCTCCTGGACGGTCTCGGTGGGGTGCTCGCAGAAGCTCTCGTAGCAAACCCAAGTGCAGTCCTTGTCGTCCACGGTCAAGGCTTCTGTGTAATAGGCGGTCCACACTTTGAGCCAATAATCCAGCGCACCGGGGTCGCCCCAAAGGTCAGGCTCCGCTCGTAGTCCATCGCTCGTGTCCCACACCATAGGCTTGTGCCCGCACCCGAATTCATGGTGCCCAAGCCAGTTCATCATATCCAGAATGAAGGGGTCTTTTGTTTGGAGCGCGCTGTATTGCAGATGCTTGTCAAGTAGCGATGCAGCGTGCTGCAGCGGGTGGCGGAAGAGGATGACTGCGCGGAAATGGGGGTTGTGCCGCCGCAAGGCAGGGTAGCGCAGCAGGGCGTTGTTGTTTTTTGCCAGGTAGATCTGATCGGGCGAGCTGCGCGTGAGGCGTTGTAGTCGAGGTAATCGGAGTGCTGGTCTAGCGAAATTTCGTGGGGGAGGAGGCGGTCGCTTGCGATGAAGGCGTCGCGGGTGAGCACCTTAAAAAAGTAC
>JAQWTJ010000032.1:0-17500 GCA_029242765.1 Flavobacteriales bacterium | reverse complement strand
CGTTCATCCTGAGCCAGGATCAAACTCTCCATTGTATAAGTTTGAACTTGTTGGCTCTCAAAATAGATTAACGTTGGTTGGGCTATCACATCAATTCAAAGAACGTTTATCGTGGCACCATTGTGCCGCAATTTGCTTTGTTCCCCCTCCGAAAAGGGAGTCCTCAACCCCTTCGTAAAAAGGGGAGGTCAAAGGTAGACATCTTTTTGAACCCCACAATCAATCTCAAAAATAAATCTTGACTGCTTCGGTTTCAAAAAGGTTGCCTCCCGTTGAAAGCGGCCGCAAATGTATAGTGCATTTCAAGACTGCCAACCAACTCCCGTAAGATATTTCGAATTTAAATTGACCCCTATATTCAAGCCGCTGTCAATCAGTATTTTCCAACGCGAGCAGAAAGTCTAGATCGGCGACCAGGCGGTTCATTTCAGTCAAATCCGTGCCGTCATAAAATCCGCGCAATCGCCCAAATTCGTCAACCAAGACCACATTTTCTGTGTGAACGAAGTCCTGAAGTCCCCCATCGCCTTCATCCAGGGCAGCGAAATATGACTTCCGAGCAAGCTTGTAAACTTCCTTCTTTGAGCCGGTCAGAAGCCACCAGCGACGAGCCTCCACACCGTGCTCTTGAGCGTAGTCAAAAAGCACGGGTACGCTGTCCATTTTTGGCGTCACAGAATGGCTCAAAAGTCGCACCCGGTCCTCGTCTAAATAACGGGTCTGCACCTGAGCCATATTGGCCGTGAGCATGGGGCAAATCGTAGCGCATCGCGTAAAGAAGAAATCGACCACCAGAATCTGACCGTTCACATCCGAAAGACCGACCGTGTCACCATGTTGATTGTATAGCTCAAAAGGGAGAATGCGATGATCCTCGTGCCCCAGCACCGATGGGTCCACCAGGGCAGGGTTGAGATCGGAGGGTTGATAGATGGGCAATGCGTGGGGTGGGGTGAGCATATACCAACCGATGAGGATGGCGACAGCTGCAATGGCCACATATGCAACGAAAGCTGGTTGGATTTTCATCGGGCCGCTAGATAAGGTGTGGTGTGGTGTGGTGTGGGCAATGGGGATGATAATTTACTCGCCGGCGTAGAGCTGTTGACCCGCAATCCAGGTCTGAAGGACGCGAGCTTCGGGCAAGTCTTCGTCCGATACCGTCAGCAAGTTGCGGTCGAGAATTGTAAAGTCCGCCCAATAGCCCGCTGCAACATGGCCCAGGTCTCTCTCCCGAAAACAGGCGAGCGCCGGCCACTGGGTCAAGCCTTGTAGGGCCGACCGTCGGTCGAGCGCGTTTTCAGGCTGGAAGCCGCCCCGTGGGAAGCCCTCGGCATCGGTCCGGAGCGTGGCGGCACGAAAAGTTTTTAGCGGCGAAATATCTTCGACAGGAAAATCAGTTCCAAGGGGGAGCAATCCGAGCACGTCTTGGAGCTCCTTATATACGTACGCCCTGCGGACGCGATTTCGGCCGAGTCGCTCGCCGGCCCAATACATGTCACTGGTGGCGTGGGTGGGTTGGACGGAGGGGATGACCGTGGCGGCAGCGAAGCGTTCAATATCGTCAGGGTGGACCACTTGAGCGTGCTCGATTCGCCAACGGCGATCATTCACGCCCCCAAGCACTTCCTTATAGAAGGTCAATGCGGTTCGAACAGCTGAATCACCGATGCAATGGGTGGCCGCTTGAAATCCGGCCGCGTGAAGGCGTTCGAGCTTGACCCGAAAGTCCGCTGGGTCTTGAAGAAGATAGCCGGAGTGGCCGGTGCGATCCGAATACGGAGACACGAGAGCCGCACCCCGGCTGCCCAGCGAGCCGTCCATATAAAACTTGAAGCTCTTCACGTGGAGGCGGTCCGTGATTACGGGGCCTGACGCGAGGTAGTGATCGAGGCTGGACGGATTGTCCGACACCATAGCCTCAATCCGGAGCTTGAGCTTGCCGCTCAAATGAAGAGCGGCTAGGAGGTCGATGTCAGAGCGGTTTAAGCCGGCGTCGGTTACGTGGGTGAGGCCCGCTGCGAGAATATTCTGTTCAGCCTGGTGAATGAGGGCGACACGGCGAGCGCTGTCCAAAGGAGGAACACAGGATTGAAGCGAGTCTGCAGCCAAGTCGATGAGCAGCCCCGTGAGTTCTCCGTTCTCCTGAAGGAGGACGCCGCCGGGCATTCGGGTATCCGTCGTGAAGCCCGCTGCCGATAAGGCGCGCTCATTTGCAATCAGCGCATGCCCGTCCACGCGCCACAGCAAAACAGGGTGGTCACTGAAGCGGGACTCCAGTTCGTCAAATCGCGAAGGGAAGGCTGCTGGCGAGCCGTCCGAAGCCACCGGCCAATCATTGTGGTCCCAACCGCGCCCAAGAATCCAAGCCTCCGGCTCAAGGTCATGGGCCTGGACGTGGGCCTCAAGACGGTCCAAGACGTCAGGCCAGGATGTGGTGCCCATGAGATCGGCATTGGCAAGGCCTGAGGCGTAACCGACGAAGTGGGCGTGGGCATCCATAAAACCCGGGTAGACAAAACTCTTGCGCAGATCAACTTGGAGTGGAGCACTGTATTTATTGAGGATGGTTCGTTCAGGGCCGACCTCAAGTATTCTGCCGTCTTTCACAGCGATGGCAGACGCTGGGGATGACCCCTGAAGGTCCGAGTAAAGACCGGGGTCAACGACGGTGCCGTTGTGCAAGATGACATCGGCCTTGTGGGATTGAAAATTGCACGATGCTCCGGTGAACGCAAGAGGTAAAAGAAAGTAAACCAACACCCGGATTGCAGAAATGGGGAATTGACCTGGAAAAGAATGACGAGTTTCAAACATTGGTGCAAAGAAACGGGATTCAATGTGTAGGGAATGGTTAGAATTTCGACATTGCAGAACATTTACCAATTCACATCATGAAGAAACTTTACACCTTATTGCCTGCACTGGCGCTGTTGATTTCAGCACATGCCCAAACTGTGACGCACACCATTATGGACGTTCAGGGCATGGAATTTTCATCGCCAATTGTCGACCAGCCCGTAACGGTTGAAGGCATCGTAACAGCGAACAATATGACTGGAACGGCTGGCGTTCTGGGCTATTTCTTACAAGACTTGGGAGGCGGCCCTTGGAGTGGAGTGTTCGTTTATGACAACACGCAAGCCCCGGAAATCGGAGACATCGTGATTTTGAGCGGCACCGTCGCAGAGTACTTCGATTGCACTGAGATTCTCGATATTACCGAGTTTACGACCGTGTCAAGCGGAAACACAGTGTCCGATCCAATCGTTTTGGCCACGGGAACTGCAGCCAACGCTGAGCCGTATGAAGGCGTATTCGTTCGGGTCGAGAATGCAGAATGTACGGTGCCCGATGCAGATTTCGGCCAAGCCTACTTTGACGACGGCTCGGGAGAATGCATGGTCGACGACTTTGCTTACTTGGCCGAGTGGACCGAAGGTGTTTCGTACAACATCCAAGGCCCATTGCACTACAGCTACGAAGAGTACAAGATTGAAGTGCGCAACGCAGAAGATGCTGCAATGGTCGGTTTGACTGAGATGGATCGGATTCAGCCTTTGACGGCTTGGCCGAACCCTACAGCCGGCGAGTTGCGGTTGGAATTCCCTGCTGCAGGTGAACTCGTGGTGCTCGGTTTGGACGGAAAGTTGGCAAAGAGCCAGCGTGTTCAGGCCGGTCAGGGCGTAATCGCCATGGACGGATTGACTGTGGGACTTTACATCGTAGAGCTCCGTTCTCAAGCCGGCGTGTACCGCACCCGTGTGAGCAAGCACTAATTTTTATGGCGGACTGAATTTCAGTCCTCCTCCCCTTCTAACGGGGCATTCGGTTGAATTCTCGGCCGGGTGCCCCGTTTTCTTGTGGAGGCTGTAATTCCCGGAGCCGCGGGCGTCGACACTTCAAGACTTTCGTCTGCAGGTTGCAAGGGCTCAACTGTGGCACTGGAGAGCTTGTCCGCACGCTTTCCGTCAAAAAGGTCATACACCGACCAATTGCATGCCAAAGGACCGTTGAAGACCTTGAACCGTGCGGTGTGTTTCAGACCAATTTGCTTGGCTTCATGCAAATCCTCCGGCACCAGCACAGCCGCACGCCAGCCCGCCCATCTAAACTTGAGCATTTGGCCAATCTTGCGGTACAGTGCCTCGAGCTGGTCCTCGCGGATGCGCTCGCCATAAGGAGGGTTCAGAACGATGAGACCGGGCTCAACGTCTCGAGGTGGATACATATGCAGGAAGTCCTCAACGCCAATGCGGACCAAATGCTCAACCCCAGCATCACGTGCCGCTTCCTTGGCGTCTCCAACTGCGAATTCGTTGTTGTCCGATGCAAGAATGGGGGCCTTTTCAATGTGCTGCGGAAGCAGTTCTTTGCGAACGGCGTCCCACATGCCCTCATGAAAATCACTCCACAGATGACAGGCCCAATCCTGCCGGTTCCAGTTGACCGGCGTTTGAGCCGTCCACAGAGCAGCCTCCATAGAAAAGGTGCCCGCTCCACACATGGGGTCGATCAATATTTCGCCCGGCTTCCAACCGGCCATGGCCAGCAGTCCTGCTGTGAGCACTTCATTCAAAGGCGCACGAGCACCACGTGGGCGATAGCCGCGCTTGAATAAAGGCTGCGTACCGGCTGCATCGAGCGACACAGTGACGTCCTCACCAGAAATATGAAGGTGCACAATCTGCTCAGGGTTGTCTCGATCGATATCAAGATGCCCCTTTCCACGGTCGCGGAAATGGTCTTGCATCGCATCTTTAAGTCGGTACATCGCAAAGCGATCGTGCGGGAAATGATCGCTGTATGCCGTCACGTGAAGGACCAACGACCGGTGCGGGTTCACGTGCTTGCCCCAATTCAAGCGCACAGCATGCTTGTACAGGCTGTCCGGACCTTGTGCACGGAACGTGAAAATTGGCTTCAGTATTCGGAGTGCGAAACGAGAAGCGAGCAACACGCGGTAGAGTGTAAATTGGTCCCCCTCGAACTCCACACTCCGGCGGCCTTCCACAATATTCTGTGCCCCCAAGGCCTTCAATTCCTCTGCGAGAAACCCCTCAAGGCCCTGCTGCGTCTTCGCCAAAAAAGTCGACTGATCGTTATTCATCCACCCTTGCGTGTAATTCGGTATCCGGCCGACTCAAAATAAGCCTGCACTTTGTCGCGATGATCACCCTGAACAAGGATCGCATTCTGCTCCACTGCTCCGCCAGCGCCGCACGCCTTTTGAAGTGATTTCAAATGCACCTTCAAGTCCTCCTTCTCTGAAAACCCTTCAACCAAGGTCACCATTTTACCCCGGCGCTTCTTCTTGTCCCGGCTGAGGTACAACAGCTCGGAACGAGCCGCGACTGGTGCCGTGCCGTCCGAAGAAACGTGGGATGTCTCCCCGCCCATCGCCTGGTGCAAATCAGCAAGTGCTGACAGCCCCTGAAGTGACGAGGACCGGCCCGATGATTTTGCTTGCGACATGGCTGCAAAGTTAGCGCGTGAGGTGTCCGGGTGAGCGGAGCATTTTGAATTGAAAAAAATTACATAACTTATTGGCGCCAAACAACCAACACCATGAACCGCCTGATTTCAACCTTAATAGTATTCGCCGCAGTCCTTTGTTCTACCGCCGCAATAGCTCAATGCAGTGACGCCGATTTAGTCATCTTGTGCGAAGATGCGGACGCCGTCAACGCCGTGGTGGTGAACTGCGGAACTGATTGCATTTTTGATGGGGACCCTGAGGCCTGCTTCTACTCGTGCATGACCGCGGGGGTGCCGGAAATGACCGACGGTTGTGTGACTTGCTTCTCCGGGCAGGCGTCCTGTGCCACATCCAACTGCCTCATAACTTGTGCATTTGGGTCTACCGCTGATTGCGAGGCCTGTATCAACGCAAATTGTGCAGATAGTTTTACCAGCTGCGCGGGGGTCGAAGATTCTGACGGCGACGGCGAGACCAACATCTGTGATTGTGACGACAACAACTCCGCAGTTTATCCCGATGCACCCGGAACGGCCGAAGGGTTGGACAACAATTGCGACGGAGTGATATCGGCGGATGAAGAACTTGCCGAAGTGGCGTGTGAAGGGGATTTAAACGGGGACATGATGGTGACCGTGGCCGATATTCTATTGATGCTCGGTGAATTCGGTTGCGTTAGTGCTTGCCAGCACGACCTCAACGACGACGGGATGGTGACCGTGACTGACATCCTTATACTCCTTGGATCGTTCGGCGTGATTTGCTGAGCGAATTTTAAGCTCCTGATTTTTGAATAACATCCTTGAGTTTGCCGCAGCGTACAGCGGCGAAGAGCCGCCGCTATTGGAGGAACTTCGGAGAAGAAGCTACCAGCGCACGTTGCACGGGCGTATGGTGTCAGGCGCACATCAAGGGCGGCTGCTCGCCTTGCTCTCCAAACTCGTTCGGCCGCAACGAGCACTTGAAATTGGGACATTCACCGGGTACGGGACATTGTGCTTGGCCGAAGGGCTGGCTGAAGGCGGGACAATCGATACAATTGAGCCCAATGACGAGCTGTATGCGCTGCAACGTGAATTTTGGGGTCGATCCGATTATTCTGAACGCATCAACTTGTTGGCGGGAAAGGCCCTCCCCTTTCTTGAAGGCATGGAGGTCGATGGACGCTATGAGCTGGTGTTTGTCGATGGCGACAAAACAAAGACGCCCGATTATGTGGAGCACGCTTGGCGCCTACTCAGCGACGGAGGGCTGTTGATTGTCGACAACGTGTGGTGGGGCGGGGCGGGCGACCCGCGAAATTCAGAATTCCCTTCAGACGAGGCCCGGGTCTTGGCGCACTTGAACACTCAGCTTCAAAGTGACCCGAGGTGGGAGACCGTTGTTTTGCCGCTGCGTGACGGCTTGACACTGTGCCGAAAAATCAGCGCTTAACCGACCACTCGGGCCACCATGTCGGCCGCTTCTTGAAGCAAAATAGCGCTCTGAACTTTGAGCTTGCTTTCATCGATGAGCTTCTTCGCTTCTTCAGCATTGGTGCCCTGAAGTCGAACGATAATCGGCACGTCAATGGACCCCATGTTGCGGTAGGCATCCACAACACCCTGGGCTACGCGGTCGCAACGGACAATGCCGCCAAATATGTTGACGAGAATAGCTTTCACGTTTTCGTCGCGAAGGATGATTCGGAAGGCCTTTTCCACGCGCTCGGCATCAGCCGTTCCTCCGACATCCAAAAAGTTCGCCGGCTCGCCGCCGCTGAGCTTGATGATATCCATCGTCGCCATGGCCAGCCCGGCCCCGTTGACCATGCAGCCCACGTTGCCGTCGAGGTTGACGAAACTTAGACCGGCCTCACCGGCCTCCACTTCCAAGGGATCCTCCTCTGACGTGTCACGCAATGCAGCGTAATCCTTGTGACGAAACAATGCGTTATCGTCCAAACTCACCTTGGCATCAACTGCAATTACGCGGTCATCCGAGGTCTTCAGGACGGGATTGATTTCGAACATCGAGGCGTCGCACCCGATGTATGCCGCATAGAGTGCCTTAACAAAGCGCACCATTTCTTTCATGGCCTTGCCAGTGAGACCGAAGTTGAACGCAATGCGCCGCGTCTGGAAGTCTTGCAGGCCCAAAGCTGGGTCAATCACTTCCTTGAATATTTGATCCGGGGACTCTTCGGCGACGGCCTCGATGTCCATACCGCCTTGGGGGCTGTACATGATGATGTTCCGTCCGAGCGCGCGGTCAAGCAGCACACTCATGTAGAACTCACGGGGCTCGCTCTCGCCCGGTTCGTATACGTCTTGCGCGATGAGTACCCGGTTGACGAGCTTGCCTGCGGCTGATGTTTGTGCCGTGACCAGATGGCCTCCTAGGATGCCGTCGGCGATTCCGCGCACCTTATCCAGACCTTTGGCCAGCACGACACCGTGCGACCCTGTTTCAGTGACCTTGCCTTTGCCCCGCCCTCCGGCGTGGATTTGAGCTTTCACCACAAACCATCCCGTACCTGTTTCTTCGGCTAATTCTACCGCTGCAGCATGTGCTTCGTCAGCTGTAGCCGCTACCCTGCCTTCCTGAACGGCCACGCCGTGGGCCTTGAGGATGGACTTGCCTTGGAATTCGTGAATGTTCATTCGGGCGCAAAAATAGTCGATTTTGCACCCATGTTAGTAGCCCGCAACCTTCAAAAATCTCACGGCTCTCTAAATGTCTTGAAAGGAGTCAATTTAGATGTCGCTTCTGGAGAAGCCATCTCAATTGTCGGACCATCAGGGGCAGGCAAAACAACCTTGCTCAACTTATTGAGCACGCTAGACCGGCCGGACGCGGGGACCGTTAACTTTGAGGCCAAGAGTGGCGGAGACGGCGTTGAAGTAGGCCGCATGGGGGCTGCAGCGCGGGCAAAATTTCGCAACACCCACATCGGGTTCGTATTCCAATTTCACCAACTCCTTCCCGAGTTCAATGCACTTGAGAACGTGATGCTGCCGGCCTTGATTGGAGGAAAAAGCGAAAAGGATGCGAGCAAGGCCGCGTTAGAGCTGCTGTGCGAATTGGGGCTGGAACCGAGACTGGATCATCTGCCCAGCGCTATGAGCGGGGGCGAACAACAACGCGTGGCCGTAGCTCGTGCTATGATCAATGGGCCGCGCATCATCTTTGCGGACGAACCCTCTGGCAACCTCGACTCAGAAAGTGCGGCCGCCCTGCACGATCTGCTATTCAACTTGCGCGAAAAAACAGGTACGGCTTTGGTATTGGTGACTCACAACGATACGTTGGCCCAGAGAGCCGACCGCATCATCACTTTGAAGGACGGACAGATCATAAGTTGATGGTGCTCGCCTAGAACTGACTGCATCTACACTTGGCCTACTTCTGCACGGGGAAATGATAGGCCATGGATGAAAAGCTGATTTAGATTAGGAAATTCACTCTCCCATCAGGGACCAGGCTGACCATTGCAGAGTGTCACCGGTTAAATAGTCGGTCATCAGCCAGCGGTAGTCGCCCGGCTCGAGATGACGGTATTTAAACTTCAACTCGTTTACCCCGCGCTTGAATGCTCCACGATAAATCGTCTTGAGGTGCTGCCCATTCGCATCTTGAACCTCGGCGTCGTAATCTCCGTGGTCCTTCTCGTCAAACAGAAATTTCACATAAACTGTGTCAGCACTCCGCCAAGGCAATTCGTCGCCTGGAGCTTGGAGCATATCAGATTCGGCGAGCCCAGCGTAAGTCGACGGGCCGAACTTTATACGCAGCCCATCGCTTGCGTTCAGCCCATCGGTCGGTGCATCTGAAACCGGTTCAGCACAGGCCGACAGCAGGCACATTGAGACAGCGACCAGCGTCCAAACCGGTGCCCTTTTGGAAATCTCTTTCATCACTCGCAATCTGAGCCGAAGGCTCCGAGCAATTCAAGGACGTCCGCCACACTGACCATACCATCCCAATTGATGTCAGCCACGCAATCCGACGGGGTCAGGAAAATGCACGAACCGTCATCTTGGGTGGCATCGGGTTCGTAGTTGATGGCCGTCTCATACGTGCAGCCGTGGCAAGAATAATCGCAGATCACATCGCCCTGGCATATCGCCCCGGGTTGATAATTGCACGCCGTTTCATCCATGCAACCGGGGTAGGTACACGTCCCGTCATCACAGGTGGCCGCCGCATTATAATCGCAAGAGAACGGGTCCGTACAGCCGTACACAGCATTGAGGCCAAAGTCCTGTGAAAAGGGCGCTCCGCCACCAATCAAGTAATTGTTTGTGAAAATCAGCGTCCAGCTTATTTCACTTGGCCAAGAACCTGAAGTGACATCGAGGTGATAGCAACCGTCCACAAGGCACACTTCCATCGTCTCAAACGCACCGGAATTGAGGGTGTATGTGCTCATATCTCCACCCGGACCTCCGAGCGTAAGGTCAGCCCCGTTCCACCCGTCTCCGTATGTGTCCTCCAAAGTCAATTCACCGCAATTACTGAAGCAGCACGTTCCGTTGTCGCAGTATGCAATAGAAGAATAATTGCATGCATCTGGGTCTGTGCAGCCGACATTGTCCCCCCCTTCTCCCACGGAGAACCACACCTCATCGGCCGCTGTACCGCTCAAGTCACCTCCGTTGATTCCAGTGAGCGTCCAACCGACTTCATTCGGGAATTGCCCGGAGGAGATATCGATGTAGAATCGATAGCAATCGGGTTCCAAGCAGGCAATCGCCTCGCCATAACTTCCATCTTCAAGAGTGCCATAGGCCACGGTCAAAACCCCATCGGCAGTTGTGATCTTCCAATCGCAGCCGTTCCAGCCATCGCCAAATGTGTCCGTCATTTCCACCGTGACGCAATGGTCATAGCAGCAACTGCCATTGTCGCAAAGGGCACCCGGTTCAAAATTGCAAGCTTCTGCATCCATGCAGCCGCCTGATTCACCTCCATCACCAATAATGAAAACCCCTTCGAACGGTCCGGTCCCAGAAAATATGGTCAAATCAGACCCGATGATAAAGAAGAAAGGGTCATATGAAAAATTCCAATCCACATCCGCATCGCCCGTCACAGACAGCGTATAACAGCCCGCTTCAAGGCAATCATCATAGGTTGTACTGAAAAAGTTGCCTCCAGATTCAATGGTGTCATTGGTCAAATTTTCGATAATGACGAACGACAAAAGGTCATTAAGGCCGCCAAATGGACTTATAGACCAAGGCCCCATCGTCATTTCAACACAGGTGTTGAAGCAACACGAGCCGTCGTCACAGCCTGCAGCAAAAGAGTAGTTGCACGCTCCAAACGAGTTGCAACCGGGGTAAGTGCATGAATCGTCATCGATGGTGGCGCCGCTGTCGTAATTGCAGGCCTCAGCATCCGTGCAGCCCGCACAACTCGTGTATTGACATGAGCCGTCATCGGCGGTGGCTGCAGAGTCATAATTGCACGCCTCGCTGTCGGTGCAACCCATGATGTCCTCGAGGAGTTGAGCCGTCCACATGGCGTGGTCGTTATTGGCACCGTATTGGCCATAAACCCACACTTCAGGCTGCGAAGACCATTCTCGAATCCAACCGCCGTTGTAGTCACCCCATCGGTTCTGACCTGCCGCAGCATTGATCGCTGATGAACCAAACCTGATAGAGGACGACGAACTCCATTCCCAAGTACTGGGGTCCGTATCCAAGCGCACGGCGCGGAATTGCGGAAAGGTTGTGGACGAGACACTTAAAAAAGCCACCACGAGTTCTCCATTCCAAACACTGAAATTACCAGCCCAAGGCAACACCCAGGGGTAGGCGTAATCCCAACCGTCCAATCCAAAAGAAGAATCTTCGATATCCCCCGACCCCGTGTCCATAAGGCCCACAACCAGACGGTTATCTCCATCGCTATCGCTGCATGTCATGGAATAAAACAATTGTCCATCGCCCATATAAAAGGCGTGCTGAATTTTAGATCCTACATCCAGTGTATTAGCAACATTGGCCTGCGGCGCCGCAATTGGGTAATCACGTTGCGGTGCATCGTGGGAATAGGAATCCAAGGTCGGATCGCCCGACAAATTATCCGTGATGTACCACAGCCCCATTCTGTCATCATCCCGGCGGTTGACCAGCAAGGTGCCAGGGCCATAACTTCCGTAAGGAAACGACACTGGGCACAATGTGAAAGCACTGTTGTTGTTGGGATACTCGATGTCCGAGAAATACGCCCATTCCAAGTCGTTGTTGTTGTAGCCATCGTTCAAGTCGAACATGAACACGCGCGAGATGTCGCTTAACTGTTGGCCATCTACAAACAAGTTGGCGGCAATCACCAAATTCTCTTCATTGTAACCGATGTGAGGGTAGTCCAACCACGAGCCTTCCTCATCGATGTTCGGGGGTGCAGCGTATTGGTTCCATCCGTCCATGGGATTGCTCGAATTGGAAAAGGCGATGTAAATCAGTGAAGTCGTACTCGAGCTCCCGTGCAGGGCCACGACGATGAAGCGATTATTCGAAGTGTCGTAGACAATGCGGGGATCGAAAATATTGGCCGTGGGATTCAAGGCCGACCAGAAAGTATCCTCACCTTCCTCATATAGGGTGTTGCCTTGGTCATCGTAAATCTGGACGTGGGTGTTGTTGCAAGTGACCACATGACCATTGGCCGAAACGGCACATGAACCGTCAGGGACATTCGATGCGTTCGCCTGGTAGGTCGACGCCACCTCTACACCAACTTTAGGGCTGGTGGGGGCCAGGGACGACCTATTACCTGACGAATTCACCCCGTTGAAAGACGGTGAAGCGTTTGGACCGTCTTGAGGGTCACAATGTGCGGGGTTGTGATCGGGTGAGGTCGGCTGGTCCAATCCTTGCGCGGCACGGATGATCAGTTTCTGCTGAAGCCGCTGGGCATCGAGCAATTTGGCCGCCGAGGAAATGGGGTTGACCTGGCTCTCAGAGGGCTGGAGCAGATCGACTTGCTCTTCCCACGGATTCACCGGTGGCAAATTGGGATCGTTGGCCGTCTGGGGGTCATAGGCCGCAGGCAATACGGCTGTGCTCCGATTTAAAGGGTATGAGGCTACACGTTGGGAGACGTCTGGAACGACCACATCAACATGGGCAGGTGGCGATTCGGGCACGGCGGTCTGCGCCAAACCTGATGCGCCGAATGAAAAAATTAAAATGACCAAGGTGGTCAGGGCTTTGTGTGTTGCACGCAAGCCTGAGGGAATAGTAGATAAAATCATAAACCGGAATGAATCGGCACCAACATAGTCTGAAGCGGTCGTGTAATCCGTATAATACTCTATGATTCTTATCACGTATTTCTCCGCATTTACTATGCACGCATAGCAAAATCGGAGTATATTCCGCCTTTAATGCAGCCACTTCCCGAAACGGCTCGGGCATAGATTGGAATAGAATCAGGCATGAAACCGAACGAAACAGTCGACTTCAATCTCCGCTGGGGGTGGGCAAAACTTGCCAAAGTTTACGGCGTGGAAGCTGAGAAACGAGGGATTACGATGTCGGTTGGGTACGCCTTGTTAAGTATTGAGCGCGACGGCACACCGAGCACTAAACTGGGGCCGAGAATGGGCATGGAACCGACGAGCTTGAGTCGGACTTTAAAAGGCATGGAAGAGCGGGGACTGATTGAGCGCCGACCCGATGCACACGACGGCAGGTCCGTGCGAATCTTCTTGACTGAGGCCGGTTTGGGGGCGCGCCGAGAAACGGCATCGCTCGTGCTGGGCTTGAATGCGCGGATACGCGAGAAGCTAGGAAGAGAGGCGGCAGATGAACTTATAGGCGGGCTGCAGAAGCTCGCCCAAGTACTAGAAGATCCCAGCGCATTGCTACCGAACGGGACGAACAACTAATTTTTACAACGAGAACATGAATTCACCACTGAAAGCTCACGAGATACGTCGGACCGCCGTTCTGGGGTCGGGCGTGATGGGCAGCGCAATCGCCTGCCACTTGGCGCAAACTGGACATGAAGTGTTATTGCTGGACTTGCCGGCAAAAGAAGGCCCTCGCAACGCGGTGGCTGCAGGGCATCTGAAAGCCTCGCTCAAGTCGAAGCCTTCACCGATGTATAGCAAGCGGTTTGCGGGCCTGATTGAGACCGGCAACTTCGAGGACGACATGAATCGGATCGCCGAGTGCGACTGGATTATTGAAGTCATTGTGGAGCGTCTGGATATCAAACAACAGGTGTTTGCGCAAGTCGAAGAGCACCGCAAGCCCGGGACGCTGATCACCTCAAACACCAGTGGGATACCCATCAAGCAACTAAGCGAGGGACGCAGTGATGACTTCCAAGCCCACTTTTGTGGGACCCATTTTTTCAACCCGCCGCGCTACTTGCAGCTGCTTGAAATCATCCCTGGGCCAAAGACGCGCCCCGAAGTGCTCGACTTCTTTATGGCGTACGGCGAGAATGTGCTCGGAAAGCAGACGGTGTTGTGCAAGGACACCCCGGCGTTCATCGCTAATCGCGTGGGAGTGTTCGCTATCCAAGCCCTTTTCCACACCGTTCAAGAGATGGGGCTGAGTGTCGAAGCTGTGGACAAATTGACCGGACCAGCAATGGGCCGTCCGAAATCCGCGACTTTCCGCACCTGTGATGTCGTAGGGCTTGACACGCTCGTCCATGTGGCGGCCGGTGTGCAGGCCAATTGCCCTTCGGACGAACGCTCGGAGACGTTTGCTATCCCGTCTTATGTGAATCACTTGGTGGAGAACAATTGGTTGGGAAGCAAATCGGGGCAAGGGTTTTACAAGAAAACAAAAGGCGCCGACGGCAAGCGCGAGATTTTGGTTCTCGACTTGGAGACGCTGGAATACCGCGCAAAAACGAAGGTCAAATACGCGACACTCCAAGCGGCCAAACAGGTCGACGGTCTTCCGGAGCGCACGGCACTCTTGTTTGGAGGCCAAGACGAGGCAGGCGAGTTCTACCGCCGGATATTCTCCGACACCTTCGCCTATGTATCGCACCGAGTGCCAGAAATTTCAGACGAGCCGTACCGCATTGACGACGCCTTGCGTGCGGGCTTCGGTTGGGAACTCGGCGCCTTTGAAAGCTGGGACGCCGTGGGCGTTGCTGATGGCGTGAAGATTGCCGCTGAGCGCGGGCACCCGGTGGCCGGCTGGGTCGAAGAAATGTTGGCTGCAGGCCACACGAGCTTCTATAAAAATGAGAACGGGCTGCGGCTGTGCTACGACCCCGCATCAAAGACCCACAAGGCCCTGCCTGGTCAAGAGGCGCGGATTGCATTGGCCACCTTGCCACAAGAGCGGGTGGTTTGGTCCAACACCGGAACGACGATAACTGATTTAGGTGACGGCATCTTGAACATCGCCTTCCACACAAAGATGAACTCGATCGGAGGCGAAGTGCTCGAAGGGCTGAACAAGGCCATCGACCTGGCCGAAGCGGATTACAAAGGACTGGTCGTAAGCAACGATGGGGCCAACTTCTCTGCTGGAGCGAACGTGGGCATGATTTTCATGCTCGCCGTGGAGCAGGAGTGGGACCAATTGGACTACGCCGTGAAGATGTTCCAAAACACGATGATGCGGATGCGCTATTCGGGAATTCCCGTGGTGGCAGCGCCGCACAATATGGCCCTAGGCGGCGGTTGTGAATTGTGCTTGCACTCGGACAAGGTGATTGCCCACGCAGAGACGTATATGGGGCTTGTAGAGTTCGGTATTGGTGTAATCCCTGCTGGCGGTGGAACCAAAGAGTTTGCCTTGCGACTCAACGACGATTTGAGCGAAGGTGACATCCGGATCAACGCGATGCGTGAGCGCTTTTTGACCATCGGACAGGCCAAAGTATCGACTTCAGCCTATGAGGCCTTCGAGCTCGGATACTTGCGAGAAGGCGTCGACGAGGTGATCGTCAACCGCCGCGACCAGCTTTCACGTGCAAAAGCGGCCGCACTCAATTTGAGCTACGGCTACAAGCGACCCATCGAGCGGAGCGATATCACGGTGATGGGCCAAGAGGGCCTTGGCATCGTATACGTCGGAGCACATTCCATGATGTCGGGCAACTACATGTCGACTCACGACCAGCTGATTTCTGAAAAACTCGGTGTGGTGATGTGCGGCGGTGATTTGTCCGCCCGCACGGAAGTGAGCGAACAGTATTTATTGGACTTGGAACGCAAAGCCTTTGTGGAACTCTGCATGCAGCGCAAGACACTTGAGCGGATGCAAAGCCTGATTCAGAAAGGGAAAATCTTGAGAAATTGACTTTGGATTTTCAAGAGGTTTACAAATAGCAACGCACTAATACACATTAAGATGGACGCATATATTATTGGAGGCTACCGCTCGGCGGTGGGGCGCTCAGGACGCGGAATGTTCCGATTCACTCGGCCCGATGATTTGGGAGAACAGGTGATTCGGCGTTTGCTCGCGGATTTTCCGGATTTGGATAAGGAACGGATTGACGACGTGATCGTCGGCAATGCAACACCCGAAGCTGAGCAGGGCCTGAACATGGGGCGGATGGTTTCGCTGATGGGCCTCGATACAGAAAAGGTGCCCGGTATGACGGTCAATCGTTATTGTGCTTCAGGGTTAGAGACGGTTGCCATTGCAGCCTCGAAAATCCACGCGGGTGTGAGTGACTTAATTTTGGCCGGCGGCATCGAGACCATGTCACCTATCCCTTTTGGCGGCTGGCGCTTGGTGCCCAATGCCCGCGTCGCACGGAAGAACCCTGATTGGTATTGGGGCATGGGCTTGACAGCCGAGGCGGTGGCCAAGGACTTTAAGATTAGCCGAGAAGACCAAGACGCGTTTGCGGCAGAAAGCCACCGGCGCGCTGCCGCGGCGATAGACGCTGGAAAATTCTCTCCTGGCATCGCGCCGATTGAAATCAACGAGGTCTACCTCGACGAAAACGAAAAACGGCAAGAGAAAACCTACACCGTGGATACAGACGAGGGCGTCCGCCGCGACACCTCAGCTGAAAAGCTCGCCAAGCTCCGTGCTGTCTTTGCCCAAGGCGGAAGTGTCACCGCGGGCAACAGCTCCCAGACTTCCGACGGTGCGGCCTTCGTCCTGGTCGCCTCCGAGAAAATGGTCCAAGAGCTGGGCGTCGAGCCTTGGGCCCGTATGCGCAGCTACCATGTCGCTGGGCTTGAACCGCGCATCATGGGCGTCGGTCCAATCCACGCCGTGCCAAAAGCCCTCGAAAAAGCTGGACTTCAGATGAGCGACATCGGCGCCTTTGAACTGAACGAGGCCTTTGCCTCGCAAAGTGTGGCCGTCGTTCGCGAACTCGGATTGGACCCCTCCAAGGTGAATCCAAACGGCGGTGCGATCGCTTTGGGGCACCCCCTGGGATGCACCGGATCCAAACTCACAGTCCAACTCCTCCACGAGTTAAAATCACGCGGAGAAAAATACGGATGCGTCACCATGTGTGTCGGAACCGGCCAAGGCGCCGCCGGCGTCTTCGAACTCCTTTAACCCATCCATTACAAACCACACATTATGAGCGACACAAAAGCGATCACCGGCGGGGAATTCATCATCCGCAACGTCAAGCCTTCAGAGATTTTTATCCCCGAAGAGTGGAACGAAGAGCAGCACATGATGCGCCAAATGACCTTCGATTTTGTCGAAAAAGAAGTCACGCCTCTCCTCGACCGAATCGACGGCCAGGAGGAGGGACTTATCCCAAGCCTCATGGAAAAGTCGGGGGAACTCGGCCTGCTTGGCAGCTCGGTACCTGAGGAGCTCGGCGGTCTTGGCCTCGACTTCAAGTCGACCATGCTCATCACCGAAGCCATCGGCCACGCGCACTCATTCAGCGTTGCGTTTTCTGCCCACACCGGGATTGGCACTTTGCCCATCCTTTACTACGGCAACGAGGCCCAGAAGCAGAAGTGGATTCCCGGGCTAGCTTCCGGAAAACTCAAAGGCAGCTATTGCCTAACGGAGCCGTCGGCCGGTTCTGATGCCAATGCTGGAAAGACCCGAGCCATCC
>JAQWTJ010000028.1 GCA_029242765.1 Flavobacteriales bacterium | reverse complement strand
GCTGGATCGCCAACCGCCATTTCTGTCGAGCTAATGAACATGGGCACCGAGCCTTTGACCGCTTGCACGATTGAGTTGGTTTACAACGGCGCTACTGAGTTGAGCTACAACTGGACTGGAAACTTGGACACCTACGGCGTGACCGACATTCAAGTTGGAAGCCACGAATTTAGCAGCGCAACAAGCTTTGAAGTTCGTGCCGTTGCCGGTGGCGATGCCAATGCGACAAACAACGCTGTTATGTCAGCTGTGGAACTGGCTATACCCTCAAGTTCATTCATTTACGTGCACATTTTAACCGATAACTGGGGTGAAGAGACGTCTTGGGAACTTGTGAATGGGAACGGTGATGTTTTGCAATCCGTTGGGGGCGGCACATTGGACAATAACACCGAGTACACATGGGAAGTCGAGGTTGACCCAGAGGCTTGTTACATTTTCACTATAAGTGATGCGTATGGAGATGGCTTGTTTGGCAGCCAGTGGGGAAGTTCTTTAGATGGATACTGCCGGGTCACTTCGCTGCCGAGCTTTCCCGGTGTGGATTTCGCAGCAACTCCTGTTAGCATTATTCTGGATTATGAAGGCACGACTAATTTTTATGCGTTGTCCGCAGGATTCAGCACTTCACTGGGTGATGTCACAGGCTGGACATTGGGCTGCACGGATCCGACGGCATTCAATTATGATTCCGGAGCGGAAATCGACGATGGAACTTGTGTGTATGAAATAGGGTGTTTGGATATCGGGCAGGAATTTTGGGCTGAAGATTTCTCGTTTGGGATATTTCCAGAAAGTGTTTACGGATTTGTAGGCGATGTTCTATGGTACCATGATGAAAACACGGTGGTATCGGGGTTTGTGTTGAATGTCCCAACCAACATAGTTGACCCAAATACAGGGGCCGAGTATGGAGTGTATTCCTTCGATGTAGGACAGATATCAGCATTGCCAGATGGTGTGGATTGGTCATCAGATTTTCCTGGAATCATTGCTGGAGGAGAGCAGGTTTGCCTTGAAACATCAGGATACCCCATTTTGGAAGGGCTATATGAAGTCGAGGTGATAGGCGACTTGAATATTTCAGTTTTTGGCAGTCCATTTCTACTTGGGTCGTTTACCGCGGTCCTAAACATGGAAGTCCTCCCCAACCCCAACCCAGTGGCAGGCTGCACTTATTTTGGGGCGAGCAATTTCAACCCAATAGCAAACTCTGATGATGGCTCCTGTGAGCTTTCGGGGTGTACCGACCCCTTGGGAATCAATTATTACGCGCTATTCAACCTTGATGATGGCTCGTGTGTTTATGACCTGGAAGACCCCTGTTTAGGGGATCTCAATAGCGATCAATTGGTGGGCATAAGTGACTTGCTGATGCTGCTTGGCGAGTTCGGCGGAGTCTGTCCATAGTCGCGCTAGTGGTGTGAGAGCATTTTGAAATTCCTTTCGATATTTGTCCTGCTGAGAACAAACCAAGAAGTTGAACAATGAGAAAAATATTAATGCCAGCGATCCTTGCGCTTTGCTTGCAGGTAAATGCACAAGAAACCTTGTGTGATTTAACCTACACAGTTGGCACACAAGGTGAACTTGAAGTCGCAGCTCCAATTACGGGAAATGGTTTGCCGATCATGGCCCCTATTTATATGACCACATTTGTGGGCGAACTGGTTTTAGGTGAGGACAGTTGTTTCAGCGGGCCTTGCACACACGTTGTAAACAACTCCATCAATGCGGATACCATTACAACGTGCATAGATTATTCTTTAACAGATGCATCAACCGCGATCGTGGATACGCTAAACTGCTGTTTGATTCAAGTTTGGGATTCAACATCACAGACATGGGAGAGGGTGAGTGAAGCAGTAGGCATAGAAGAGCTGGAAGTCCAGGTTATTTCGGACAATAGAGTGTATGATTTGATGGGGAGAGAATTGTTCCAAGCGCCCATTGGTCAGGTCTACATTCAAAACAGGAAGCAATATTTCCGATTTCAGTGAAACTGAAGGGGACAAAGAGGGGAGGGGAGTGATCCCGATCTCTGAAATCCTTGAAATCATTGGGGGTCAGAGGGGGTGATTACACTTCCCCCGGCTCCACCATATAAATTAGATTTCTATTTTTCAATCTCGATGAAATTCCATTGTCAGATCGCTTTTTCGCTCCTCCTTATTCTTGGGGTTTCTTGTCATTGTGTCGCTCAGGAGGAGAGCGATTCAGGGAGTTTCGTTCGGAGGTATTTGGATCGCATTCTCGGCGATGGTCAGGACCCTACTGCGCCCAAATTCATCAACTACCCCACCCTGGCCTTCTCCCCTGAAACCAGCTGGGAATTTGGCGTTTCAAGCCTTTACGTGTATTCCGCAAATCGGGATTTGAGTAACCGTTTGAGCGAGGTCAAGGCCTTCACGTTCTACACCTTGGAAAACCAATACGGCATTTGGTTGGACCATGCATTGTACACCGATGAAAACAAGTGGTTCTTCTATGGGCGGGCGCGTTACCAGAACTTTCCCTTGTTCTACTTCGGCGTCGGAAGGGACAGCCCTTCAGAATACCAGAGCGTGATCGAGGGTGAGTACGTCATGTTTCGGGAGCGTTTTCTGCGGGAAATCCTGCCTTCGCTGTACTTCGGGCCGGAATTGGATTTCCAATCGTTGAATCGTGTCGAATACGTGGGCAACAGTCAATCCTTGCCGGGTTTTGCCGTACCCAACGTAGGTGCCTTGGGGTCGACCAACCTGGGGCTGGGATTGGGGTTGCTTTATGACAACATCCACAACGCTATGAATCCGCGAAAGGGGCTGTACAGTGAGTGGGCCTTCTTGAATTACAGCACTTCAGCTGGCAGCGATTTCAACTTCACCACCTACATCGTAGACAATCGGATCTACCAGCCCATCAAGGAAAACAGCGTTTTGGCCGCACAACTCTATGGCCAATTCACTACGGGCAATCCACCATTCAACATGCTCTCCCTTATGGGGGGGGAAAGTTTGATGCGCGGGTATTACCTCGGCCGTTATCGAGACAAAAACCTCATCGCCGGGCAGGTGGAATACCGCATCTTGCCTTTTCCCTTTTCAAAACGCTTGGGCGCCGGCGCATTCCTGGCAGCAGGGCAGGTGTTTGGCGATGACCACGCCTTCCAATGGAATCAATTCTTGCCAACCGGTGGCGTCGGACTTCGCTTTCTCCTTTTTCCGGAAAAAGACATCTACACCCGCCTCGACATTGCCTTCACAGAGGAAGGCCACGGCTTGTACGTCTTCATCGGAGAGGCCTTCTAATTCTGTTTTTCTTGCGGCCGTTGAATTGCCCCCAATCCTTCCATACTGCCCCGGATCCACCTGAAACGTGGACTGTACATTTCTGTGACCAATAATTGGTTAAACATGATATTGTGACAAATTGGATAGCAATATGGGGAGTGGTCTGGCCCTTGCTTTCCTCCTTCAGACCCTTACTTTGTGAAAGCAATAATTGAACCTGAAATAATGATGATTCTTAAAAAGTTGGGTTTTATGCTCCTCTTTGTGCCCACCATGCTCTTGGCACAGAACCCCAATCCCAGCCCGGAGCTGGACGCATATATACTTGACGAGATGGATTATGAAAATCTTCCTGGCATGTCAACTCTAATTGTTAAGGGCGGAGAAATCGTTTGGGTGGAGTCCTATGGAATGGCTGACATTGAAAACAACGTGCCTGTATCAGACAACACCGCGTTTTTACTGGCATCTGTATCAAAATTATTTATGGCGACAGCATTGATGCAGCTCGCTGAGGTCGGCCAAATAGATTTGGATGAAGACATAAACACCTACCTGCCGTTTACTGTTTTCAACCCGAATTATCCGGACAATATCATAACCTCTAGGATGCTAATGACCCATACATCATCGATTGCCGATGACTGGTCATCTATGGACACACATTACACCATTGGTGATCCTACAATATCTCTGGCAGATTACATGGAGATGTATTTTTCCGTATCGGGTGTAGACTATGATGCTCAGAATAATTTCAACAATGATACTCCGGGGTCTGATTTTGATTATTCCAATATGGCCGCTGACCTAGCAGGGTATTTAGTTGAGGTTGTTTCGGAAGAATTATTCAGTGAATACAGCAATACCCATGTTTTTGATGGACTATGTATGGAAAATACATCTTGGTATTTATCGGGCTTCGACACCCTTGATGTTGCTCGTCCATATGATTGGCAAGGAGGCCAGTTCCATCCTTATTCCCACTTCGGATTTCCTGGATATACCAGTGGGCTTTTAAGGTCAAACGTTCTTGATTTGGCGAATTTCATCATCGCTTATTTACAAGACGGATTGTTTAATGACAATCAGCTTTTAAGTGCAGCTACCATAGACGAAATGCTCACACCTCAGGTGCCTGACATTGACGACACCCAAGGACTTAATTGGTACACAGAAGAAATATACCTTTCCGATGGAGGCGTGGTCGACCTATGGGGACATAATGGGGGTGAAGGCGGTTCGACTACAGAGTTGTATATCAACCCCGACAATCAAATAGGAATCGTGGTTTTGAGTAATGGTGAAGGTGAGCTTCTATACGTTGTGGATGAACTTTATGATTACGCCCTCTCACTTTCCACTTCAGGCGTTGGGAATCCAAGTTGTGAGGGTGTCTCAATAGGCGAGACAGTTGTGCCCCCCCCCGCCATTCAGGTATATCCAAACCCTACAAGAGACACATTTACTATTGAATCAGAAAAGGGCGGCTTGGTTATTTTATACTCGATTTTAGGAGAGCAAATACTTAAGCAAGAGGTTAGTTCTGTGGAAGAAATAGATGTCTCGGGAATCGAAAGCGGCAATTATTTTCTTCAGTTAAACAACTCTCGTGTTAAACTGGTGCTACAATAACACGATCAAGTATTTTGGGTTCTACTTGGTTGCTCTTACCACACCAAAACCACGTCGTGTTGGTGTCCGACGTAAGGCATGACCCATGTTCCAGTCCGCGGTATTGCATGTGCAACATCTGCAAGTGAAGGGTCACCGAAGAGGAAGACTTGATAGCTTTCTTGAGCAGATGATGCAAGCTCAGCGAGTTCCGCCCGTTCATCTGAGTTCGTTAAATGGCTGTATTTCAATAGAAATTCCTCGAGGCAGACGGCTAATTCTGATTGCGAAATGATGAATGACGTGTCTGCAGGAGACATCAACTCAATGGTGCCTGGTAATCGTTGGGTGAAACGCTCCAATGCTACGCCAGGAAAGGTGGAGTAAAAGCGATCTTCTGACTCGCTCATTTGTATTTGATTCAATGCGTCAAATGCGCGCTGCATGTCGTTTTCAGGGGACGCGATTGCCTTTTTATGTAAAGTTGACCTTGTCGAATCCGGAGCCGGATTTTCTACACATGAGACTAGAAAAACGAGCAGGATATAGGTCAATCTTTGCATGATGGAAAAGGAGTCTCAGTCAAAGTTCATGCTTCAATTTCCGCAATTTGCGCTCAGGGTTGAACGTAGATGCCGTGGGGGGTATCAAGCCCTTGCGCTTTCCCAAAGACCTGCACCACCGTATCCGATATGGGGTCGACTTGGATGAGGTAGTGGCTGGAGAAGGACTCCACAAAAACGGAACTCCCGTCGATGGGGACACCGATGCTGTGGGCGTTTGAAAAGTCATCAGGGAAACCGTCACCCGCAGAGAAGCGGCGGATCAATGTTGGAGCTTCTGGCGTGCTGATGTCCCATACGGAGAGGTGCCCGGGTGTGGGTTGGTTCGCCAGAAACTTGGCCACGTTGCCTTCGGCTACGTACAACTTGCCGGCGCCGATGCCACAGTCCGACACCCCTTCGAGGATGTCATTTTCGCCCAGCACAAGACTTCCCGCCTGTGTAGTGAGATCGCCCATCCAAATACCCTGTTGGCTGGTTCCGTCTCCTTGTGTGGCCTCTTGGGTCACGGTGACATAGAAACGGGTGTCGTCCAACCACCGGACCGTATGCTGGTATGCACCGCTCTTTGAGCTGTCGGCCATCTGAATGGCAAAGGCGAACTCCGGTGCTCCGGAGAGGCTGTCCAATGACCAGATGCCCACGGTGCTGTGGTCAAACCAGTATTGTGGTGTTGCCGCGTGGGTGCCGGAGGGGTTGGGGTACAAGCCGTGCGGGGCGTACAAACTGTGATGGGCCTGCGATTCGCCAACGAAAGCATCTTGTTCAATGTCGAATACCCGGATGCGGTCGTTCTGCATTTCACTGAAGGTGAGAAAGCGACCGTCTTCTGTGATGCGGCTGCCATGGCCTTCCTGTCGGATGCCGGGTCCACCGGGGTGACAGGAAGCCCCATTTGATTCATTGCCCTTGGTGCCTGCGGCAACAACGGAACGCGTGTCCACCACTTGCGGGTGGGCTTTCCCGCCCTGCCAATGCAGGTCTATGGTAACCAACCGAAGGTCGAGCTCTTCATTGCCCCCCATGGTGCAGAACACGCGTTGCCGGTCTGATGTCAGCGCGGTGTGCATGCCTTGACCTACCACCGGGCCGCCGCGCATGGAGGAGAACGGAAACACGGACAAATCCCCCGTTTCGGGATTGAGCACGATGAGCGCACTGCCTTCAGGGCCGGCTTTTTTGTCTGGGTTGATGTTCATGCTCGTGACCACAGAACGCGGTGCCGGCTCGTCCAAAGATGGATCAAGCGGGGGGGACTCGACCGTTGTTGTGGGCTGCCCGCAACCAAGGATGAGCAGGGTCAAAATGAAAGCGGTAGCGTGCTGTAAGGTCATGTTGCGGCAAGTTTGAGCAGTGAGGACAGTGCATTTCGGTCGTCAGCACTGAGGGGCTGAAGGGGCAGGCGGGGCGACCCGCAGGGCATGCCCATAAGGTCAAGGCCCGCCTTGATGGTGGCGGGCAGCCCCCCCGCAAGGATGAAGGAAAGCAGGTCGAGGTTGTGGAGGAAGAGGGTGCGTGCCGAGCGAAAATCGTTGGCCTCGACGGCGTCCCACATAGCTTTGACGGGACCTCCGATGAGGTTGGGCGCCGCAGTGCACCACCCAGACGCTCCGGCGGCAAAAGCCTCCAGGGCGAGTGGGTTGCAACCGTTGAA
>JAQWTJ010000025.1 GCA_029242765.1 Flavobacteriales bacterium | reverse complement strand
TCCAGGTTCGATTCCTGGTGGAGCTACAATGTTCGCTACTTCGGGGGCATTCCCAAGACGCCGTAGGATTACCGGGAATCCAACTTGCGCCAAGGCAGGCCAAGTTGATAGCCCAAGTCGTCGCTGCGTTGGGCGTCGGTGATGTCCAATCCGTACACAATTTTCTCAGGGTCATCGTAGACCAAGGTGCCGAACATCCGGTCCCAGATCGACAAGATGTTGCCGTAATTGCAGTCCGTCCAGGGCATGGACTTGTGGTGATGGAATTTGTGCATGTTCGGCGAGATGATCACCCACGAGAGGACGCGGTCCACCGAATCTGGGAGCCGAAAATTGGCATGTGTGAAATAGGTGAATGCTATCGTGGCGATGCGGTAGAAGGCGTAGTAGGCCAAGGGGATGCCGAAGAGGACGACGGCCACCAAGGCGAACATTTCGCGTATTAGAAAGTCAATTGGATGGTGGCGTGTGCCGGTGGTGGCATCGACGTGCGTGTCGCTGTGGTGCACCGTGTGAAGCCGCCAAAGCAGGGGCTGCTTGTGCAGGACGTAGTGCACGAGGTATTGGCCTATCAAGTCCAAGGCGAGTAGGGCAACGACAAATTCTGCAGCCGCCGACCACTCAACGATCGACAGGAGACCAATCTGCTCAAGGGCCACCCACTCAAAAACGCCCACGCTCAGTGCGCCCACGATGGCATTGATTGCAATGGTCGATCCCATCAGCGCGAGATTCGTGCGCAAGTGAGGCCAACTGAAGCTTGACCGGAAAAACGGACGCACCCCCTCAATCAGCATGCCGATGGACAGGCACCCCATAACCCAGATGAATTTGTGCACTGTGGAGAGGTCGTCGAAAAAAGCAATGAGTGCATCCATGGCTCACAAGATAGCGCAGCACTCTTGTACGGGATGTCCACCAAGCCGAGGCCGGTTCTTCCTGATTCGATTCTTAAGGCGTCATTTTCACAAGGCCCCGCTACCAATTCCTGCTTCAGGCGCGCTTTGATAGGCGGGTCTCTACGGGCTTGAGAAATCCGTCCACCCAGGCGCGAACGAGGTGGCGCGGCGCGGCATTTGGCAGGTCCTCAAAGGCTTCCCGACCGTGAACCACGATGCGGTTGTTTGCAATGAGCATGTCTCCTCGCTTCAGTTGAAACCGCAATGCATGTTGTTCCATGTCGGCGTCGATGAAATTGAAAAGCGCTGTGAGTTTACTCGGAATAACTCGACCGATTTTGGTCAACCCTCTTTCAGTCCAGTAGCGCATGTAGCGGAAGATGGGCCCGCAGGCATCATCAGAGAAAATTGGGATCGCGTTGGCTTTGATGGCGGCACGGCTCGAGGCCAGTCCGGGTGTGACCACGTCACGGGGCCAAGCTGTTCTAGCCACGGATTCAAGGTGGGGCGCAACAGTGCGGAGACGCTCTAGCAGCTCCATTGCATTGGCTAAAAGCGATGCTCCGCCTTGGGATCCGGGTTGCAAACAGAGCAAGGCAACCAAGTTGGGGTTGTACTTCGCATCGCTGCTGTCCGTGTGCATACCAGTAGCGGCCTTGGTCTTGGAAACTGGGGCATTGCTTGACGTGTGGTCCAAGCCGCGGTCAACCACGTCAAACATCAGACCGTATCGGTCGTTGAGCTCACCCATTTGCAGCAGCACCGAAGCGTAGGCCCAACGCAATTGGTCATCAGTCCAGTTGGCAGGGGCGGACAAGACAACATGGCCGGGACCGCCTTCCAACGCCGCGCGCAACGATTGGTCACGCAAGTCCAATGTGCACAGATCGCCATCCAACACCTGCTTTAAGGCGTTTTTGGCATTTTCTGCTGACGGCACGCCTTTCAAAATGGCTTGAGGCAGCGATTTGTAACAGGGGCCTTGTTCGGCCTTGAATGGGAATTGAAGCGCGTTGTAATTCATAGGGTGAGGGAAAAGGCCACGTGCAGTGGCAGGTCAACAAGGGGGCCGAAAAAGTCCGGGTCGAGGGCGACGTGCTCGTCGGTGATGTGGAGCTCTTCAACGAGCGGCATATCGGTATAGCCGGCTTCTCTCAGCGCCGTGAAATAGGTGGTGAATGTCTTGTGCACCGCCTGCACCTCCACAGATTCTCCGTCCCTGCGCCAAATCCGCCCGGGGAAGGGGACATCCACAGAAGAGAGGTAGCCGCCCTTGGGCTGCATATAAAACGGAAGCTCAGCGGGTTTGATCCAAGGCAACATCGGATGGGGCACCGTGAAGATGAATTGCCCCCCTGGTTTGAGTACAGAGCGCACCCGGCGTAGAATGTGCGACATCGAATCCGTGTCCATGTAGTTGAACAGAAAGACAGCGATGACCAGGTCAACCGGGTCTTTGGGGTCTCCGAAGTCAGCTCTGCGCAAATCCACCACTGAATAATCCAATCCGGAAAGTCCTAGTTGCTCGGCCGTTTTTCGAGCACCATCTATCATGCTAGCGGACACATCGTGGCCGGTTACTGATTGAGCCCCAGCAGCAAGAAGTTGGCGGCTAACATACCCTTCTCCGCAACCCAGGTCGAGGATGGTCTTGCCTTGCACATTCCCGCACAATTGAAGGACCCGCGGCCGAGCCGAGTAATCCGAGAGCAGAATGGGCTCGCGTCGAACCCAGAGGTCAGTGTGCGCATCATAGATTTGTTCCGCGTTCATGTGGATAGATTTCAACGGTTCAACTCCATATTGAGCATCATGTCACAGAAGAATGAGCGGAGCCCGAGGGCCTTGCGCATGCCTTGTTTCATGTCCTCGTAGTTTCTGGGGTTTTCAGCAACTAAATCATCGGCAATCTGAATCATCAGCTTCCCGTGCTCGTCGTCGATCTCCGCGTGCAGTTCGAAAAAGACATAGTCCTCACGTTTGAGGTCGGTGAGGTTGCGGATGGCCTCAATTAACGGGCGGTAGAAGTGCTTGATGATGCTCTCAGTGCCGAGTCCTAGTGCCCCCAAGGCTTCAGCGGCATTGGCCTCCTTGAGTTGAGCTAAGAAGAGGGACTTCCACAAGGATGCAATTTCTCCAGTGTTATAATGTTCGTCGGCTCCCAATGCTGTTCGGAAACGCTCAAAGAGCTCGGGGTGGGGCACCCCTTGCACCCATTCGGCTGGGATGCCGATTTCAGCCAATTCCAGCAACTCCTCTTCTTCAATCATTCCGCTTTCCTCGCAGAGGTTTTCCAAAAGGATGCTCCGGTGTCGCTGATCTTCCATTTTACTCATGCAGAGCAGTAGATAATTCTGAAAAGAGCCAGTGTAAACTGCGTATTCGGACGCGAAGCGTTTAAGGGCTCCGAGCGGATCAGGAAGAGTGCCTTCCTTGAGGGCATCCAGGTAGGGGTGGTTCAGAGCCCGGTGAGCTTCAGCCTCACTAAGGAGAAGGGAGACTTTGGTAGGGGTGGGTAAAACATTCATTGTGTCAGAGTTTGATGGGGCAATGATGCCACGAAAAAAGCGGTGTAAAAATGATGTGCGTATGGGAGGTGGCTGACTTTCGTCAGTCCAAAGGCGAGAAAGCCTGCATCATGCGGCGAAGAGTAAAATTGTTGTCCTGAAATGAGAAATGTCAACCCGGCTGGAGCCTGTCGTCATACGCAACACTGAAAAGGGCGCTCAACTTTGGACCGAGTTCAATACGAACCTTCACCGCCAAACTCTATGAGTCATGAGAATTATTGAGAACGCATTATTGCAAGACGACAGGGGGTTCCTGCACCTCCGTTTCAGAGGAAGGATGCTCGCCCCGTTTATCGATCCTCAAGCGATTGAATCGCTTGCTGCGACTTGGGACACCGACGAAAACGACATCTTCATCTGCAGTCATCAAAAAGTAGGGACACACCTGACCAAGAAATTTGTTGTTGAGATCCTACGTACGCTGGGATTGTCAGAAGGTCACCCCTGCGCTTCAGGAGACATTGGCGTGGACTCGGTACCGTGGCCTGAGGTCATGGTCTCTCAAAAAGGCATTGAGAAATTTGAGAATTTCCGCAATCAAACGGCAGGTCAACCTAGGGTTTGGTATATCCACTGCCCTATTGAAGACCTCCCATTCCGGAGCATTCACCCTGGAACACGCTTCATTCACGTTTATCGCGACCCACGGGGTGCAGCGGTATCTCAATATTTCTTCTACAAGAAGCACCCTCTGTTGCAAGTCGATCCGGACTTGGATATGGACACCTATGCACAGATGTTTGTCGGAGGGGATCTCTATTTTGGAGACTACCACCATCACACGCTGGGATGGGCTCAGGCTGCAGATCCAAGGATTAATCCTGAACAGTTGCTCGTAATGCAATTTGAAAATCTTGTACAAGACAAACTGAAGTCTGTCAAGATCCTCTCGGAATTTCTAGCGCAAGGCCAATCCCTTACGCATGACCAGACCGTGGCCATAGCAAGGAGCACGGAATTCAACACCATGAAGCAGGGCATTCAAAAGAATCCCGGGAGTTTTCACTTCGACCCCAATACGTTCTTCCGGTCTGGAAAGACGGATGACTGGAAAGAGCTATTGCCCGATTCAGCTGTTGAAATTATTGACCGGAAAACAAAAATGGCTTGGGGACCTAGTGGTCAGCCTGAAATTGTTCAAGGCTCAGCCAATTCACTGTTAGGCGATTCTAAAATGATAGCAACAAAGACAGCTGCTTGATAGATATTGCAAGGGAAACCCCTTGAATTATGACAGGCACCGACCACCTCACACACATGGCCAAGATCCTGGACAGGGACATGGGAACCGTAGCGAAAGAAGTAGAGCTGACACCAGAAGATCACCTTTGGGAGTCGGTGCCGGGCATCACAAACCCCGTTGGAACCCTTGCGCGCCATTTATGTGGAAATCTGCAACATTTCATTGGTAAAGAGCTAGGGTCCACTGGTTATACAAGAGATCGAGAAGGAGAATTCAGCCATTCGCCTTGCACCAAAACAGAGCTCTTAGAAGAGATATCAATCACCCGAGCTGCTTTACGTGAGACTTTGGGCTCTTTGGCCTCTGAACGCATGGATGCCCCAATGCCCAATCCACCTCCCCATCATAAAGGGGCAACGGTTGGATTTTTTTTGGTGCAGCTGAGTTGTCATCTATCAAGGCATTTGGGGCAGCTGAATTATCTCCGACGGATCATAACCCGACACCAATCTCATTCATAACCGAATGGATCAGTGAATACTTGTCGGCCATAATTGCCAGTTACGCGTTGATTATTCCAGCTCTGCATAAGCCGCCTCAAGGTTGCCGTACACCTGAGCAAATGCAATTTGACCGTCAGGATTGAAGTCGAATGACTCATACACTTTCACAGCGATGGATTGAGCCTCGGTGCTATCCGTGGCCGGCTTGGTGATGTTCCATTTAAAATAACCGCGCACCGAACCGTCGACTTCTTTTGTCTGCGCATTTACTCCAGGCAAGAAGTTGACTTCTGAGACGAGCTCATAATCGTATTGGGCCCAAAGCGCCTTGTATTTTGATGTGACTTGGTCTAGGAGGATGCTGTCCGGGGCGTTCAGTCCAGTCCCTCGCCAGATGGCGCTGTCAGTAAAATGGGTGAAAAAATGGTCGTCTTCCGCTTCAAATTCAGCAAATGCCTCTGCAATAGTCACAGCATTGGCGTTGAATATCTTGGTCGCGGCATCATCGGATGATTGGCAAGCAAAAAGTCCAAGGCAAAACACGGCTGACGTTATAGTTAATGTTCTCATAATTTTTGATTTGAGGTAAAAGGCGAGATTGATAATCCTTGCGAAAAATGCTCCATTTTTCGTCAGCTTTGACGTTGAGGCAAAGTATTTGAAAGCCTGCATGACCCTACGATATGTATCCTCCCCAGTTTGTATAAGCCAGATTGAGCTGAAAATCGAAATGGGGTCTTGTTGCTATGTGATTTCCCTCGAATTAAAGCTCGATGATCAACCCTAAGGCGGGCAATATGACTCCTGTGCTCGGATCCAATTCTCGTGCATCATAAAAGCCAGGATTTATTTGCGATGGAATTGGGAGCCCTGTCATAGGGTCGCGTACCACATCAATGATTGAGGGCTGTGGGACCTTGGCACCCGTGGCATTTTGCACCTCGATAAACACATCAAGTGACCACCGGTCGAAGAACCATTTTTTGTCTATTCGAATATCCAATTGGTGAAAAGGGGCATTGCGCTCGGTGTTAAGTAGGCCATAGTCCAATAGAGGTCGGCCATAGAAATCCCAGCTCTCCACACTTAAAGAAGACAAGTCTGTAGGGGTATATGGCAATCCCCCGCTATACAACAACCGAGAACCGATTTCCCAACCGCCTTCAAATTTCTTTCCGCCTGTTAAACTCAAGATGTGTCGGCTGTCCCAACTGCTGGGTACAAAATCACCCAGCCCATTCTCATATTCGCTGCGGACAAAGGTGTATGCCATCAGCCCATAAAACCCTTTATAAAGGCGTTGTTGGAGTAAGAGTTCCGCACCGTATGCTCGACCTGTTCCATCGAAATGAACCGCTTCATTTCCAACCACTCCAAAATCTGCC
>JAQWTJ010000021.1 GCA_029242765.1 Flavobacteriales bacterium | reverse complement strand
GTGTGAAGTATGCGGGCAGTGACAAGAAGCCGGATGTGGCTATGCGCGTGATGAGCGATCATGTGCGTGCCGTGGCCTTTGCCATTGCCGATGGGCAGCTGCCCAGCAATACGGGCGCTGGTTACGTAATCCGCCGGATTTTGCGCCGCGCCGTGCGATACGGATACAGTTTCCTCAGCTTTGAATCGCCCTGCATGCACGAACTGGTGCCCATTCTATCTGGCCAACTTGGGGAGTTTTTCCCCGAACTCAAGGCGCAAGAGGCGCTAATTGCCCGCGTGATTTGCGAGGAGGAGGAGAGTTTTTTGCGAACGCTCGATCGGGGGATCGGCCTGTTGGAGCAGAAGGTTTCGGGTGCCACGGTCTTGAAAGGAGCCGACGCATTCGAGTTGTTTGACACCTTCGGGTTCCCCATCGATTTGACCGCCTTGATTTGCAGTGAGAAGGGTGTGGAGGTGGACTCGGAAGGATTTGAGGCCTGCTTGACGCAGCAAAAAGAACGGTCGAGAGCGGCTGGAAAGGTTGAGGCCGGCGACTGGGTCGTGTTGGCCGAGGATGATGTGGAGGAGTTTGTGGGCTACGACCGACTGGAGGTGCCGGTTAAAATTATGCGCCACCGCGAAGTGTCGGTGGGCGGGGAAAAGCGCTTTCAACTCGTGTTCAACCTCACGCCATTCTACCCTGAGGGCGGAGGCCAAATCGGGGACTCTGGTGTGATTGAGAGCGCTGGAAAGAAGGGTGAGACCGTTGAGATTCTGACGACCAAGCGTGAGAACCAGTTGATTATTCATATGTGCGAGGCCTTGCCTTCTGATGTGAAGGCTGATTTTACGGCCCGTGTTGATGCAAGCTCACGTGTAGATACCACGCGAAACCACTCGGCAACCCACTTGCTGCACGAGGCCTTGCGGGCCGAACTTGGCGAACACGTCGAGCAAAAGGGCTCCTTGGTTCGGCAGAAGTCGCTTCGTTTCGACTTCTGTCATTTTGAAAAAGTGACCGATGAGCAATTGCGCTCAATTGAAGACGCAGTCAATGCAGCCATTTTGGAGAACCGCCCTTTGAACGAACAGCGCGGAGTGCCACTTGATGAGGCGAGCAAAGCTGGAGCGCTGATGCTCTTCGGGGAAAAGTACGGCGACACGGTGCGCGTCATTGGTTTTGGATCGTCGGTGGAGTTGTGCGGAGGGACGCATGTGGGGGGCACGGGTGAAATCGGTTTGTTCCGCCTGGTGAGCGAATCCGGTGTTGCTGCGGGCATCCGGCGGATCGAGGCGCAGACGGGCCGTGAGGCGATGGCAGCGGTTCGAGCGGACCGAAATCTGGTCGAGTCGATTGCCGGTGTCTTACGTTGCTCGGGCGACGTACTGAAAGCCGTTGAAGAATTGAAGGAGAGCGCCGCAGGCCTGGAGAAGAAACTTCAGGCGGTTGATCGCGACAAGGCCGGCTCTGTGAAGTCCGACTTGGTGGCGAAGATTCGGACTTCTGCTGGAGTGGGCGTGCTAATCGAGGAAGTTGACCTGGACGTCGGTGCGATCAAGGACATTGCATTCCAATTGAAAGGCGAGCACGCGCCGCTCTTTGCGGTTCTTGCTAGCCGCAAGGGCAAGCCGACGATCACCTGCTTGGTGACGGAAGGACTGGTGAAAGGCCAAGAGTTGCATGCGGGCCAGCTCGTGGGGCAGCTCGCCCGCCACATCAAAGGCGGTGGCGGCGGTCAGCCCTTCTTCGCAACAGCGGGGGGCAAGGACGCCTCCGGCATCCCCGAGGCGCTCAAGGCGGCCCGAGCAGTGGCCGATTCGAAGTTCAGCTGAATTTAACGCACCATCAGGCGCTGCGACCACGTGCCGTGCCCGTCCAATTCCAAGGTGAGCACGTAGGCTCCTGCGCTCAGCGGCGCGGCGTCAAAAAAGTGCTTTTGCTTTCCAGCTGCAAACGCCCCTTCATGGACTGTCTGCACCACGCGGCCTGCTGCGTCTCGTAGCAGCAGCCGTCCTGATGCACTGCCTTGCAAGGCAAGCGGAACGCAGGTGATAGCCCCTGCAGGGTTGGGGTAGGGCGTAGAAAAATTGGCATACAACGCGGGCTTGTTCAACACGGCATCCACCTCCTGAACTTCGCCCACAATGAAGGTCCAATAGCCCGCTGGAGCGGGCATTGGTCGCTGTTGCACCTTGCCGTCAGCGGCTAAGGCTTCGACGTAATACTCTACGATCGTCCCCTCGGCTTGGGCCGGGATATCAGCCGTCCAGAGGTCGTCTGGCAAGGCGTTCATGGCCACAGCGGTGTAGCTGGATTCGCCCTCTAGGCGCCAGTGCATCGTCGCCTCAACGACGCCCAATCGGTGCTGGGCCAGGGCCACAACTTCGTACGGATTTTCCGTGTCATCCGTATCGTTGAGCGCTTGGTGGCTGATCAGCAAAGGATCGTCCACGCCCACGGTGTGGGTGATGCAGTGGATGGCTCCGCTGGCTGAAATAATGTCATTGCAAGGGATTCCCACCACGTTGTATCCGGGCAGGTGTTCCTCGTAAATCTTAATGGCCGTCGTGTCGTACTCCTCGTAGTAAGTCGGCAGCAGGATGGTGTTGTTGACGAACACTGAATTTGTGTAGGTCATGTAATCACCGCCTTGGTCAGGGTAGTAACTGCCCCAGCCGTTGTCCGGTGGACTGGGAATGTGAACCACTTCAAAGGGGGTGCCCCATTTAGAGGTGTAGTTGGAAAGCACGTATTCGATGTTTGCAATGATTTGCGGTCCGTCGGCCACGCCCTCGGGGTATTCTGCAACCAAGAGCGTTTCCTCGTCAATCAACTTCATATGCATGTCAATGTGGTGGATGCCGTCGTAGGGCAATACCTCCATACGGATGAACGTGTCGATGCCCATGAAATCTTGAAAAATGGCGTCGATCTCCTCGGGGGTGTGGTCGGGGTAGGCCGGGCCCCACCAAGTGCTGCCGCCTTCGTTTTCCAGGAGAACCAAATTGCTGGCAAAGGCCGTTCCAAATCCATCTGACATGAAGTTTCCGCCCGTGTTCATCATGTCATAGGGCGAGGCGGTGGTCTCGTACAGGTCAATTCCCATTTCGTCCGCAATCAGTTGCGGTGCCACGTCATCATCGGGCCGGGGACGGTTGTATATCCAATCCACAATCAAGCGGTCGTCCACGCCCGAGCCGTACACCGTGTTCGGTCCATAGTCCCGAATCCAAACCGTGTTGAGATCCGTCTCAAGGATGGTAATGTCTGTCAAATCCATGGCCGGTCCGCCTGAGTTGCTGCTCGTGAGGTAATCTTCAACCCAACTCGGATCTTCCGTAAGAATGAATACGGGGCATTCGAGCACGGCATGGGCCACAATTTGTTTTTCGATGGCGCTGTACCCTTCCCAACCCACGGTCAGGATCTCCACTTCCTCCCATTCGGCCATGTTGCGCAAGCCTTCGAATTCTGGCGGTGTGGTGAAACCACGGGTCGGCGCACTGGCGCTTCCAAATTCGTGAACGTGTACAATTTCCAATTCGCTCACGTCGTGGGGCAGCGGCACATCATGGCTGAAGTGTTGGGCGTGCATCACGGCGGACATGCCGTACAAAGCTGCGCCAATCAAGGCGATGCGCATGATTGAGTGCACAGCGTAAGTCTTCATTGTTGGAGCGGGGAAGGAGTTGATGGCTTGCATTTCAATGCGGATTTATCGGGTGTGAAGATACGCTCCTGCGTTCCGCCTACTGCAGACGGAAGGAGACGGGCAATGTCATCGTCGTAGCAATGGCTTTGCCGCCACGGGTGGCCGGTGCAAAATCAGGCAGGGCCATAGCCGCTTCAATTGCGGCGGCGTCTAGGGACGGGTGAAGGCTTTTGAGTACGGTGGCATTGGCTACCGAACCGCTTTCTGTGATGGTGAATTCCACATACACACTGCCCGTGATACCCAAGTCCATGGCATCTTCTGGGTAGGAAACATGACCTCCGATAAAGTCGAGAATGGCATTGGTGCCACCCGGGAATTCGGCACTGATTACGTTATTTCCAACCGGTTCGCTGGCTTCTGATTCAGCTGAGTCTATTCCACACGACCCCAGGGCCAATGCGGTGATGCTTGCTATGGCAAGGATGTTGAAGGAGTTTTTCATGGTCGTGGTAAAAGGAGTGTTTCAAAGAATGGAGTTCAAATCAAGGGGCTTTGTGCCAATGCTCGTCGCTTGGTTCAATATTATGCCAATAGTCCAAGCCGGCCAAGTACGGACGGCGGATGAATATGGTGTGCGCCAGTGAAGGTGTGCACCTGGCACGGGATGCCGTGGCTTGCCGCGCTTTCATTGGCCATATCAGCGGCCTTTTTTGCCCCGATGCTTTGTATGTAGGGGTCTTCAGTGCCCAGCAGCATATCCACCGGTGGCCAGCCCGAAGCTGGAGCTGAGCCTTCAGGCAGATCGGTTGGAAACGACCCCGAATGAGCGATGATGCGATCAAAGTTCGCTTGCCCCATGGCCGCCCAGCGCAGTGCAGCTGGTACGCCTTGAGAAAAGCCTAGCACCACAACAGGTAGTTTCGTTTTCGCAGTTTCCTGCGCGGAGGCCAAGATTTCATCGTAGACCAAGTCGAGCATGCCGACCAAGTCGTCGATATCGCTCAGTCGATCCTCGGCAGTCATCCATGAGGCGCCCACTCGTCCCGAGTTGCCTTTGAGATAAAAGCGGTGGTTTCCCTCGGGGGCGACCACCGACCAGCCTTCGGCCGCCACGTCCGCCAATTTTTGGATGAAATAAGGCGCGAGTTGGCCGTAGCCGTGCAAGGCAAAGAGCAGCCCTTTGCCTTGGCCGGGCGGCGGCCCTGACAGGCTGTAGCGGGCCGTTTTCGGAACGCTGATGTGGTGGGTTGAGGTCGGAAGGGTGCTCAAGTGGGACTAAATTACGGGTTGTCAATAATTCAAAACCAATTCGGCTTGCCCATACGCCGGGCACCACGTCGAATCAATCCACACCGAATCCACATCCTGCGCAAGCAATTCGACACGAGCCCAATACGTCATCCACCGGTCCCCGTGCATAGCGCAAGTCAGGGTTGTGTCCAAGTCAGAACCAGTCCAAGTTCGCTCTTCCGGCGGGCAACAGACGCAGTCAAAGTCTTCGCCAAAGCGAAAGCTGATGGCGTCTTGCGCAGTGGCCAGCCCCGTGTGGTGCAGGCGAACCGAGATGGAGCAGACCGGCGCTGCGGTCAAGTCGAGTTCAAAGACTTGGTCCGGCCTGAGATCGTCAGGTGGAAAGCTCAAGTTCAAAGGAAAGTGGCTGTCACTAACCGCTTTCAGATGGTAGATGTAAGCCTGACGGCGCTCGAAACTGAGTTGAAATTCACCGCTTTCTGAGGTGGAGGCCTCTGCGATTAGCTCGGCTGCCCCCTGCAACATCCCTCCGTCAATAATCTGTTCAGACCAGTCAATCTGTGCTGAACCGATGCCCGCTCCGTTGTGCTGTGCTCTGAGCGTTCCATGCACGTCGTAATTGATATGGCTCTCCCTTTCGCAGCCCGTCAGGCACATCAGTAGCCCCAATGAAAAGGCAAGCCGCGCTGTGAACTGGCTGGACGGAAGACTCCAATGGGATGGAGCTGCGCCTGCGGTCGTTCGACCCTGACTATTTAGCGAGAACTCGGAGCTTGGCATACTGAAGTAGCAATTGTTTCTGACCGGCTTTAGGGAAAAACACGGTGGCTTTCAAATGAGGAGCGTCGCCTTCAATTTTGAGGACTTTGCCCCGGCCGAAGCGGTCGTGTTCAACCTCGGTTCCGGGTTGCAGGTCGCCCATCGACGCCAGGTTTTTTGACGCGGTTGAGCTTTGGGGTGCGCTGGGCGCGTTGCCCTCAGGGGCGGGGCGGGTGCCGACCTTTTTTAATTTCGGCACAGCGCCGCCGCCGCCCAGTGCCTTTTCGGCTGCCTTTCTCGCTGCCGCCGCCCCCCCGGCCTGCGACTTCTTAGATCCGCCCACACCCGTTTGGCTGCCGGCCTTTGCTCCTCGGCCTCCCGTCGCCCCGCCTTTGTAGTAGTGCCCAGCAGCGCCTCCCGTTCGGGTGCCTGTGCTCGCTCGGCCGCCTCGGCTTGCCGCCGCCCCTCGCCGCTCACCCCAGCGGTCTGCCCCTGACGCCGTCGCAACCGGCAGCACAACAAACTTCTCGTCAATCTCCTCGATGAAGCGGCTCGGATCGTTCTGAACAAGTTGGCCCCATTTAAAGCGGGTGACCGCATAGCTCAGTGTGGCCTTCTTTTCGGCGCGGGTCAGCGCGACGTAAAACAGCCGGCGCTCTTCCTCGAGCTCTTGCCGGGTTCCACTGGCCATCTGGTTGGGGAAGAGCGTCTCCTCCATACCCACCACAAACACGTAGGGGAACTCCAATCCTTTGGCCGCGTGAATCGTCATCACGGTCACCTTGTTTGGATCGTCGTCGTCTTGATCAGCATCCGTTAGCAGCGCCACGTCAATCAAGTAATCCGAGAGCGTTTGAACTCCGACAACTTCGCCCGCTTCGTTGACCTCGTCTTCACCGGAATCCTCCACAAAGCCCTTCAGGCCTGCGAGCACTTCTTGTACGTTGTCATAGCGCGCCACACCTTCCGGCGTTTTGTCCCTGTGAAGCGTGCCCATCAGTCCCGTGCTCTTGGCGATGTGTTGACCTATATCGTAGGCGTTCTGCTTGTCAAGCGAAGCTGCAAAACTTCGAATCATGGCCACGAAATCTTGCAATTTTCCCCAAGCTGACTTCGAAAGGCCGTCGACGACGGCGAGCTCATCGGTTAGCACGGCCCACAGCGACATATTGCGCTGCCCAGCAGCGAGAGCCACCTTGTCCATGGTCGTTTTCCCAATCCCACGCACCGGATAGTTTATAACGCGCTTGAGGCTTTCATCATCGGCGTGGTTTGCCGTCAAGCGGAAATACGCGAGCAAGTCTTTGACTTCTTTTCGCTGGAAGAAGGATTGGCCTCCATAAATGCGGAAGGGGATGTTTCGCTTGCGCAACTGCTCCTCAAACGAACGGCTCTGCGAATTGGTTCTATAGAGGATCGCGAAATCGGAGTACGCCGCTTGGTGCTTATGGTGGATGTCGAAAATTGAATCGCTCACGAAATAGCCCTCGTCCTTGTCGGTGAGCGCGCGGTGCACCTGGATTTTTTCGCCTTGTGGATTCTCCGTCCACACCGTTTTGGTAATCTGGTCTTCGTTTCTTTTGATTACGCTGTTTGCAGCCCCCACAATGGTCTGCGTGGACCGATAGTTCTGCTCGAGCTTGTAAATCACGCAGTCTGGGTAGTCCTTCTTAAAGTTGAGGATGTTCTCAATATTGGCCCCCCGAAAGCTGTAAATGCTCTGGGCGTCGTCCCCAACAACGCACACGTTGTGATGCGCCCCTGTGAGTTGCTTTATTATGAGGTATTGGGAGAAGTTTGTGTCTTGGTACTCGTCGACCAATACGTACTGAAACTTGTTCTGGTATTTGACGAGTAAATCGGGGTAGTCACGCAGAAGCGTATTCATCTTGAAGAGCAGGTCGTCAAAGTCCATTGCACCGCTGAGTAAAAGGCGGGCCTGGTAAGCCGCGTAGATCTCCCCCGTGCGAGGCCGTCCCGCCTGATGGTCTTCAGCGAGCGCTTCCGAGTTTTCAGCATACTGTTCCGGCCCGATCAGGTTGTTCTTCGCCATGGAAATCCGAGCGTGGATAGAATTGGGCTTGTACACGGCTACATCCAAGGCCAATTTCTTAACCACATCCTTGATTACCGACCTTGAATCCTGGGTGTCATAGATGGTAAAATTGGAGGGGTAATTGATGCGTTGACTTTCGACGCGAAGAATGCGGGCAAAAACGGAGTGAAAAGTCCTCATCCACAAATTTCTTGCGGCTTCTTCACCGACGAGAAGGCCAATTCGACCCTTCATTTCACGCGCCGCTTTATTGGTGAAAGTGAGGGCCAAAATTGAGTAAGGATTCACCCCTTTTTCGATCAGATTCGCAATGCGATATGTCAAAACTCGCGTTTTTCCCGATCCTGCACCGGCAATTACCATCAGCGGGCCGTCTAAATGGAGGGCTGCTACACGCTGAGATTCGTTCAAATGATCCAGTTGATTCACCTTCCAAAAGTAGCGTCAATCTCAACCTATAGAACGCTTGCCCGAGCTGGGCTTTCAGGTGGGAAAAATTTTGTGGAGCGAATAGATAAAATCGAAGTTGGATTTCGCGTGATTTCGCGTAGTTTTGCAGCCCCTTTGAAAATTGGGGAGGGAACGTCTTGTTTCCAAAAATGAACGAATAACCGACCGTTAAGCAAATGCCAACGATCCAGCAGTTGATCCGAAAAGGGCGCCAGGACAAGGTTTACACCAGTAAATCTGCAGCGCTCAACTCATGCCCCCAGCGGCGTGGAGTGTGCGTTCGTGTTTACACGACCACGCCTAAGAAGCCGAACTCGGCGATGCGCAAAGTTGCGCGTGTACGCTTGACCAATGGAAACGAGGTCAACGCCTACATCGGCGGTGAGGGGCATAACCTTCAGGAACACAGCATTGTGTTGGTTCGTGGCGGTCGTGTGAAAGACCTTCCCGGTGTTCGTTATCACATTGTGCGTGGAGCGCTTGACACCGCTGGTGTTGAAGGCCGCAATCAACGCCGTTCAAAGTATGGAACTAAGCGTCCAAAAACCAAGAAGTAAGTAGGTCATGCGTCGTAGACAAGCCAAAAAGCACGCGTTGATTCCGGATCCCCGGTTCAACGACACAGACGTCACGTATTTCGTGAACAATCTGATGCTCCAAGGAAAGAAGAGCACCGCGTTCAAGATTTTCTATTCGGCCATCGATAAGGTGACTGACCGCACTGGAGAGGACGGGCTCGAACAGTGGAAAACCGCTGTGGATGCCATCACTCCGAATGTGGAGGTTCGCAGCCGCCGTGTTGGTGGAGCAACGTTCCAGATTCCCCATCCCATTCGTGACAGCCGCAAGCGCAGTATGGCTGTGAAGTGGATCATCTCATACTCGCGCAAGCGCAATGAGAAGACCATGGCCGACCGTTTGGCCGCAGAAATTATTGCAGCAAACAAGGGCGAGGGCGCCACTTTCAAAAAGAAGGAGGACACCCACCGCATGGCTGAGGCAAACAAGGCCTTCTCTCATTTCCGTTTTTGATATCTAGAGTATAGAAATTATGGCTAAAAGGGATCTCAATTTTACGCGCAACATTGGTATTATGGCGCACGTCGATGCTGGCAAGACCACCACGACAGAGCGTATATTGTACTACACGGGTATTTCTCACAAGATTGGAGAGGTGCACGATGGTGCAGCGACCATGGACTGGATGGAGCAGGAGCAGGAGCGTGGCATTACGATCACCTCAGCTGCCACCACTTGTTTCTGGGACTTTGAAGACCAGCAGTACCGTATTAACATCATTGACACGCCGGGACACGTGGATTTCACCGTGGAGGTGGAGCGTTCACTGCGCGTACTCGATGCGGCGGTCGGACTGTTCTGTGCCGTTGCTGGCGTGGAGCCGCAGTCGGAGACCAACTGGGGTCTGGCCGATAAGTACAATGTACCCCGCATTGGTTTCGTCAATAAGATGGACCGCTCGGGTGCGAACTTCTTGAACGTAATCGACCAGATTCGCGAGATGCTCGGTGCCAACCCCGTACCGCTTCAGTTGCCTATTGGCGCTGAGGATGACTTCAAAGGTGTTGTGGACCTCATCACCAACAAGGCGATGGTCTGGAACGAGGAGGATATGGGCATGACCTGGGAGGAGATTCCGATTCCTGAGGATATGAAGGCCGAGGTTGCTGAGTACCGCGAGAAGATGATCGAGGCTGCTGCTGAGCAGGACGATTCGTTGATGGAAAAGTACTTCGAGGATCCAGACAGCATTTCTCCTGACGAGGTGATTGCTGCGATTCGCAAGGCGACCATCGCGATGGAGATTACGCCGATGCTCTGCGGTTCTGCCTTTAAGAATAAAGGTGTGCAGACCATGCTTGACGCTGTGATGCAGTATTTGCCTTCTCCCTACGACGTAGGTGATGCGGTGGGTATGGATCCAGATGATGAAACGGTCGAATTGACGCGTGCTCCTGACCCAGCTGCTCCGTTTTCGGGCCTTGCATTTAAGATTGCAACCGATCCATTTGTGGGCCGCTTGTGTTTTGTGCGCGCCTACTCGGGCGTATTGCCAGCTGGTTCATACGTATTGAACACGCGTTCAGGCAAGAAGGAGCGCATTTCGCGCATCTTCCAGATGCACTCAAACAAGCAAAACCCTATCGATGAACTCGAAGCAGGAGATATCGGTGCAGCGGTGGGCTTTAAGGACATTCGTACGGGGGACACCTTGTGCGACCTGAAGTCACCCATCACCATGGAGAGCATGACGTTCCCCGACCCTGTGATTGGAATTGCTGTTGAGCCTAAGTCGCAGGCTGACTTGGACAAACTATCCAACGGTCTAGCCAAGTTGTCAGAGGAGGATCCAACCTTCCAAGTTCGCACGGACGAAGACAGCGGACAGACTATTATTTCTGGGATGGGTGAGCTTCACCTTGACGTGCTCGTGGACCGTTTGCGTCGTGAGTTCAAGGTTGAATGCAACCAGGGCCAGCCTCAAGTGGCGTATAAAGAGGCCATCTTCGCCGCTACGGATCACCGCGAGGTGTACAAGAAGCAGTCCGGTGGTCGCGGTAAATTCGCTGACATCGTTTTGACGATCGGTCCTTCGCCTACACCAGAAGAAACGGGATTGGTTTTCACCAACTCAGTGAAAGGTGGAAACGTACCTAAAGAGTTTGTTCCTTCTGTGGAGAAGGGCTTCAAGATGTCGATGACCACAGGAGTGCTTGCGGGCTACCCTATGGATAGCATGGCTGTTGAATTGAAGGACGGTAGTTTCCACGCTGTGGACTCGGATCAACTTTCGTTTGAGCTTGCTGCCAAGATGGCCTACCGCAATGCTGTGAAATTGTGCAGTCCGAAAATCCTCGAGCCGATTATGGCCTTGGAGGTTCGTACGCCTGAGCAGAATATGGGTGACGTCATCGGTGACTTGAATAAGCGCCGAGGCATGGTTGAAGGCACCGACGAGCGCGGTGGTAAGACAGTTATCAACGCAAAAGTTCCGTTGAGTGAGATGTTTGGATACGTGACGGACTTGCGCACATTGACTTCTGGTCGTGCCGATTCTAGCATGACGTTCAGCCATTACACCGCGGCCCCAAACAACGTCGCCGAAAAGGTGATTGCTGAAGCACAAGGAAAATAAGATCAACGATGGCCCAGAAGATTCGCATCAAGCTGAAGAGCTACGACCACAACCTGGTCGACAAGAGCGCCGAAAAGATCGTAAAGACGGTCAAGGCGACCGGTGCCGTGGTAAGCGGTCCCATTCCCCTGCCTACGCACCAACGCATCTACACGGTGTTGCGTTCGCCCCACGTAAACAAGAAATCGCGCGAGCAGTTCGAATTAAACGCCTACAAGCGTTTGCTCGATATCTACAGTTCTTCTTCGAAGACTGTCGATGCACTGATGCGTTTGGAGCTCCCCTCTGGAGTAGAAGTTGAAATCAAAGTCTGAGTTATGCCTGGATTGATTGGACGTAAGATTGGGATGACCGCCATTTTTAATGACGCGGGAAAGAACATCCCATGCACAGTGATTGAAGTGGAGCCCAATGTGGTGACTCAGCTTCGCACTGAAGAGAAGGACGGCTACGCGGCTGTGCAGTTGGGCTACGGAGACCGCAAGGACTCGAGCACGACGCAGGCGATGGCTGGGCATTTCAAAAAAGCCGGTGTAACGCCTCGCCAGAAATTGGTGGAGTTCTCGGGTTTTGAGAACGAGTTGAACTTGGGCGACCAGGTGAAAGTGGACGACATCTTCGCTGAGGGTGAGTTCGTTTCTGTGATTGGGACTACAAAAGGTCGCGGTTTCCAGGGCGTTGTTCGCCGTCACGGTTTCGCGGGTGTAGGTCAAGCCACACACGGTCAGCACAACCGTATGCGTGCTCCAGGATCGATCGGTGCTGCATCGACGCCAGCAAGGGTTTACAAGGGTATGCGCATGGCCGGTCAGATGGGCAATGTGCGCGCAACCATTGAAAATTTGAGAATTGTGAAGGTGCTCTCTGAGGAGGGACTCTTGCTTGTGCAGGGCGCAGTTCCCGGACACAAGGGCGCAACAGTAATTATCCGTAAGCCAGAAGCTTGAAGCCATGAAAGTTGACGTTTACAACCCCGAAGGGAAGAAGACCTCTAGCGCTACGCTTAGCGACGAGGTGTTTGGCATCGAGCCGAACGATCACGCGATTTACCTTGATGTGAAGGGCTACTTGGCTGCACAACGCCAGGGCACTTCAAAAGCAAAGGAGCGTGCTGAAGTCACGGGCTCTACGCGGAAGATTAAGAAGCAGAAGGGCACCGGTGGTGCACGTGCGGGTAGTATCAAGAACCCACTCTTCACTGGAGGTGGTACAGTGTTCGGCCCTCGTCCGCGCTCGTACAATCAAAAGGTGAACAAGAAAGTGAAGCAGCTTGCTCGCAAGAGCGCTTTGACTTACAAGGCTAAAGAACAGGGCATTTCCATCCTCAAGGGCTTGGCGATGGACGCTCCCAAGACGCAGGACCTGCTTGGCGTGTTCGAAAACCTAAATCTGGGAAGCACCAAGACCTTGGTCGTGGTGCCCGAGCAGAACAACAATATGTACCTCTCGGCTCGCAACTTGCCCAAGCATCGTGTGATGCTCGCAGCGAATCTGAGTACGTATGACATCATGAACTGCAAGTCGATCCTCTTTTTGGACGATGCGCACAAGGTGGTCGAAGGACTCCTTAAAAGCTGAAGATTGGTATGAAGACTATTCTCATCAAGCCGCTCATCACCGAGAAAATGACCACCGAAAGCGAGAAGGTCAACGTCTACGGTTTTGTAGTGAACGACAAGGCCGATAAGATTGAGATCAAGAAGGCTGTGGAGAAGCAATACGGGGTGACCGTAGCTGCTGTCCGCACACTTCGGGTCGACGGCAAGACGCGTCAGCGTCATACAAAAACGGGCACGCTTCGTGGCCGCACGACTTGCTACAAAAAGGCCATTGTGCGCCTTGCAGGCAGTGAAACGATTGATTTTTACGGTAACGTTTAATTGGTAAGGAATAATGGCAACGCGAAAGTTCAATCCAATCACGCCAGGTATGCGTCACAAGGTGCTGTCGAAGTTCGACGACATCACGACGGATAAGCCTCACAAGCCCCTGCTTGAGCCGATCACAAAATCTGGTGGCCGTAACAACACCGGTAAGATGACCATGCGTTACCGCGGTGGTGGTCACAAGCGGATGTACCGCGTAATTGACTTTTTACGGGACAAGCACGGCGTCGAAGCCACGGTGTTGACGGTTGAATATGATCCGAACCGCAGCTCACGCATCGCATTGGTGGAGTACACCGACGGCGAGAAGCGCTACATCATTGCACCGGAAGGATTGCAGGTGGGGCAGAAGGTTAACAGCGGAAAGGGTGTGGCTCCAGAAGTAGGCAACACCTTGTACCTGTCTGAAATTCCACTCGGTAGTGTGATTCACAATATCGAATTGCACCCCGGTCGCGGAGCATCCATAGCTCGCAGTGCAGGCTCCTACGCTCAGCTGAAAGCCCGTGATGGCAAGTATGCTATCATCTCATTGCCCAGCGGTGAGGTGCGTATGATCTTGATCACTTGTTTGGCCACTATGGGCTCTGTGGGCAATGCGGATCACAACCATCAGGTGAGCGGCAAGGCCGGTCGCAAGCGCTGGTTGGGTCGCCGTCCACGCGTACGTGGTGTTGTGATGAACCCGGTCGATCACCCCATGGGTGGTGGCGAGGGCAAAAGCTCAGGTGGACACCCACGCTCACGCAACGGTATCCCCGCAAAAGGCTACAGAACCCGCAACACGCGGAAGCCTTCTTCTAAGTACATCATCGAACGTCGTAAGAAATAATCATGGCACGCTCGTTAAAGAAACCCCCATTCGTCCACTACAAGCTGTTGAAGCGCGTGGACACTATGCAGGAAAGTGGCAAGAAGTCTATTATCAAGACTTGGAGCCGCTCCAGCATGATCACACCAGATTTCGTTGGATTGACCATCGCCGTTCACAACGGCCGTCAGTTCATTCCCGTATTTGTTACGGAGAACATGGTTGGACACAAACTCGGTGAGTTCTCACCAACACGGACGTTCCGTGGTCACGCGGACAAGAAGAAGGATAAGGGTCGTCGTTAAGGCGGTTAAAAAAATTGCGTCATGGGTGCACGGAAAAGAAATGCAGCGGCAGAACGGAAGGAGACAATGAGCAAAATTGCCATTGCCCGTCTGAACGATTGCCCAACATCACCGCGGAAAATGCGGTTGGTGGCGGATACCATCCGCGGAAAGGAAGTGGTTGAAGCGATCAACATTTTGCGCTTCGGTGAAAAGGAGCCGACGGTTCGTTTGGAGAAACTTCTCCGCTCGGCCATCGCCAACTGGGAAGCGAAGAATGAAGGGGTTCGTCCAGAGGACGCTGGCTTGTACGTCAGCGAAATCAAAGTGGACGGAGGCAGGATGCTCAAGCGCATTCAGCCCGCTCCACAAGGACGTGCGCACCGCATTCGCAAGCGCTCAAATCACGTGACAATCATCGTCGACAGCACGAAGAAGTAATGGGACAGAAAACGCATCCAATCGGCAATCGCCTGGGATTCATCAAGGGATGGGATTCCAATTGGTACGGAGGTAAGAACTACGTCGACAAGATTGTAGAAGACCACAAGATCCGCACCTATTTGATGGCGCGCCTGCGCAAGGCCAGCGTGGCTCGAATTGTAATTGAGCGCACGATGAAACTCGTGACGATCACGATCCATACAGCTCGCCCCGGTGTTATCATCGGCAAGGGGGGCTCAGAGGTGGACAAGTTGCGCGAGGAGCTCAAGAAGCTCACAAGCAAGGATGTTCAGGTGAACATTTATGAAATCAAGCGCCCAGAACTTGACGCTCGTTTAGTTGCTGAGAGTGTGGCCCGTCAGTTGGAGGCCCGCATCAGCTACCGCCGTGCAATCAAGATGTCCATCGCCAGTTCTATGCGCATGGGTGCTGAGGGTATTAAAATCAACATTGCCGGTCGTTTGAACGGTGCTGAGATTGCTCGTTCGGAAATGTTTATGGAGGGGCGCGTGCCGTTGCACACTTTCCGTGCTGATATCGACTACGCTTTGGTGGAAGCTCACACGACTTACGGCCGAATCGGAGTGAAGGTGTGGGTGTTCCGAGGTGAGTTGTATGGCAAGCAGGATTTGTCGCCGGTCAACCCGGCCAAAGAAGAACGTCGCGCTCCACGTGGCGGCTCTCGCGGACCGCGTGGCGGTCGTGACGGAGGTCGTGATGGAGGTCGTGACGGAGGTCGTGGTGGTGATCGTCGCCGCCCACAACGTGACAACAAATAATCGGAGGACACCATGTTACAGCCGAAGAGAACAAAATTCCGCAAAATGCAAAAGGGCCGCGTCCGTGGCATGGCGCAGCGTGGAGCTAACATCGCCTACGGATCTTTTGCGATCAAGACGATGGATATGGGATTCATTTCTGCCCGTCAGATTGAAGCCGCCCGTATTGCAATCAACCGATACATGAAGCGTGAGGGGCGTGTGTGGATTAGAATTTTCCCAGAGAAGCCTATTACGTCGAAGCCTCTAGAGGTGCGGATGGGTAAAGGAAAGGGTGCGGTGAGCCATTGGGTTGCCCCGGTGCGTCCTGGCCGCGTGCTTTTCGAAGTGGATGGAGTACCCAAAGACGTGGCCAAGGAGGCTTTGCGTCTGGGTGCACAGAAGCTATCAGTGCGCTGCAAGTTTGTGGTGCGTCACGATTACGCTGAATGAACTAGAAGTCATGAAGTCTAAAGAGATCATACAGTTGAGCGACCTCGATTTGAAGGAGATGGTTGCCTCAGAGCGTGAAGCGCTGCAGGAGCTGCGTTTCAACCATAGCATTGCTGGTTTGGAGAAGCCATACCAGTTGCGCGAGAAGCGCCGCGATATCGCGCGCATTCTCACAGAGATTACATCGCGTGCAAACGCTGCGAAAGCAAGTCAAGAAGAGAAGTGATGGCGACCGAACAAAAAGCCGAACAGGCGACCCCAGCGCGCTCGATGCGAAAGGAGCGTACAGGTGTGGTGACATCCAACGCGATGCAGAAGACCATCACGGTTTCTGTGGAGACGAAGGAGCGTCACGCGAAGTATGGCAAGTACATCAAGCGCACTAAGAAATTAACCGCTCACGATGAGACGGAGACTTCAAATGTAGGCGACACCGTCCGCATCATGGAGACGCGTCCATTGAGCAAGAGCAAGCGTTGGCGCTTGGTCGAAGTAACGGAGCGCGCGAAGTAATTCACGTCGTTTCGAGTTTAATAGAAGAAAGAAAAACGAGTCATGATTCAGCAGGAATCCCGGATGAAGGTCGCAGACAATAGCGGTGCGCGTGAGGTGCTTTGCATCCGTGTATTGGGCGGAACACGCCGTCGCTATGCAAGCATTGGTGACAAGGTGGTGGTGACCGTCAAAGACGCGACCCCCAACGGAAACATCAAGCAGGGCACTGTCACCCAGGCAGTCATTGTGAGAACCAAGAAGCAGATTCGTCGTCCAGACGGGTCTTACATCAGCTTTGATGATAACGCTTGTGTGCTGCTGGGAACCACGGGTGAGATTCAAGGAACACGGATTTTCGGCCCTGTGGCTCGTGAACTACGTGAAAAGAATTTCATGAAAATCGTTTCATTGGCACCTGAGGTGCTCTGATAAAAACAGTCATGTATAAGCGCGTCAAAATAAAGAAAGGAGATACCGTCAAGGTGATCTCTGGAGGCCAGAAGGGCAAGTCAGGCCGAGTGATCGAAGTGGTTCGCCGGACAGACCGTGTGTTGGTTGAGGGTGTGAACATCATCACCAAGCACATCAAGCCGAGTGCGACCAACCCTCAGGGTGGCATTGAAAAGAGAGAAGCACCCGTGCACATTTCAAATGTGATGTACGTGGACGACAAGGGCAACGCCACGCGCGTTGGTCGTCGTCGTGGAGATGACGGGAAGCTCGTTCGCGTCAGTGTGAAAACGAAAGAAGAGTTGAAGTAATGGAAAAGTACACCCCCCGACTTCTGAAGAAGTACCAAGACGAGGTTGTTCCGAAACTCATTGAGCATTTCGAGTACAAGTCAGCCATGGAGGCACCCCGTGTGCTCAAGGTTTGCTTGAACCAAGGGCTGGGCAAGGCGATCACGGACCGAAAGATCATCGATGGTGCAGTGGACGAGATGTCACGCATTTCAGGCCAGTGCGCTGTGACGACCTACTCGACCAAGGACGTTTCAAACTTCAAGCTCCGCAAGGGCATGGCAATTGGCGCACGTGTGACCTTGCGTCGTGAGCGCATGTATGAGTTCCTCGACCGCTTGATCAATGTTTCATTGCCACGTACGCGTGACTTCCAAGGTGTGAAAGCCTCTGGATTTGACGGCCGTGGGAACTTCAGCTTCGGCATCGAAGAGCAGATTATTTTCCCAGAGATTGACCTCGACGCGGTGAAGCACCTCAACGGTATGCACATCACGATTGTGACCTCTGCCAACACGAACGAAGAAGCAGAGAAACTGCTGAGTGCCTTCAACTTCCCCTTCACCAAGAACTGATTTACTATGGCTAAGGAATCCATGAAAGCGCGTGAGCGCAAGCGCCAGAGAACGGTGGCAAAGTATGCCGCCAAGCGCAAGGCCCTAAAAGAGGCCGGAGATTGGGAAGGGCTGCAGAAGCTCCCCAAAGACGCATCACCTGTGCGCCTCCACAATCGTTGTCAATTGACCGGTCGCCCGCGCGGCTACATGCGTCAGTTCGGCATTTCTAGAGTTACGTTCCGTGAGATGGCCCTTTCGGGCAAAATCCCCGGAGTTAAAAAAGCAAGTTGGTAAGCCATGCATTCTGATCCTATCGCAGATTTCCTGACGCGTATTCGAAACGCGCAACTGGCCGCCCATAAGGTGGTGGAAATCCCCGCTTCAAACATTAAGAAGGAGATCACGAAGATCCTCTTCGATAAGGGCTATATCCTCAGCTATAAGTTCGTCGAAGACGGGCCGCAGGGGTCGATTAAGATTGCCCTCAAATACCATCCCAAGACGAAACGTCCCGCCATCACTGAGGTGCAGCGGATGAGCAAGCCAGGACTGCGCGCATACCGCGGAGCTGGAGACTTGCCTCGTATCTTGAACGGATTGGGCATTTCTATTCTGTCGACGTCACAAGGCGTGATGACGGAAAAGGAGGCCAAGCACTTGAATGTGGGCGGCGAAGTTCTTTGTTACGTCCACTAATTCACTAAGAAGGAAACCATGTCACGAATTGGAAATGCGCCCGTAGCGATCCCTGAAGGGGTGACTGTTGCGATTGCCGACGGCACGATTTCGGTTAAAGGACCGAAGGGCGAGCTCACGCAGACGTACGACGACGCTATTGAGGCGAAAATCGAGGACAACCAGGTCCTGTTCAGCCGCAAGTCAAATCAACCTATACACCGTTCAAAGCACGGCTTGTATCGCTCATTGACCGCCAATATGGTGGAAGGTGTCAGCAAAGGATACAAGAAAGAACTCGAATTGGTGGGTGTGGGTTTCCGCGCTTCAAGTTCGGGGCAGCAATTGACATTGTCCGTGGGATTCAGCCACCCTATCATCATTGAACTTCCCGAGGAAGTGAAATTGAAAGCTGAAATGAAGAAAGGTTCCAACCCGATGATCATGCTCGAGTCGCATGACAAACAACTCATCGGAATGGTGGCCGCGAAAATTAGATCACTGCGCAAGCCGGAGCCATACAAAGGCAAGGGCATACGTTACGTGGACGAGTACGTCCGTCGTAAGGCAGGTAAATCAGCAGCTAAATAATTGTATTGATCATGTCAGCAGCAAAAGACAAGCTCAAGCGTCGCGCACGAATCAAGGCGCGCATCCGGGGAAAAATCTCTGGAACGGCGGCACTGCCGCGTTTGACGGTGCACCGCTCGAACAAGCAGATTTACGCTCAAGTCATCGACGACTTGGCCGGTGTAACGCTCGCCAGTGCATCATCGCGCGCTATCGATGCGTCGCAATCAGTGAACAAGATCGAGCAGGCCAGCATGGTTGGAGCTGCCATTGCAGAAAGCGCCCAAGCGGCGGGAATTGGCAATGTGCTCTTCGACCGCAACGGATATCTCTACCACGGGCGCATCAAGTCGCTCGCCGAAGCAGCCCGGAAAGGCGGTTTGAAATTCTGAGGAACCTATGAGAGACAATCGCAATAAACGTCAGGACCGCCAACAGCAGCCTGAAAGCGACATCAAGGATCGCTTGGTGACCATCAATCGCGTGACCAAAACCACAAAAGGTGGCCGGACGTTCTCGTTCAGCGCAGTGGTGGTCGTCGGTGACGAGAAAGGAAAAGTGGGCCACGGAAGCGGCAAGAGCCGTGAGGTGGTCACCGCAATCCAGAAGGGCATTGAGGACGGCAAGAAGCATATGGTTTCGGTCCCTATTGTCAACGGAACGGTACCCCACGCTCAAGAAGCAGTGTACTCCGGTGCACGCGTGTTGATTAAGCCGGCATCACCTGGTACAGGTGTGATTGCAGGGGGCGCAATGCGTGCCGTGCTTGAGAGCGCCGGCATCAAGGACGTGTTGGCCAAGTCACTTGGATCTTCAAACACTCACAATGTGGTGAAAGCGACATTCCTCGCGTTGACCAAGATGCGCAATGCAGCCGAAGTAGCGGACGTACGCGGCATCTCAGTGCACCGCGTATTTAATGGATAATCACGATGGCTAAGATTGTAATCACTCAGGTGCGCAGCGCCATCAACCGCCCCAAGCGTCAGAAGTTGACGATTCAAGCTTTGGGCATCAAAAAATTGCACAACCCCGTGGAGCACGAAGCCACGCCGCAAATTCTCGGCATGGTGCGTAAAGTGTCCCACTTGGTCAAAGTGCAGGAAAAATAACCCGTAACCCAGCAAAAAAATGAATCTCCATAGCCTCAAACCGGCCCAGGGATCTACCAAGCAGCGAAAGCGAGTTGGTCGCGGAGAAGGATCCGGACACGGTGGAACTTCCACACGTGGACACAAAGGCGCAAAGTCGCGCTCGGGATACTCTCGCAAAAGCGGATTTGAAGGCGGCCAGATGCCCCTTCAACGTCGCGTGCCCAAGTTTGGTTTTAAGAACCGCAACCGCGTAGCCTACAAGGCTGTCAATCTGGACGCTCTACAAGAGTTGTCAGAACGCAAGTCAATCGATGCCATCACCCCTGAAGTGTTGGTCGAGAATGGCTTGTGCCAAAAACGCGACTTGGTAAAAGTCCTCGGACGTGGTGAATTGAAGTCAAAATTGACGATCACTGCTCATAAATTTTCGGCAACAGCCCTCAGCGCTATTGAAGCGTCGGGCGGAACCGCAACTGCACTTTGATCCCCGGAATATGAAGAGTTTCTTCCAAAAACTTCGAGACATCTGGGCGCATGAAGAGTTGCGCAAGCGCATAGGCATCACGCTGGGATTCATTTTGATTTACCGGATCGGATCGTTTATCGTATTGCCGGGTGTGAACAGTGATATTCTTGCTGAGCAGATGGCCACTTCTACAGGTGGCGGTTTGGGCGACATCCTCGCTTTGTTCACGGGTGGTGCATTCACACGTGCTTCGATTTTCGCATTGGGCATTATGCCATACATCTCGGCGAGCATCATCATGCAGCTGATGGGCATTGCCGTCCCTTCGGTGCAGAAGATGCAGCAGGATGGTGAAAGTGGACGCAAGAAGCTCAATCAGTGGACGCGTTTCTTGACCATTGCCATCACTTTGGTGCAGGCTCCAGGATACCTTGCTTCTACAGTTGCAAGCGTTCCGGGTGCAGTAGTGAACCCCGGTGCATTGTGGTGGTTTAGCTCGGTCATCATTTTGACTTCGGCTACGCTTCTTATCATGTATCTCGGTGAGCGTATCACCGAACGCGGCGTTGGAAACGGCATCTCGCTTTTGATCATGATTGGTATCATTGCTACGTTCCCGCAGGCTATCATCCAAGAATTCATTCACCCGGAGACGAACCTGTACTTCTTCCTTGTGGAGATGTTCGCCATGTTTGTGGTGATTGGTTTATCTGTGGCGTTGGTCCAAGGTGTTCGCCGTGTGCCGGTGGAGATGGCCCGATTGCAACAAGCCAGCTCGAGTTACTTGCCCCAGGGTTCTGGCGCTCGTTCGTACATCCCTTTGAAGGTGAACTCAAGCGGTGTGATGCCAATCATCTTCGCACAGGCGATCATGTTTGTCCCGCTGTACTTGACGCAAAACGAGTCGCTCGCTGAGAGCAGCGTGTTGCGTTCGTTGGGCGACTTCAATGGCCTTTGGTACAACGTTTTATTCTTTTTCACCATCGTTCTGTTCACGTACTTTTACACCGCCATCACGGTCAACCCCCAGCAAATGGCGGATGATTTGAAGCGTCAGGGAAATTTCGTTCCCGGTGTGAAGCCTGGACGTCCTACGATGGAGTTCTTAGACAATGTCATTTCGAAGATCACTTTGCCAGGCTCAGTGTTCTTGGGACTCATTGCGATTTTACCAGCGATTGTGTTCAACTTCGGTTTGACACATTCTCAATCATTTAGCATTTTCTTCGGCGGAACGTCGCTGTTGATTATGGTGGGCGTCATTCTTGACACCCTCCAGCAAATTGAAAGCTACCTGTTGTCTCGACAGTATGATGGCTTGATGAAATCCGGAAAACTCCGGGGTCGTCAAGGCACGTCTGTCAGCGGCATGGCCGGCTGATCAATTATTCGAAATGGCACGACCACGGGTACAGGTGCGAACCGCATCCGAGATTGAGCTGATTCGAGCAAGTTCTTTGCTTGTTGGAAGGACATTGGCAGCAGTTGCTGAACACGTCGCCCCCGGGGTCACCACCTTGGAACTCGACGCAGTAGCTGAAGCTTTTATCCGCGACCACGGCGCCGAGCCGGGATTCAAGGGGTACAACGGATTTCCCAATTCATTGTGCACCTCAGTGAACCACCATGTGGTGCACGGGATTCCCAACGAGGTGCCGCTGCAGTCGGGTGACATTGTGTCAATCGACTGTGGAGTCTTGATGAACGGCTTCTACGGAGACAGTGCTTTCACCTTTGAGGTGGGGGAGGTGTCGCCTGAAGTGAGGCGTTTGTTGGATGTGACACGTGAGTGTTTGGAGCGCGCCATTGATGTGGCCATTGCGGGCAACCGCATAGGTGACATCGGGCATGCATGCCAATCCCACGCCGAGGCCCATGGCTACGGTGTGGTGCGTGAACTGGTCGGGCACGGTTTGGGAAGTGCTTTGCACGAACCGCCGGAAGTGCCCAACTATGGTCGCCCTGGAAACGGCGTCAAGATTCAAGCCGGAATGGTGTTGGCCATCGAGCCAATGATCAATCTCGGTACGAAGAAGATTGTTCAATCGGAGGATGGATGGACCATTGCTACGGCAGATGGTTTACCCAGTGCTCATTTTGAACATGACGTAGTGGTCGGAGAAGATGACGTTGAAGTCCTTTCAACATTTGAGTACATCGAAGAGGTGTTGGCTGCAAAGGCGAGCTGACAAGAGGAGGTAGAAATTTATAGAAAAGAGAAAACGAAACAATAAGTATGGCAAAACAAGCCTCGATAACGCAGGATGGCACGATCAATGAAGCTCTTGGGAACGCAATGTTCCGAGTGGAATTGGAGAACGGCCACATCATCACCGCCCACATTTCGGGCAAAATGCGGAAGTTCTATATCAAGATTCTTCCTGGTGATCGCGTGCGTGTCGACATGTCGCCTTACGATTTGACCAAAGGTCGCATCACGTTCCGTTATAAGAAATAAGCAAGTATCATGAAGACCCGAGCTTCCATCAAAGTCCGTTCAGCGGACTGCAAAATTGTCCGACGCAAAGGGCGATTATTTGTGATCAACAAGAAGAACCCCAGATTCAAGCAACGCCAAGGTTAATCCTTGGGTAACTGAAAAATAGCTATGGCCAGAATTGCAGGTATAGACATCCCCCGAGATAAACGTGGTGTAGTTGCACTCACGTATATCTACGGCATTGGATCATCTCGCGCAGCATCAATATTGAAGCAAGCCGAGGTGGATGAGAGCACGCGTGTTCAAGATTGGTCGGACGACGAAATTTCAAAAGTTCGTGCGATCATCACAGAGATTAAAACGGAAGGTGAGCTCCGTTCGGAAGTGCAGACGCACATCAAGCGATTGATGGACATCGGTTGCACCCGAGGTATTCGCCATCGTGTGGGCCTTCCGCTTCGCGGGCAGCGCACAAAAAACAACTCCCGCACCCGCAAGGGCAAGCGCAAGACCATTGCTAACAAGAAAGTTTAATTCGTCGTCCTGAACCCAGGATACTGAATCGATTACCTCCCCTATTATGGCTAAGACTAATAAGAGCAAGAAGAAAGTCCGCGTAGACGGGGTGGGCCAGGCCCACATCCACGCGTCTTTCAACAATATCATCATCTCGCTGACCAATGCGGCTGGACAGGTTATTTCCTGGTCGAGCGCAGGCAAGATGGGATTCCGCGGTTCTAAGAAGAACACCCCCTACGCTGCACAATGTGCGGCTGAAGATTGCGCCAAGGAAGCCATGGAACATGGGCTGAAGAAGGTGAGAGTCTTTGTGAAAGGGCCGGGTTCAGGTCGTGAGAGTGCGATTCGCACGCTTCACAACTTGGGCATCGAAGTCATCGAAATTCAGGACGTCACACCGTTGCCCCACAACGGATGTCGTCCACCCAAGCACCGTCGCGTTTGATTTCAAGCGTCTGAACTAATTAGTAAGAAGAGAGCATATTATGGCACGTTATCGCGGTCCCAAATCCAAAATCTCCCGTCGTTTCCGTGAGCCGATCTTCGGCCCGGACAAAGCGTTGGAGCGTCGACAATACGGTCCCGGCCAGCACGGCCCAAACCGTCGTCGCAAAAAAGAATCTGAGTATTCTATTCAGCTTGCTGAGAAGCAAAAAGCGAAATACACTTACGGTATTCTCGAGCGTCAGTTCCGGAATATGTTTAAGCGTGCAACGTCGAAGGACGGCATCACCGGTGAGATCCTTCTCCAGTTTTGTGAATTGCGCCTAGACAACGTGGTGTTTCGCTTGAACATCTCGCCCACCCGTTCGGGAGCCCGCCAATTGGTCGGTCACCGTCACATCACGGTAAACGGCAAGGTGGTCAACATCCCATCGTACCGTGTTCGCCCCGGTGACCAGGTTGCCGTTCGTGAGAAGTCCAAGAGCTTGCTCGTGGTCTCCGAGGCACTTGCCGGCGGCGGTGATCGTCAGGAATGGTTGGATTGGGACGGGTCGGCTTTAAGCGGCACCGTGATCTCAATTCCATCGCGCGAACAGATCCCAGAAAACATTAAGGAACAGCTCATCGTCGAGCTTTATTCTAAGTAATCACCCTATAAGCTAAACGAATATGGCAATTCTCGATTTTCAGCAGCCCGACAAGGTGGTCATGTTGGAGTCTGACGACTTCAACGGACGCTTTGAATTCCGCCCACTTGAGCCTGGCTTTGGTGTGACGGTAGGCAACGCCTTACGCCGCATCCTCCTTTCTTCATTGGAAGGCTATGCAGTGACCAACATCCGCATCGAAGGTGTGGAGCACGAGTTCAGCACCGTCAAAGGTGTGGTGGAAGACGTGACCGAAATGATCCTCAACCTCAAAGAAGTGCGCTTCAAGCGTCAAATTGAGGACGTGGACAATGAGGTGGTTAACATCTCTATTTCCGGTCAAGATGCATTCACCGCAGGTGACATTGGCAAATTCACATCTGCATTCCAGGTGATGAATCCCGATCACGTAATCTGTGCAATGAACAAGGACGTGACGCTCAACATTGAGCTTCGAATCCAGAAGGGACGTGGATACGTTTCGGCAGATGAGAACACGAAAGAGGGCGCGGCCATGGGTACGATTTTCATGGACTCAATTTTCACGCCAATCCGCAATGTCAAGTACTCAGTTGAGAACTTCCGTGTGGAGCAGAAGACGGACTACGAGAAGCTCAACATTGAACTCAATTGTGATGGCAGCATCACACCGAAGGACGCTTTGCAGGAAGCTGCGCGCATCTTGATTGAGCACTTCATGTTGTTCTCGGAGGAGCGCATCACTTTGGATGCTGTGGAGAAGAGTGAAACAGCTGAGCTGGATGAAACTTCACTTCACATGCGCCATTTGCTCAAGACGAAGCTTGTGGATATGGACTTGAGCGTTCGCGCCTTGAACTGTCTTAAAGCGGCAGATATCGAGACGCTTGGGGACCTGGTGGCCTACAACAAGAACGACTTGTTGAAGTTCCGCAACTTCGGTAAGAAGAGTTTGACTGAATTGGAAGATTTGGTCGAAAATAAAGGCTTACAGTTCGGAATGAACGTGAGCATGTATAAGCTGGAATCGGAGTAATCCGTCTATAGTCATACGTTATGAGACACGGAAAAAAATTCAACCACTTGGGTCGGAAGAAAGCACACCGCAAGGCGATGCTTTCCAATATGGCCTGCTCATTGATTGAGCACAAGTGCATCACCACCACGGTGGCCAAGGCGAAAGCTTTGCGTCAATACGTGGAACCATTGGTGACCCGATCAAAGGAAGATTCGACGCACTCGCGCCGGGTGTGCTTTCGTTACTTGAAGAGTAAGCAAGCCGTATCAGAACTGTTCACACAGGTTGCTCCTGCTGTGGAATCTCGTGAGGGCGGTTACACTCGGATTGTCCGTACGGGCAAGCGCCTGGGTGACAATGCAGATATGTGTTTAATCGAACTGGTCGACTTCAACGAGTTGTACGGTACAGAGAGCAAGCCGAAGAAGAAACGCTCACGCCGTTCGCGTCGTGGCGGTGCTGTGGCTCCTGCTGTGGCCCCTGCCGCTGCTGAAGCTGCTGAAGCTGCGCCTGAAGCGAAAGCTGAAGAAGCACCGGCTGCTGAAGCTGCGCCTGAAGCTGCGCCTGAAGCTGCGCCTGAAGCGAAAGCTGAAGAAGCACCGGCTGCTGAAGCTGCGCCTGAAGCTGCACCTGAAGCGAAAGCTGAAGAAGCACCGGCTGCTGAAGCTGCTCCTGAAGCTGCTCCTGAAGCGAAAGCTGATGAGGGGGAAGCTGAGGGGGATGAGGAGAAATCCGCCGAATGATTGGATGCGAATTGCATCATTGAAAAGGGGAGCACTTTGCTCCCCTTTTTAGTGCTCAAAAATTCAACGCGCATACGTGTGCGACTATCTTTGCCCCATGAACAACGCAGTCTTGATGTTGGCGGACGGTACCCGCTTCGAAGGCACAGGCATTGGTGCCACTGGCGCGACCTCGGGTGAGATTGCCTTCAACACGGGCATGTACGGCTATCAGGAGATTTTCACGGACCCGAGTTATGCGGGCCAATTGATCATCATGGCCACGCCTCACATTGGAAATTATGGCGTACACGACCAAGAGCAGGAGAGCGGTGGATCGAAGATTGCCGGATTGGTCGTTAAGAATTTTTCGAGAGTTGCAAGTCGCGAGGGGGGCAGTGGTGACTTGCAGGCCTTGCTCGAACGCGATGGGGTTGTGGGCATCGCCGGCGTAGATACGCGTGGATTAATCCAGCACATTCGTCAGCACGGCGCTATGAATGCTTTGATCTGCAATGATGGCACGGATGAAAAGGTCTTGCTTGAGCAGCTGAAAAACACGCCTTCTATGGAGGGCATGGAACTCAGTTCAGGCGTAACGTGTACAGAGTCACAGGAGTTCGGCCCGGAGGATGGGCTGCGCGTGGCCTTGTTGGATTTGGGGACCAAAACGAACATCGTTCGCTGCTTGACCGAGCGGGGGTTGCGGGTGAAGGTGTTCCCCATGGGGACAGCATTGGTAGAAATGCAGAATTTTCAGCCTGACGGCTGGATGATGTCGAATGGCCCCGGCGACCCGTCAGCGATGCCCGAGACGCGCGATTTGATTCGTGATATCATCGAGGTAGGGCAGCCTGTTTTCGGCATTTGCTTAGGGCATCAGTTGATTGCCCTGAGTCAAGGCCTAGACACTTCAAAGATGTTCAATGGCCATCGCGGAGTGAACCACCCGGTGAAAGACTTGATCACGGGGCGTTGTGAGGTGACGTCGCAGAACCACGGGTTTGTCGTAAGCAAGGAGTCCCTCGAAAGCCGGGACGACATCGAGCAGACCCATGTGCACCTGAATGACGGAACGGTTGCGGGCATACGCCTGAAAAATCGTCCTGTATTTTCGGTTCAATTTCATCCTGAAGCGTCGGCTGGTCCACACGACAGCCGCCACCTCTTCGACCAATTTGTAAACTCAATTCAAGCCGTAGTGCATGTCGTACATTGATCAAATCCACGCCCGCGAAATTTTAGATTCTCGGGGCAACCCCACCGTTGAGGTAGAAGTGATAACCGGCGGAGGATTCATCGGCCGGGCCGCTGTACCGTCGGGTGCTTCAACGGGCGTGCACGAAGCGGTAGAGTTGCGCGATAATGACGCAGCTCGCTACTTGGGAAAGGGCGTATTGCGCGCCGTAGAAAACGTCAACGAAGTCATTGCCGATGCCTTGCGCGGGATGGACGTGATGGATCAGGTGAACATCGACCACACATTGATCGACCTGGACGGGACTGAAAATAAGTCGAACCTCGGCGCCAACGCCTTGCTGGGGGTTTCTCTGGCCGTTGCAAAAGCTGCTGCTGCGACCTCGGGTTTGCCGCTGTACCGTTACGTAGGCGGTGTGAATGCGAATGTGCTGCCTGTTCCAATGATGAACATTATCAACGGAGGATCGCACGCGGACAACGCCATCGACATCCAGGAGTTCATGGTGATGCCCATCGGGGCAAACTCCTTTTCTGAAGCGCTTCGCATGGGCACCGAGGTGTTCCATCATCTCAAGGCGGTGCTCAAGGAACGCGGCCTTTCGACCAATGTCGGTGACGAGGGCGGCTTTGCGCCGAATCTCAAGTCAAACGAGGAAGCCTTGGACGCAATTCTTGAGGCCGTCCTGAAGGCGGGCTACAAGCCGAAGGAGGATATCCTCCTGGCCATCGATGCCGCTTCTTCCGAGTTTTACGATGCAGAGCGCTGCTTGTACGTTTTGTCAGGAACGGGCCAAGAGCTCAACGGTGACGAGTGGGTGGAGTACTGGAAGGGCCTCGTGGAGAAATACCCCATCATATCCATCGAAGACGGATGCGCGGAGGATGATTGGGCTACATGGCAGAAAATGACGGAGGCCATGCCCGAGGTGCAGCTGGTGGGCGACGATTTGTTTGTGACCAATGTCGACCGCTTGGGCCGTGGCATTGAGGAGGGTGTGGCCAATTCAATTCTTGTGAAAGTGAACCAAATCGGCACGCTCACAGAAACGATTGAAGCGGTGCAACTTGCCACGCGTTGTGGCTATACGGCGGTGATGAGTCACCGGAGCGGAGAAACGGAGGACACGACCATTGCAGACTTGGCCGTGGCTCTTTCCACCGGTCAGATTAAGACTGGATCAGCTTCAAGGTCAGACCGGATTGCTAAATACAACCAGTTGCTTCGCATTGAGGAGGAATTGGGCGACTCAGCATTCTACCCGGGATTCACATTTCGGAGCTGAGGCTCGTAGAGCGCTGCTTCAATCCACGTGCACGATTACGAACTCTGTTCTGCGGTTTTGTTCGTGCTTGGGCTCTGAACAAGGCACGCCATCGGCGCATTCGTTCTTGAGTTCAGTCTCTCCTTTTCCTACGGGCACCACTTGTTTAGCCTCCACGCCGTGCGATATGAGGAACTTGGCGGCACTGCGTGCGCGTCGGTCTGAGAGCTTTTGATTGTAGCGGTCGTAGCCGCGGCTGTCGCAATGGGATTGCAACTCGACGACGATGTCCGGGTTGTTCTTCAAGAATTCAGCAACGATTTCCAATGTGGGCATCGACGCCTGCCGCAAGGAGAAGCTGTCAAAGTCCCAATTGATTTCGGGCAATTGGAACACGTCTCCAGCACTGATTTGTGAAACGTACTTGCTCATTGTTAAGTCATCCACAGGCAGCAGGTCGATAACCAAGTCCATCTCTCGGGTAACGGGGTCCACAGGGGTCAAGAAGGCCTGTTCGTTGCTGAAGAACAAGTCCATCGAGGCTTGGATCTCGTAGCGGTGGGCATGGGGTAAACGCACTTCAAAATGGCCGGATTCGTCGGCGGTGATGGTGAAGGCGGAGCCGTCTGAAACGTCAATTAGTCGAATCTTTGCAAAGGGGATCGGCTGGCGTGAATTGGCCTCGACCACCCGCCCGCGCACGTCCAATGGCGTGGGGTTGATTGTAAAGGCGTAAATCCTGTCGTAGCCGGCGCGGTCCGAGCTGACCCAGCCGCTGCGGTTGTCGCCGTTGAATACAATACCAAAATCGTCTGAGCGCGAGTTGAGCGGGTAGCCTAAGTGGTGCGGTTCCGACCAAGTCGAGTCGCCCGCCACGCTGTACACCACGTCCAATCCGCCCAGTGTGAAATGTGCGTCTGAGGCGTAGTACAGGGTGTCGTTGCCTTTTGGCTGAGGGAAGACCTCATTGCCTGGCGAATTGACCGTGGGTCCGAGATTGACCGGAGGGAATTGCCACGTGTTGCCGTTGCGCTTGATGTACCAAATATCCATACCTCCGCTGCCGCCGGGGTAGTCCGAGGCAAAGTACAGGCGCTCGCCATCTTTTGAAAAGGCGGGGTGAGCGAACATAAATCGGCCGTCAGTTAGTCCCAACTCTAGAGGCTTTTCCCAGCCTGTGTCTTCGGCATTGCGTCGGGCGTAGTAGATCGTGGTGTTGTTGACGTCGCCTTCGCTGGTGAGTTTACGGGCGCGCTCTTCTTTGTGCGAGCTGCGCGTGTAAATGAGCATCTTGCCGTCGGGTGAGACCGTGGATACGCCATCGTGGTACGGGCCGTTTGCGCCTTTGAGCAGGGTGGGCTTGCCTCCCGAAAGCGGCATACTGTACAGGTCGGTGTAGCTCAAGTCGGTGTACGGGTCACGCACGCCGAACTTTTCGACGGTACCAGTGAAAATCATTTGGTCCCCGTGAATGGTTGGGGAGAAAGCGGCCAGCACGCCGGGTGTCTGCATTGCCGTCAGTTCATAGGCCGTGCTGTCTTGTTTGACGCCTTCGGCATTCATAGCACTGATCTGGAGTGAGCGGGCCATCATATCGTTGGGGTTTCGTGCGGCGACAGCATCGAGCACTTCTGTGGCGCGGTCGTAGCGGCCTTGGCTCATCAAGATTCGTGCATAGGCAATGCGATCGGTGTCTTCGGCAAAAGGCCCAGCGCACAAGAGTCCGTAGGCCATCGCCGCTTCGTCTGTCGCATTGACCTTGGCATAGGACTCCGCAAGCATGCGGTACGCCTCAGGCGACGCTTCTCGCTCAACCGCTTTGCTCAAGTGGTGAATGGCATCTTGGTAGCGCAATTGATCAAATGATGCGGCCCCTTCCTCCAAGTGGAGCGTGGCACAACCTGTGATCAGCACAATGGCGCCAAGCACCAGCGCAGAGGTTCGAAAAGAAAGAAAGTGGGTGTTCATCAAGTCAGAAATAGCGCGGTGAACGTTTGGCAAGAGCGCCTTGACCGAAGTCAAACCCGATCAACAACTCGTTGGAGCCGTTGGAGTAGTTTCCGATTTCGGAGATTGTGAAGTCGTGTGCATACCCGATCCGAAGTTCAGGCGTGACTTGGTATTCAAGCATCGAAACGATGGCGTCTCCTGTACGCCAACCGGCGCCGAGCCAGATTTTCTCCTGAAACAGTGCGTGGAGGTTGATGTCGAGTTGAGCGGGGGTGTTGTTCACCATCTTCAGCAGCATCGAAGGCTTAAGCTCCACGCCATTGCTGATGCGCACCATGCCACCGGCCGTGGCCAAATAGTGGGGCACCATGGTTTCTGCAAACGGCCCCAAGGGCAGCAGTGTGGGCACGGAAACACCGATATACATGCGTTGCAAGTGGTAGTATGCGCCTGCGCCAAATTTTACGGTTTGATAGACTTGGGTGCCGCCTTGATAGACCGGGTCGCCCGGGTCCCAGATGCTCACGCCGTTCAAGTCAGCCAATGTCGAGGACATGCCGCCCCGCAGGCCCAAAGCCATATGCCCGGCCCCCAAGCGGAAGCGGTAGGCAAAGTTCAGGGCCACTTCGGTTTGTTCGGTGATGCCGAGTTGATCGTGAAACACCAGCAGTCCCATGCCGAATGAACCGTTGCGCATGGCACCGTCCACGGCGAGAACGCTCGTTGTGGGCGCGCCGTCAAATTGAGCCCATTGGCTCCGATGCAGCACACTCGAAGAGGTGTACGGATGCGAACCGGCGTACGCGGGATTGATCAGCAACCCATTGAATAGGTACTGGCTGATCATCACATCTTGCTGGGCTGCGGCGGTGTAGCCGGCCATCAGTGCAAGAAGAAGAAGTGTATTTTTCAGCAGTTTCATGGTGACAAAGGCCAATTATTGTGTGCGCAAATCGACAAACGTGGCGAACTCTCGTAGACCCACGCGGAAGACCACGTAATATGTTCCATCGGGCAGGGCTTCTCCTTCCGAGCCCAGCTCGGTTCGGCCTTGCCAGTTGTTGCGATATGCAGGCTCCTCCAAGATCAAACTTCCCCAGCGGTTGAATACCGTGAATACGTTTTCAGCCCAATAGCAAGGCGGATGGATCGGGTCCGGGCCGATTTCAGCGATGTAGTACGTGTCGTTGAAGCCGTCGCCGTTGGGCGAGAGGCCGGTCGGCAATTCGGGGCTGGCATCCGGCTCGTCAACCACGATTTCTTGAGTCGTCATGGAAACGTTTCCACATAGGTCGATGTAGGTCCAGATGCGTTCGAGGGTGTACTCATTGGTGGTCGAGTCACCGCTAATCACCAGGTCTTCATAGCCGACCCAGATGTCCAGAAATGCTGTGCAGTTGTCCTCATATATGAGGGTGTCGACGATGGCCAATGTGTCACGTGGCACTTCGAAAGTGCAGTCGAAGTCAAGCGCGGGAAGGCCTGCGGGAATTTCGGGCGGCGTGAGGTCTTCCACCGTTAAAGTCTGCGTGTGCTCGCTTTGATTTCCGCAGTCATCTGTAAAGGTCCAAACGCGCGTGACGTAATAATCACAGGGCGTTCCAGTGGTGTCGTCTTGTACGAGTTCAATTTCAATCGTTCCGCAATCCTCTTCAACTGTAAAGGTCTCAGGATCGGCAGGGTCGGGCACGGATTCGCAAGAAACCACGGTGTCGGCCGGGCAAACTGTGCAAACGGGGGCTGTGACGTCCGTTACAGTGATCGTCATACCGTAGGTGGAGGCGTTGCCGCAGACGTCCGTCGCTGTGAAGGTGAGCAATGTGGTGTAGTCGCCGGCGCAGGCTCCGGGCGTTGTTTCACTGGCGCAGCTTACGGTTGCCTCGCCGCAATCATCGGTGGCCAGCACCTCGTAGTCCTCGCATGTGGGAATGTCCGCAGCGCAATCCAAGGCTGTGTCTGCAGGCAAACTTGCCAGGTCAAATACCGGCGCCACCGTGTCGATAGTCCAGACTGTTTGCACGGCAGAAGTAGCGTTTCCACAGGCGTCGGTGGCCGTAAAGGTGCGCGTTACAGTCCACTCCGAAGGGCAGTCGCCCTGGGTCGAGTCGACGGCAACGGTTAGCGAGACGTCCGAACAGATGTCGGTGGCCAAGGCCAAGTCGGTCGGAAGGTCGGCCGTGCAAGCAATGGTCGTGTCGGCCGGTACGAACGTGAATTCCGGGGCGACCGTGTCGGTCACTTGAACGGTTTGAACGGCGATGGCCATGTTGCCACAGTTGTCTGTAGCAGTGAAAATTCGTTCGACAATCAATGCGCCATCGCAGGAGTCCGGCGTGCTGACAATTTCGAGAGACACGCTGGCGCCTGAGCAGTTGTCCTCAGCGGTAGCAAAGTCTTCGGGCAGGGATTGGCCGCAGGCGATGACCGTGTCGGCTGGCACCCACAAGAAGGTGGGGCTGATGTCGTCGGTGAGCAGGACGAGTTGGGTGGCTTCAGCGGCGTTGCCACAGGCGTCGGTGGCCACGTAGGTGCGCCAGTACGCACCGATGGGCAGTACGCATCCCGTGTCGGCCGGAGTGTCTGTCCAGCTGATGTCGACGACTGGACCGCAATCGTCTGCAGCGGCAGCCATCAAGGTGTCTTCCGACCCGCAGGCTACGGAAACTTCAGCTTCGAAGTCTACAAAAACGGGTGCGATTGTGTCGATGATCCAAACCGTTTGGCTCGCAACAGCTGTGTTTCCACAATCATCGCTCGCTGTGAAGGTCCGCGTTACATTCCAAGATCCGTCGCAATCTCCAGCCAATGAGTCCACCGTTTCAGTGACGGTCACCTCCGAACAAATGTCCGTGGCGATTGGTAAGGCGCTGGGCAAGTCGGCGCCGCAAGCAATAGTGGAGTCGGCTGGCGTCTGAATGAAGGTTGGCGGCGTCACGTCCACCACAGTCAATGTTTGCGACGCAGTTGCCGCGTTGCCGCAGTCGTCTGTCGCTGTAAATGTGCGGATGACTGTCATTTCGCCTTGGCAATCCCCCGCAATCGTATCAATGGTTAAGGCCAATTCAACCACGCCAGAACAAGCGTCCTCAGCCTCGGGCATCGCTTCAGGCAAGTCATCCCCGCAGTTGAGCGTAGCGTCGACGGGAACGTTTGAAAATTCGGGGGCTACCGTATCGATAAGGCTGACCCACGCCGTGTACTGCACGCTGTTCCCAGCGGCATCGGTGTACGTAAATATCAATTCCACTTCAGCTGAACCGTCGCAGTCACCATCGTGCATCACAGTATCAATGGCCGTGGGAGCAAGCCCTGCAAGCGGGTCGCAATCGTCCTCTACCTCGGGGAATTCCACTTCGTATTCAGGCCACATAGAGCAGGCCAGCACAACATCATCCGGCGCACTTGTAACCACAGGGGCTGCTGTGTCCAATACAGCAACAGTCAACAGGGCTTCCGTTGCATTGCCGCAGGCATCGGTGGCGGTCACGGTGAACTCAGCTGAGAATTGGCTCGGGAAATCCCCATCAATTGTGGGTTCACTCCAGGTCACTGAAATCTCTTCAGAACACGCGTCGCTCACCTCGGGCTCACCCGGAACAAAGGCATCCCAATTCGTACAAATCAAGGTCGTGTCCATCGTTGGGTTTGCAAATACAGGCCCCACCGTGTCGACCAAAGCCGACGTTTGGATGTAATCCGTTGTGTTGCCACAGCCGTCGGTCGCCCGCCAAACGCGGTTCAATATTTGATTGCAATCTGGACCACTGATCAAGTCTTCAATGAATTCGACGGTAACGCTTTCGGAGCATTCGTCGCTGACCTCAAACTCATCGGGATCGTTGAGCGGTGGCAAGTCTGTGCAAGAGGCCTCATCTAGAGTGGGCGCTGAATCAAATACCGGTCCTACCGTGTCGACGATGGCCGCCACCTGCACCGTATCGGCTGCGTGCCCACAGGCATCTGTTGCACGCCAGCGGCGGTGCAAAGTCTGATTGCAAGCAGGCCCCGTCACCGAGTCGCTTACGTGTTCCAATGTGATATCGTTCGGTCCGCTGCAATCGTCGCTGATTTGAAAATCTTCGGCAGCCTGTAAAGCGGGCAAAGTGGCACAATTGGTCACCAGAAGTTCGGGAACCACGTCAAAGCTTGGCGCCTCGGTGTCGACCCGGTCGATCGTCTGGATATGATAGTCGTGACCGCAAGAGCCACGTGCAAATCGTACGCGCTGCGTCCGTTCAGTCACCGGACACGCTACGCCCAAAGGCGCACATTCCGTTAAGTCCACATTCACGTCACCCGTTCCGTTGACCGTCTCCCCATCAATCACGCCTCGGTACCAAAACCAACCGCTCAAGCCGTTGTTCCAGTTGCGGTTGTTTGCGCCTTCACCCACTTGAAATCCAAACAAGCGGTGCACCGGCATGTGATCTAAATACAACACGTCCCCGTCCATGTCGTCGAGTCCGATCAAATGCGATAGGGTATCGACCATCTCGTAGTACGTCCAATCGGGGTAGTTCATCGTCCCCAGGTCGTCCTTGTGTAACCGCCCTTGAGCCGTCCAAGCATCATAGTCTTGGCCAAATTGCAAGAAGATCCGGACCTCAAAACCTTGCGCTGGATTTGCGTCATTGCGCACTTCTCCAGAAAGTTGTGCCGTTCCATTGGCGTATTGTTCAAAGACCAATCCATCACCTGTGGGAACAAAATTGTCACTCGCACCGTAGCCTTGGGCCTCAAAACCGGCAAACCAAAGCGCCCAGTCATCCCCTTGTCCGAAAGCTGTCTCAGCAACACACGCACTCCCGTTGCTTTTGGTCAGTTCCAATCCAATTTCAGCCTCCACGGGCGATTCGACGCAAGCGGTTGCCGTGACTTCGTCAAAATTCGGCAACGCAGCATCGCAAGAAATGTCGGCATCCGCCGGAGCATAGTCGAGCGTCGGCGCACAGCCTACGTTGCATGTGTCAATTGTAAACTGCTGCGACCAGCTGGAAAGTGAGGCGGCCATGAGAGCCACCAAGAGAAAGGAACGTACGGGCATTCCACAGGTTCGTGTGGGGCAAAGTCTTCCCATTCCCGATGTGGGATGGTTCAGTGAGCGAACGTAGCAAACAATCGTCATGTAACGTTTTTCGGTCAGTTAGCTGCCCAATAGCCGGAATTCGCCCATGAACAGTTCCTACGAATATACGAAACTATTATAATATTCGACCAATAAATCTGACTTTATCGAAGATTCGACGACATACAGAGGGAAAATGCTGGCATTCGTCGGTAATATGCATGGCATATACGGACGAGCCTCAGCACACAGGCCTCGGTTCCGCTTAGCTTTTCAGCTGGCGCGTGTACAGGGCGATACCTGTGGCCACCCCCACGTTGAGCGAGCCGGTTTGGCCCGTCATGGGGATGCGGGCGTGGACATGGCACACGTTCCAGACTTCATGGCTGATTCCCGTGTGCTCGCTTCCCGCCACAATGCAGCAAGGAGCGCTTAGCTGGCAATCAGCCAAGTCCTTTTCACTTTTTTCGGTGAGTGCCACCAGATTCAGACCGCTTTCGCCCAAGAATTTCAAGGCGCGCTTCAAGTCAGGTACACGGGCCACAGGTATGCGCAGTAAGGCGCCCGATGAAGAACGCACCGCATCGGCATTGACCGGCGCCCCACCCGAAGTTTGAACAATCAGTCCTGTCGCGCCGAAGCACTCAGCCGAGCGGGCGATGGCCCCTAGATTGCCCACGTCCGTTACGCCGTCCAACGCCACCAGTACAGGCGACTCCCCGCGTTCATACGTGCCGGCGACCATCTCTTCCAACGGTACATACTCGATGGGGGAGGCGAAGGCGATGATGCCCTGGTGGTTGCGTCCCGTCACGCGGTCGAGTTTTTCCCGAGGCACTTTCTGTACCGGGATTTTCAAGGCGTGAAGTTGCTTTAGCAGCTCTGACGAGCGGTGTTCGTCACCATCACGACCACCATCGCGTCCTCCATCGCGTCCTCCATCACGTCCCCTCCGAAGCACCAGAACGCGCGTCAATTCCTTGCCCGAATCGAGCGCTTCTTGCACCGGGTGCCACCCGATAATCAGGTCGTTGTCCTTTCTTCTCATGTCGTTCTTCTCAAGTCAATCTGTTGAAATTCTTCCATTGCGCCAATTCTTCACCCTTGCATCCCAAGGCGCCCTATAGGCTACACTTCGGTCGAGTTCAAACACATTGAAGGCGTCGCCTCGATCGCGGCTCCGAAATTGAAAAATGATAGCATTCACATTCGTTTCATCCCCGTATATCCACGTTTCCATGTCACGGCTCCTGCGCACGCGGCCCGGCGGACCGAATAGGATGTGAACCAAGCCGCGGTCAGTCATCCATCCGTCGCGCAGGCCGGAAAAATAGGCGTTGGCTTCGTGCACACGGCGGTAGTAGGTGCGAATCAACGCCCGTGCGTCGTCGAGGTCGGAGTCGCAGGCGAGCCAAAATTCATCGAGGGCCAATTTCGGATGCGCCGCTTTGTCCAACACGTTGAATTCCTTTCGGGTAGCGATGTAGCGAGCCGTGGCGATCATCTCGTCCACATCGCGCACTTCTGGAAAATGCGCAGCCCGGCCCACCAACACTTCGCGCATTCCACTTGTATTGTCCATCGCGCGCTGCGGTCCGGCCGCTACGTTCCACTGCAAGTAGGCCCAATCGGAGTAGTTCGCCCCTGAAATTAAAAATGCAGGACCTGCCTCTGGAGCGGCCTCGCTAACCGCTCGCGTGATTTCAATGGCCACCCCAAGCGAGTCAGAAAATACTGGACTGTTCGTTTTTCGACGCACATAGGGAGGAGCTGGCAATTTCAATTCGGGATCCAAAAACGACAGCTCCCAACGGCCGCCCTCGGGCACGAGCATCCGCACAATGGACCCCGTCACGGCACTTTTGCCGTACAAAGGCTGGCCGGTCTCGGGGTTTACGGCGAGCACAGCGTGCGAACGCGATCCGGGGGCGCTTGTCACGATCTCTTCGCCGCCGGTCTGCACATCGCGGTGCAGGTCGGTCAAAACCCAAGTGGCCGACCAAAAATGGACCGGATCATCCCCACCGTCCAAGGCCACGTCGAAATGCACCCGCACCTCCGACTGATCTGTCGCGGCCGTGTCCGTCAAGTCCCACGAAGAATACCGAGGCGTCCCCGCAAAACGGCCGTCGGCCAGCCGCGGTTGCAGCGCCACTTCCACCCGCGCGGAGTAACGAAACGGCTCGGTCGCATCGTTCCGTGTAAAGAGCAACTCGGCCAAAGGCAATTCCACAAAAAGGCGCAAACTGTCTTTTTGAAACTGATGCCAAACCGCCTGCGGATGCATCGCATGGCTCTCCCAATCGTACGGCCGGCGCTCGGCCTGTTCAAGAACCCGTATGCTTCCGCTGCAACCGGCCAGAGCCGTTAGCGCCAGCATAACCGCCCAGACGAAACCTTTCTCAAGTCGCCACGTAAAGAGACCCTGTTCACCCATCATCCTCATATCATGAACAAGCAAATTCAAGCGGCTTTTGCCGTAATCCTGGCCCTGGGCCTTTCCTCTTGTGCGGTTTCATACCCGTATTGTGATGCGTACAATGCTGCCGACGTGGCGGTTGAGTGCGAAGTTCAACCTTCTCACGATTCCGATTCAAGTGAAGACTTGCCGGAGTAAAACTTGATCGATACGCGTTGGTCGATGTCCTGGTGGAGCGAGAGCGCCACAGGGCATGCCCGGCCTTTTTCGCGAAGGAAATCAAGATCTTCTGCGGCCACGGAGCCTCCAGCAGCACCGAGGTCGATTTTCAAATCAACATTGATGCGTCCAATCCTTCGGGGTTGGGCGCTCATTTTCTTCTCTGATTGACAGCGCATGCCCGCAATGTCGATGCCGCGATCGGCCGCTCGAAGGCCGATAATCGTCATGATGCAGCTCGCCAGGGAGACGGCCGTCAAATCAGTGGGAGAGTAGTGCTCGCCCCGTCCGCAATTGTCAACCGGTGCGTCCGTCAATAGTGCGATTCCGTTGCCGCCGTGCACTGCCCGTGTACGAAGTGGCTCAGGCCAGTCGAGGATGTATTCCATGGCGCTAATTTCGCAGGGATGTTCAAGCGCTCAACATTTCTTTCAGCTCAATTCTTCATCGCCTTGTTGATGCCTCTGGCTTGCGCCTTTGAAAGCGGCTTGGGCTTGAGTGCGCAAGAATTGGCACCGGAGATGCTCTTCTCGCATCGAATTGAAGGCGGATTGACCCTGCACACACGGGGGATGGGGGCCAATCTTCAATATGGGAAATACTCAGGGGCGCGGAAAATCCGCACCGTTTTGCTCGATGTGGTCAGCGTCAAGCACGAGAAGGAAATCAGGAGCTACAACCCCGTGTATGACCAGGGGCGTAGTTATGTGTACGGGAAGGTGAACGCATTTTATGCGGTGCGCATCGGATTGGGGACGCGCCACATTTCAACGCGCAAGTTTCGCAACGGGGCCGTGGCCCTGGGCTGGCATTGGTCAGCGGGCCCTGTGGTCGGCTTGGTCAAACCGGTCTATTTGGAAATTGGCTATCCGGGCATCCCGTACGATTATGTGGTGACCGAGCGATACGATCCTGATGAGCACGGGATTGAGGATATTTATGGCCGCTCCTCGTCGCTCAATGGACTGCTCGAGTTGACAGTGAATCCGGGTGCTTTTGCCCGATGTGCGATTGACTTCGAGTACGGCAGTGAGCGCGATGTGGTGCGGATGTTGTCGGTTGGAGCCACGCTGGATTTTTACCCTGTCGCTGCCCCGATTATGGCGGAACGATTTGATCAGAATTCTCACATTTTCTTCACGTTATTTGCAAACTGGAATATGGGTCGTCAGCGTGAGCTGAGATAAAATTTTCCTCCGATTAAGAATGCCAATTCAAACCACCAACCCGTCTGCAAAAAAGCGAGTCCCTAAGCCGGCTTGGCTGCGCGTAAAATTACCCACTGGCAAGGCCTACCGCGAGGTGCGTGAATTGGTCAGTGAACACAAACTCCACACGATCTGCGAGAGCGGCAACTGCCCGAACATGGGCGAATGCTGGGGTGAAGGGACGGCGACTTTCATGATTTTGGGCAATGTGTGCACGCGGTCTTGCGGTTTTTGTAACGTGAGCACGGGGCGCCCCGAAGAGGTCGACGTCTATGAGCCGGGACGGGTGGCCCATAGCATCAAGGTCATGAAGGTGAAGCACGCGGTTATCACTTCGGTGGATCGCGACGATCTTAAAGACGGCGGCTCTGAAATCTGGGCCCAAACCATCCGTGCAATCCGTGCCCAGTCGCCTGGCACCACGATGGAAACACTGATCCCAGACTTCGCTGGGAATTGGGAGAATTTGCAGCGCGTTATCGATGAGGCGCCCGAGGTGGTGAGCCACAACCTGGAGACGGTCCGGCGGTTGACCAAGTCGGTCCGCATCCAAGCGCGCTACGACCGCAGCTTGGAGGTGTTGCGCCGCTTGAAGCAGGCCGGTATGCGCACCAAGAGCGGCCTCATGCTCGGCTTGGGAGAGACCCACGAAGAAGTGCTCGAGGCGATGGACGATTTGCGGTCTGTGGGCTGTGATGTTTTGACTTTAGGCCAATATCTGCGGCCGACCACCGAGCACCTGGCCGTCGCAGAATTCGTCCACCCTGACACCTTCGATTCTTTGGGTGCAGCGGCAAAGGAAAAAGGCTTCCTTTTTGTCGAGAGCTCGCCTTTGGTGCGTTCCTCATACCACGCTGAGCGTCACGTAAATTAAGCGGGCGATCGTCGCAGAGCGCTGATCTTGCGATTTGAAGCTGCTCGAAGGGCCATTAATAGGTCATCCTGCACTATTTTTCCGGCCCGTTAAAGTATCGGGAAAACGATTCGACATGAAGCAGCCACTTCTCTATTCCGCCTTAATCGCTGGCGCCTTCGCCATTTTTTACTTCACCTCAACGCCCGCTCCTGTTGCGCAAAGCGCTGATTACGCGCCTCGCCAGGACGCAGCCCCTTCGGCAGAAGGCATGCAGGACGTGATGCTCGCTTTACGTGGGGACATTGAAACGGGGGAGCACAACGAAGCGGGATTGATCATCTTGGAGCAACGCGCGCGCCAGCACGCTGAGGCCCAAGAGACCAACCGCAGCAGTGCAGCACTGTACTGGAATGCCATGGGCCCCGATAATATTGGCGGCCGCACACGCGCTATCGTTGCCGTGACGGAAAACCTGTTGTACACGGGCGGCGTGAGCGGCGGGTTGTACAAGTCACAAAACGGCGGCGACAACTGGACGCGCGTTTCATCCTTTTCCAACGCCATGGTTGCTTCGATCGGCGTAGCAGAAAACGGCGACCTGTACGTCGGCACAGGTTCGCACTTTGATGGCGGCAGCGGCACGGGCGGCTCAGGCTTCCGTGGACGCGGCGTGTATTGGTCAACTGATGGCGAGAGCTGGAACATCATTGAGGACACCGACCCCGGTATGTTCAGCGGCGGAACTTGGTCGTCTTGCGACGCTCTAGTGGGCGATCCAAACAACAACAGCCGCGTTTGGTGGGGCTCTGATGCGGGTGTGGGATATTTTGAAAACGGAGTGCTTTTCGAGGATGTCTTCACTGAGGATCTCCCGGGGAGCTACTGGGTGGCCGATTTGAACATGGCTGTGGACGGCAGTTACATGCTTGTGGCCGCAGGCAATGGCCGCGTTTACCGCACGTCGGACTTTCAAAACCTCGAGCTTGTTTCGGGCAACACCTCCAACGGTTTACTCCCTCAGTCGGGCATCGGCCGTGCGCGGGTGGCCATTTCACAGGATGATACAAATTCAGCATTTGCTCTGTTTTCTACTAGTGGAGGCGGATTCGGAGGCTTGTACAACTCAAGCAATGGTGGTGTGACGTGGACGAACATCTGGCCTTCGGGTGTGGAGGGTGTGACGCCGCTGCCCCGCAACCAAGGAGTTTACGACCTCGCTCTAGGGGTCGGTCCGGACAATATCGCTTATGTGGGTGGCATTGAGCTCTGGCGCTGCGGTCCGGACTATCAGGCGGAACCTGCTGCTGTGGCCTATGATTTCTTGGGCGGCGACTTTGACGTCCACGCAGACATCCACGAAATTATGTTCACCCCGGCGGGCATGATGTACATCGCCACAGATGGCGGCATTTACCGCTCAGACGATGGCGACGCATACACCGAGTGCAACCGCGGCTACCGCGTGACTCAGTTTTATGGCATGGCCCACGGCCCTCACACCGCTGTTTTGGGTGGAACGCAGGACAACGGGTCGTTGTTGATCCCGGCCAACGGGTTCTTCATCAACAACCTTGACGCCATTGACGTAAAAGGCGGCGACGGGTTTGACTGCGCTATATCACAGAATACAGCTGCCGATGGATTGGCCTATTTCGCGACCTCTCAAAACGGTTCGCTGGGACGCGGGTTGCTTTCTGAGGACTCGGAATTTTCGTTTGCTCAACAGTTTTACGACGGCTGCATTATCAATTCATTGAATGATGACGGTGAAATCGGAGGCTTTTACACCTGCATGAATCTCTACGAGAATTTTCAGGACCCGCAGAGCGATCAGTATGTGATTTTGGTGAACCCTTACGATGAGACGGTGGAGGACAGCACCTTTCATATGGAAACTGCCAATTTGAATTTCCCCTTTGATTACACGATTGATGCGCCTTTGCACTACTGGGACGAGCTGATTCGCCCCGAAATTGTTTCGGATGAGGCAATTACAGAAAACGAGTACTGGTGGCTGGACCCGCAGGAAGAGAACTTGGTCTTTGATTGCTACAACGACACCTCGATTGTGGAGATGGACACGACCGTTGTCGTGGTCTGCGACACGTCGTGGGTGTACAGTGCTGACACGACTATGGATGTGCACGAGCAGCTTTTGGTTAACGACCCGTACACGACGATGACGGTCATCGGTTTCAGCGGATCGCAAGGCTTGTGGATGACGCGCGGAGCTTTGAATTTCAACGCGCAGCCGCGCTGGTTTAATCTGGGCAGCGCCCCGGGTGGGAGCGGAGCGAAGTCGATAGAATTTGCCGTTGGCCCCGAGCCCGAGGCGGGCAATCACATTTTCGTTTCCGGCTGGGATGGCAAGCTGTACCGCTACAGCGGTTTGGACAATTTGTACGGCGAGACCTCGTGCGATGTGGCCGAAGAAATCTCGCGCACCACGATTCTCACTGCGGGCACGGTGGTGACGGGCGTTGCGGTGGATCCCAACGATGCAAACCATGTGGTGGCCACGGTTGGAGGTTATGGCACGGTGAGCGGCGGCAAGGTCCAGGAGACCTTCAATGCACTGTCTGACGATCCGGATTGGGACAACCTCTGGTTCTCATCGAGCAACGAGCTTTCGAAGATGCCTGTGTACGACGCAATAATTGATGCAGGCGATGCAACGGGCCAGACCATCTTGGTGGGCACGGAGTACGGCGTATGGCAGACCACCGACGGCGGCGAAAACTGGACGATGGAGAATTTGGGCATGGTGGCGGAGTCTGGCGACTTTGCTGCGCCCGTGATGAGCATGGAGCAGCAGTGGCGCACGGCCACCACGTGGTCGGAGCCTTCAAATGGAGGAGCGATCTACGCTGGTACGCATGGCCGTGGCATCTTCCGCTCGGACAATTACCTCAGCACGGAAGAAATCACCCAAGCGGTGCAGGCTCCCAAGACGTTGACGGTGTACCCGAACCCCGTTTCGGGACAGGATGCATGGCTGGAGATGAAAGGTTGGAATGTGCCATCTGTGGTGGCTTTCGACATTCAAGGCCGTGAAGTTTTCCGCCTCGCAGAGGTGGTGCCGGGCGTGGAGCGTGTGCAATTGGGCACGGCCAGCTTGCCCACTGGTACTTACCTCGTGGTGGTGACCGAAGGCGAGCGCCGCGAGGCCACGCGCTTGGTGATCCAGTAATTAAGAGTACTGAAGCAGTGCGGGGCCTTCTGGGCCGAATCGCACGTAGCTGGGGCGGTGGAGCCACTCGCCGGTGTTGATGTAGCGCGTGCTTTGTACGGCTGCCGTTGGTGCTTTCGGCGCAGGGTGCGAATCGGACGGCGGGTGAATCAACGTATGCGAGCCGTCGGCATGTAGTTTTACATCCAAAGGCAGGTGGCGGTGGCCGAAGATGTAGCCGTCGTGTGCGCCGGTTGAAAATTGGTCTTGCACATATTGGAACAGCCACTCGTTTTCAATCCCGTTGAATGAGCCGTCTTGTGCTGCGTTGTGGATTCGGCTTGAGCGGCTCCATCGCTGGGCTAGGGCGCAGGCCAGATTGGGGTGCAGGCGTGCAAAAGACCATTGCGCCAAGGGGTTTGTGAAGACGCGCTTGAGGCGTTTGTACCTGCGGTCGTGTGGGCCCAAACCGTCGCCGTGCCCCACGAGCCATCGCTCGCCAAAAAGTTCCAGTTCGACCGGTTCACGGTGCAGCGTTACGCCCAGTTCTTGTTCGAGGTAGCCGAACGACCACAAGTCGTGGTTTCCCAAATGCCAATGCACAGGTGTTCCGCTGTCCACAAGCGCTGCGATTGCACCGAACAAGCGCACATGACCGCGCGGCACCACGTGTTTCCACTCGAACCAAAAGTCGAGGCTGTCGCCCACCAAGTGGATTTCCCGCCCCAGGCTGGCGACTTCTTCGAGCCAGCGGACAAAGAGACGCTCGCGATCCCGAGAAAGGGCAGCCGATGGCGCGCCCAAATGGAGGTCGCTCGCGAAAAATATGGGCGGGTGTGTGGCGTCGTTCAAATGGTCGGGGTCAGAGCAATTCGAGCTGGTATTAAAGCGATTCGAGCAGTTTTTCTTCGAGCTGGGCGCCGCGCAGGTGGGTGGCGAGCACCGTGCCATCGCGCCCCACCAAGATGGCGTGTGGCACGCTGTTGATGCCGTACGTTTGGGCGGCAATGCTCTGCCAGCCTTTCAGATCGCTGACGTGACCGTCCCAGGCCAATTCGTCTTGAGCAATCGCATTTTCCCAGCGCGTTTTGTCCTTGTCCAGTGAGATTGAAAAGACCTCGAAGCCTTGGTTTTTATATTCATTCCAAGCCCGCACCACGTTTGGATTTTCACGGCGGCAGGGCCCACACCACGAGGCCCAAAAGTCCACCAGCACCACCTTGCCGCGTAAATCGCTCACCTTTCGCTGGTCTCCGTCTCGGTCCGGTAAGGGCAGATCGGGCATTTCCATTCCGACCTCGATCAGCCCGTTGCGTTGGCGTTTGGGTTGTGGCTTAGGCGTGCGGCCGTCACTGGGATTGTTCAGCGCGCGGGCCTTGGTGGGCACCTGGGTTTTGCGCAGCATCGTCTTGTGAAAAACGGTGTGTCCCATCAGCTCTTTTGTAGAGGCCAGAACTTCTTTCGCAAGCGCGATGTGGTTGCGAATGTCTAAGTGCTCCAAGGCAAACAAGCCCAGAGGGTTGTCCTTCTCAGCTTTTGCCACGCCAGCTGCATAGGCATCTAAATCTTGGCGCGGACTTTTGGAGAACTGCTGGGTTGAGTCCATAAAGGCTGAAAACCGGGCGTTCAATGCGTCGCCCTGTATCTGCAGTCCCGAGATCAGTTTGCCCTTCTCTTTGCTTCCCACAAATCCCGTCAGTTGCACCGCTGTAGTGCTGTCGGCAAACAAATAAAAGAACCGTTTACCGGCCTGCACCTTGCACAAGTCCATGGCTTCGCCAGCCAAAGCCTCCGCGCCGAAGGCGAAGCGGCCCTGATCGTTAGCGGCTGTGGTGTCTACGGCTACGAATTGTCCTGTGGCTGATTTGAGTAGCACGACGTCCAGGTTTTCAAAGCCTTCGATCTGTCCGTCAATTCCAATTGAAGTTGGGCTTTGGCAGGCGCCCAGTCCAAGTGCGAGTCCCACGATTGCGGCGGCGTTGATGGCGGCATTGCGAAGTGCGAATTTTCGCGTCATCGAGTCATTCATTGGTGCAAATATCAAGGTCAACGGGCATTTCTCCACCTCAGTGCACGTTCAATTCGTTTGCTTTGCTTTTCGGCTCATCAGCTCGCTGGGTTGCCCGACGGATTTGCTCAACAAGTGAATCGATGCCGCCCTCGTCCAGAAATTGCACTTCGATTGGCAACACGAACACGGGCAAGGATTTGTCGAGGTCCACTTCGCGGATACGAGCGGCGTCTTTTTCAGTGGTGACAATCGCCTCGCACCCCTGGTTGAGTGCCCTTCTCCAGGCTTCAAGGTCTGTCGCCGTGAAAGGGTGGTGGTCGGGGTAGACGAACTCTTGGACTTGTGAGCATTCAGCCCCGACGAAGTCGAGGAATTGCTTGGGGCGGGCGATGCCAGAGACGACGGCTGCTTTTTTAGGCCAAGCAGCCAGGTCTTTGGTGTACATATTCTGCAGGCCTTTCGGGCGCATGGCCGTGTGCAGCATGATTTGGTCTGTGCGTAGGCCTAGGCGGTCGCGCCAGAGCCGCAGGTCGCCCTTGATCAGGCGCTCATTGCAACGGGTGAGGATGACGACGTCGGCGGCCTGAAGTCGTTTCGGGACATCGCGCAGGCGCCCCAGCGGAAGCATGCGGTCGATGTCCACGGGCTGTTTAACGTCGACCAGCACGATGGACAAGTCCGGTTGGAGGGCCCGGTGTTGGAAGGCGTCGTCGAGCAAAACGGCATCAGCGCGGTCCTCGGCTGCGATGGTGGCGATGCCTTGCGGGCGGTTTTCACAGACGGCCACGGCCAAAGTCGGGAAGCGCCAGGCGACTTCTAGGGGCTCGTCGCCCACTTCGCTTGCGCGTGAAGTGGATTCGACCCACTTGAAACCGTTGGTGTTTCTACGGTAGCCCCGGCTAAGCATGGCCCAGCGGGTGCGGTTTGCAGGAGGTTGATCACCATCGGTCAGTTCCAGGGCTTCGATCAAGGCTCTTACGTGGGGGGTCTTTCCGGTGCCGCCAACCGTTAAATTTCCGATGACGATGGAAGGCAGGGCTCCTTTTTCCGACTTGAAAAGGCCGAAATCATATAGCTTGTGCCGCGTAAGCACGACGAGTTTGAACAGCATCGACGGGAGCCCGGCCCATAATACGCGCCAGCCGCTCCGTCCGGCCCCAGCTTTTGGCGGGGGCGGGGGCGGCAGGCTGCCAAGAATAGGAATGGGACGGTTCTTGAACATCACAAGCGAATCAACGCAAGCGCAATATGCAACGGCTGCCGCACCTATCGCAACTCCGTGCTCACGAGAAACCACGTTCTGTCGATCTATCACATGATCACCTCCTGATCACCTCTTCAACCCCATTTAATTATGCCACAAGTCCGTGAAATTGCGCTGTTTTTAGAGCAGCAGGCCCCGCTCCAGCTGCAGGAGAGTTATGACAATTCCGGCCTGCTTGTGGGCGAGCCGGGCGCCGAAGTGAACCGGGTGCTTGTGGCGCTTGATATGACCGAGGCGGTGGTGGCTGAGGCGGTGGCTACAGGCGCTCAGATGATTGTGGCTCATCACCCTGTCATTTTCAAACCGCTCAAGCGCCTCACGGGTCAAACGGCGGTAGAGCGCACCGTGATGGCTGCCTTGCGTGGCGGGATTGCCCTGTATGCTATTCATACCAATTTGGACAACGTGGCCCACGGAGTCAACGCCATGATGGGCCGCAAACTTAGGCTTGAAGGCCTGCGCGTGCTGCGCCCGGTGCAAGGGCATCTCAAGCGTTTGGGCGTCTACGTCCCGGCCGATCATGTGGAGGCGGTGTGCCAGGCGGCTTGGCTTGCTGGCGCGGGAAAAATGGGGGACTACGACCACTGCAGTTTCAGGGCCCCCGGCCTCGGCACTTTCCGCCCCGGTCAAGACGCTAAACCCTTCTCTGGATCGGCCGGCCGCCTAGAGCGCGCTGAAGAATCTCGCGTCGAATTCGTTGTCGAGTCGTGGAAGATGCCGGCCGTGCTGGCCACCGTCCTCAGGGTGCACCCCTACGAAGAAGTGCCCCACGACATCACAACCCTAGAAAACGCGCACCCCACGGCAGGCTCCGGCATGATCGGGAGCTTGGTCGAGCCGATGGCTTGGCCCGATTTCGCCGCCCACGTCAAAGCGGCCTTCGAGGCCCCCGTCATTCGGCACACTGCTCCGGCCAACCACCCCGTCCAGACCATCGCCTTTTGCGGCGGCACCGGCTCATTCCTGCTCCCCGACGCCATCGCGGCTGGCGCCGATATATTCCTCAGCTCAGACTTCAAATACCACGAATTCTTTGACGCCGAAGACCGAATCACAATCGTCGACATTGGCCACGCTGAGGCGGAGGGAGGAATTTGCAATTGGCTTGTTGATCAACTTGTTGAACTGAACGATCATTTCCCTAATTTCGCAGTCTCGTTATCCACCGGATCTACGAATCCTATTTATATCGCTTGATGGCCAAGAAGAAGACCGCGAGTACAGCCGAGGAGAAACTCCGCGCATTGTACGACCTCCAACTCATCGACACCCGTGTGGACCGGCTCCGCGTAGTGCAGGGTGAATTGCCCCTTGAAGTAGAAGACCTCGCTGATGAAGTTGCAGGCCTCACCTCTCGTTTGGAGAAGCTTAAGGATGAAGCCGCCACTGTGGCTCAACGCAGCGCTGACCGCAAATCGGGCATTGTGGAATCTCAAGCCATGATCAAGCGCTTTGAGGAGCAGCAGAATGAAGTTCGCAACAACCGCGAATTTGATTCATTGAACAAGGAGATCGAGTACCAGAATCTGGAGATTCAGCTTGCTGAGAAGCGTATCCGTGAAGCGGAGGCTGAGTTTGATGGCAAAGCTGAAATCATCAAGGGCGTGGAGGAAAAACTCGAGGGACGTGCCGTGGATTTGGAGACCAAGCGCAAGGAACTTGATGAAATTGTGGCTGAGACTCGCGCCGAGGAGGGCATCCTCGAGAAGATGAGCGCGGACATGAAGAAGAGCATTGACGACCGCTTGCTCTTGGCGTACAGCCGCATCCGCAACGGTGCCAAAAACGGCATGGCCGTGGTGCCGATTGAGCGTGAGGCCAGCGCCGGGTCGTTTATCAAAATCCCGCCCCAGCGCCAACTCGATGTGAGCGCGCGCAAGCAGATTATCATCGATGAGCACAGCGGCCGCATCTTGGTCGACAAGGAGTTCGCCGAGGAGGAAGCCGTAAAGGTGACCACGCTCGTAGCTAAGAAGCTCAACAAGAAAAAGGCTTAAGCCAGCGTTTTTAGCGCAACCCGCAACTTTTAAAACCGCACCCCTCCGGTGACGGTCAGCAGCCCCAGCCCCAATTGCGCAGAAGTCTCGTAGGGGGCTGATGCAAACATGCGTCCTTCTTCGGAGCTCATGCGGTGGCGGTAATTTCCGCTCACATACCAATTGTCCTTTCGGTACCCGCAGCCCAGCGACGCCCACGCCCGCTCGCCTTCATCGGTCGCGTTGATCGACGGCGCCGATTCGTAGCCCCCGCCGGCACGCACGCGCCAGAATTCCGTGGCTCGAATCTCCAATCCCGCTCGAAGAATATTGGCATGCTGTAGCATCTCCTGCACCTCGTTGTTGATCCCGTCGACGTAGTTCTGGGCGAAATCGTTGGTGCTGAAGCTTGCCCGTGCAAAATTCACGCCTTGCCAGTCCATTGACACGACGGCCACCTTGCCCAGTGTCCACGCCGCCCCCAAGCTGTATCGCCTTGGCGTCCGCACTTTGTATTGGATATAGGAAAGAGGCGACTCCGAATTGTAGCCCGACGGCACACTCGTCAACATGGAGTGAACCGTCACTTGATAGTAGTCGTCAATCTTGAGCCGTTCGCCGCTTCGGTAGGAGGCGCCGATTCGAAGGCCCTGGAATTGGTAAATGAACCCCGCGCCCCAATGCATGCCCGCACCGGACACTTCCAGCTCATCCTTGATGGTCCACTCCTGCAAATCACTCGTCTCTGCGAAGCCGTTCTCCTTGTAAAGCTCTTCGCGCACCAGATCCACCGATGTGAACCCGATGGAAAGCCCCATATGCAGTCGCTTGCGGTAGGTTGTGCCCAGCGCGATGGTCGTCTCGCCCATCTGCCCTTTGCTTTCACGTCGGAGCGCGTGGGTGACCGGCCCATCGGTGTACGCAGGGGCGTACACGCCGTCCACATCGGGGTCGACCAAATCGATGAGGTAGGCGTTCCATGCGGGTTCGATGTAGTAGGCGTCCAAATTGAAGAGCGATTGCCAACCCGTGCCTTGAGCTCCGCCGGCAAATTCTTCGGTCATGCTGCCCCCTTCGGCCTCGGCCGTCCAGAAGGCCCGCTCGTGGAAATCGTTGAGTTTCGTGTAGCCCACAGCCAAGGTTGCGTGTTCAAAGTCCGCCAAAGTCAAGGGGTACGTCAAGGCCAATCCGAATTGCGGTAAAATCACATGCGGCGTAGCGTCGATGGACGATTCGTCTAGGGCCTGCGTCTTTGCACCGCCTGCACCCAAGCTCAGGCTGAGTGAAAAGTCACTTTGGCGGTACATGCCCAGCCCTGCGGGGTTCGACCACATCGTCCCCAGGTCCGCCCCGAGCGCCGTCATGGCGCCTCCCAGCCCGATGCTGCGGCTGCTGCCCAAGGGGTCCACCCGGCTGTATCGCAAGACGTCCGTGTAGTTCTGGGCCCACAGCCCGCCACATTCTGAGGCCAGGGGTGCAAGCAACAACAGAGCAAGCGTTGCCGCTGCAGTGTGTGCTCTGCTCCTGAAAGAAAGTCGCTTGCTTTTCGCCATTGCTGATCAGTGGCGCGGTGATGGGCTGCCGCCCCCTCGGCTGTTGCGTGATCCGCTGCTTCTGGTGCCGCCGCTGTTGCCGCCGCCGCTATTGTTTCCGCCGCCGCCGACGCCGCCGCCGCCGCCTGAGCCGCGCGTGGGAGAACTGATCTGCGTGCGCTGCCGCTGCTGCCGCTGCTGGCGATCTGAGTCGCGCTGCTGCCGTTGCTGCTGCTGCTGCTGTTGGCGATCTGAGTCGCGCTGCTGATTAAACTGCTGATCGCGCTGCTGGCGATCCGTCTCGGGGTGCCCAACATCCATACGCTGACGCTCTCCCGACGGTTTGCTGCTTGCTTGTGAGACGCCCGTGCCGGAAGCATCGCTGGCGCTCCCATTTTCGTCCTGCTCTCCAGCACCTCCTGCGTCCCCTGATCCGCCGTGGTCCACCGTTCCACTGCCGCTTGAAATGCTGCCGAAGTTTGGTCGTGGCGCTCCAGTCAAAACCGTCACAGTCGTAACGCCTCCAGTGGAGCCCCAACCGTTGTTGTTGAAGCTGCCAAAGCCGCCGTATCCGTAATTGTTACCGTAGCAGTTCAGCCCGCCATAGCCGTAATTGTTGCCGTAACCGTAATTGTTGCCGTAGCTGTAATTGTTGCCGCACCCGTAGTTATTGCCAATAGGCATGGCCCCAAATCCCCAGCCGGTGTATCGATTCCAAAGCCTGGAGCCCGTGCTCTGTCTTGCAGACGTTGCATAGTGGTCGTCGCGGTCGTATTCGTCCTCAGAGAAAGCATCCAGCAGCAAATCTCGGCGGGCTGCATCCATGGCGTCGTCGCCTATATGTGATTCGTTATCAGCGAGGTACCATTCGTCGACTTCGGTGGAATTGGACTGAAACAAGGCGGAAGGGGAGGTGCACGAGGACCAGGTCAGCGCGAGGCCAGCCGCCAGCAAAAGGGTAAATTTTCGCGTCATTTGAATCTAATTTATCAGCCCGCAGGGCAATATAAGGCGCGGACTAGCTGCCTTGCCTATTTTCGCGGCAGCAATCATAGGCGGCCTGCATTTTGCAAACACCGTTCCAAAAATTTTGAATGCTGAAATAATCGCCATGGCCAAGCTTACTTCCCGCGACCAGGATTATTCCAAATGGTACAATGAACTCGTGGTTGATGCCGACCTCGCTCAGCATTCTGATGTCAAGGGCTGCATGGTGATTAAGCCGTACGGCTTCGCCATTTGGGAGCGTATGAAGGAGGTGCTCGATGCGAAGTTCAAGGAGACGGGCCATGTCAACGCCTACTTCCCCCTGTTGATTCCCAAGAGCTATCTGAGCCGCGAGGCGGCGCACGTGGAGGGCTTTGCAAAGGAGTGCGCGGTGGTCACCCACTACCGCCTCAAGAACGACCCGGACGGAGCGGGCGTGGTGGTTGATCCCGACGCCAAGCTTGAGGAGGAACTCATCATCCGTCCTACGTCTGAGACGATCATTTGGAAGACGTACAAGAATTGGATTCAGTCCTACCGTGATTTGCCTTTGCTGGTGAACCAATGGGCCAATGTGGTCCGCTGGGAAATGCGTACGCGCCTCTTTTTGCGCACGACGGAATTTCTTTGGCAGGAGGGCCACACGGCGCACGCCACAAAAGACGAGGCAGTGGCGGAAGCGGAGCAAATGTTGCGGGTGTACGCTGAGTTCGCTGAAGGCACGCTCGCCATGCCCGTCATTCAGGGCGTGAAGACCGCCTCTGAACGATTCGCCGGCGCACTCAACACGTATTGCATCGAGGCGCTTATGCAGGACGGCAAGGCCCTGCAAGCGGGCACTTCACATTTTCTCGGGCAGAACTTTGCGCGGGCCTTCGACGTCACCTTCGCCACCAAGGACGGAGGCAAGGAGCATGTGTGGGCCACTTCTTGGGGCGTGTCAACACGCTTGATGGGCGCGCTGATTATGACGCATTCTGACGACCTCGGATTGGTCCTTCCACCGGAGCTCGCACCCATCCAAGCGGTGATCGTCCCCATCCACAAGGGCGGCGAAGGCGAGGCGGTGGTTATGGAACGCTGCAATGCGCTGTGTGACGAGCTGCGCGCTGCGGGCATCCGTGTCAAACTCGACGACGATGACACGCGCCGCTCCGGATGGAAATTTGCCCAATACGAGTTGCAAGGGGTCCCGGTGCGCTTGGCCATCGGCCCCCGCGACGCCGCTGGTGGCACGGTCGAACTCGCCCGCCGCGACACGCGCGAAAAGTCCCTCGTCCCTTTCGAGGGCATCGCGGCCCACATCACGGCCTTGCTGTCGGAAATCCAGTCTCAACTGCTCTCGGCTTCTCGCCAGCGCCTCACGGACAACATCACGGAGGTCGACACGTGGGATGAGTTTACAGCGGCCCTTGATCGGGGCGGCTTCGTCTCAGCGCATTGGGATGGCACCGACGAAACCGAAGAATGGATCAAGCAAAAAACCAAAGCGACCATCCGCTGCATTCCCTTCGACGGTCCCGGAACACCTTCTCCAGTGGCCCCTGGCGCTTGCGTTAAAACGGGCGCGCCCTCTGAGCGCAGGGTGCTTTTTGCCCGTGCTTACTGAACGGATTCAGCTGCTTCTCGCCGCTTCTTTTCACCGGAGTATCCGGCTATTTTTCGCGCCCTTTCAAATTTTCATTGCTGCTCTTGTGAGTCTCACAACGCACCCTATCTTTGCGCCCCTCTATGGCCCGTTCGTCTAGGGGTTAGGACGCCAGGTTTTCATCCTGGTAGCAG
>JAQWTJ010000007.1 GCA_029242765.1 Flavobacteriales bacterium | reverse complement strand
GGCAGAGGCCGTCCAAGAAGCGGAGGCTGTGCGTGTGGCAGAGGCCGTCCAAGAAGCGGAGGCTGTGCGTGTGGCAGAGGCCGTCCAAGAAGCGGAGGCGGCGCGTGTGGCAAAGGCCGTTCAAGAAGCGGAGGCGGCGCGAGTTTCAGAGGCCGTCCAAGAAGCGGAGGCGGCGCGTGTGGCAAAGGCCGTTCAAGAAGCTGAGGCGGAGCGAGTTGCAGAGGCCGTCCAAGAGGCGAAGCCCCGCCCGGATCATGCGGCCAGCAGCCAGCAGCCAGCGAGCATTCAAGCTGAAGAAATTTGCACGGCCATTGCCGAGGCGAGTAAGCAGTTTTTGGCCCGCCCAAGTATCCAGTATGCCGAGGCCCTGAAGCGTGAATTGACGCGGGGGCAGGGCTTGGAGCTGAAAAACCCCGAGTTGACAACCTCGCACAACGCGGCGCTCAAGGCATGGACAGCTTTGGCACAGGATCAATTGAACATGTGGGACCGAGGTTTTTCCGAGCAGGACGTTCAAGCTGTGCAGGAAATAGCGGAGATGCAAAGCAGGACGCTCCATCTCGAATTGGAGTCTTTTGGAGCTGCCTCGGCTCTGGGCGAGCACATTGACCTATGGGAAGAAGCGGCCAATGAAGGGGCAGGAGCTCTTGAGAAATTGATGGCTGACCGTCGTGAACAGGCCATTTTTGAGGGTTGGACGCAGTCGATGGCTCGCTGGGAAATGCGGCAAAACGAGAAGCCCTTCGCACCGGAATGGATGCAGGACCGCGTGGATGCGGCGCAATTGCAGGCGAGCGAGTGGGCTCAACATCTGCCATCTTCTGGTGAGTTGAAAGTGAGGAATGCTGAGGTTTTGGCAACTGGAGACCCGGAAACTCTGCTTTTGGAAGTGGCGTTTCCATCACTGGCTGACAGAAATGACCTTCCTCGGCCTCTGGTGGAGTCATGGGTTGCTCGGGTTGCTCAGGACAAAAAATTAGCTCGCGCATTGGACCGATTGAAGCGCGATCAGAGAAGCGATGCCTCTGAACAAGCAGTAAGCAAACGGACCGCGTCGATTCGAGGCTTGGCCTTGGAATCATTGGCCTTGAGTTTTGAGCAAGTGCACGATGGGGACGACCCGGATCAGGTTGCGTTTATGGTTGAGACCGTTCGTGAAATTGCAGCGGACGATGGGGATGCTCAGGAGGGTGTCGAATTGCTTCTGTCTTGGAGCTCAGATCATTTGATGCAGAAGGAACAGGACGCTGATGTGGTTTCGGCTTCTGGGCCTGGATCGGAATCGAAGGCTCCGGTGAAGTTCCGCGTTGAGCAGCCTGTTTTGGGGCATACTCATTTGGACCAATTGAATCGCCTGTCGCTATTGGAATCATGGGTTCACGCCGAGAGAGCTTTGCACGAATCCAGCCCGTTGGGTGCGCTGACCCCCAGCCTCAGAACGGTTGAACAGCGGGAGCTGATGGCGATTTGGAGTGAATTCAAGGCCCTGGAACTTGCGATGCAATCAGCTGAAACGCGTGAAGCTCAAGAGCGTTTGGAGGTCGACTTGTTCTTCAGCCGAAGCGAAGTTCAGCGTCTGGCATTTGGTATGGATTGGCACGTTGTAGCTGATGCCAAGCCTGCCGCAGTTCCAGAGCCTGCCGCGGTACCTGCCGCAGTGCCGCTGTTCGTCGAACCAATTGACCGGGCTGTTCTTGAGGTTCACGAGGAGGTGATGATAGAAGCGGGGCGCGGGGCGCTAATCTTTTTGAAATCTGCGAGCTCAACACCACTTGCAGGCTCAGCCGGGCCAGAGGAAGTGGAGCAAAGCACGGGCTTGACCTTGCACCCTGTGACGTGGGAGCGCGCGGTGTTGGATGCGCGTTCGAGTTTGTCGGAAGTGGCACCTTCATCCGCCGCGAATCGAGCAATTTTGAGCGTTGACGATACGCCTTTGAAGAATGGCACGGTCTATAAGGTACAGGTCGGTGCTTTTCGCCAACCGGTTCCCGTCGCGTTGTTTCGAGCGTTTGACCCGATGTGGTCGAAAAAGTTGGCCAATGGAATCACACGATACATGGCAGGCTCTTTTGAGGAGATGGGCCCCGCAGTCCAGGCCCGCGATGCGATTCGTGATTTGGGCTATAGCGATGCCTTTGTTGTGAAGTACGTGGATGGCCAGCGGGTGGCCTTGAGCAATGCGCTTTCGGCAGAACCGTCAACGTCCGTAGCGGTGCAGAACTCCACGGTCGCCGTTAAGACGCCGGCGGTTTCGGCTCCGACTGCGGTGGTCGATGCGCACTCCGTTGCGCCGGATTTGCCACGCTGGTCGGATCGCAATGGGCGCTGGTTCAGCGTTCAAATCGGTGCTTTTAAAGGCGTTCCTGACCGTTCCGAACTGCTCGATGTGCTTGAACTGACTGGTGAGAATGCTGGAAATGACGGCTGGCTTCGCCTGTTCAGTGGCCGATTTGAAACCTTGGCGCTGGCCCGAACTCACCTCGAGCAATTGCAGTCTTCTGGCCGATCTGATGCCTTTGTGGTTGCGTATGAAAACGGTGTGCGCGTGGCCTTGTTCTCCGCGGCGCAGCAGCAGCAGCAGCTTCGGCCCGTAGGTGGCGTGGTTGTACTCGGCGTGTTCTCAGGCCAAATTCCAGTTGATTTGGCCAATTTTGTCCTCTTAGCTCCTAGTGACTGGGGCATTCGTGGGGTGCAGGTGGGTGAAACAACGCGGTACCAAACCAGAAGAATGGAAACGTCTGAAGAGGTGGAGCGTATTTTGAAGCAAGCTCAGGAGGTGGGATTTGAGCTCCCGTACCGTTTAGAGGATTGAATTTCTTGCTTTGGTTGAATTGGCCTATTTTTGCGCTCCTTTTAAAGAGGTAGCACGGGAATGTTCTCTGGATCAACCCCTCTCTCGATGACCGTGCCATTGGAGATACAATATTCAAGGTCACATGACCGAGGAAAACAATCTGCCTGAGGATCAGGCGAATGCGTCGAAAGACGCCGCTGCGGATCAACCGCAAAACGAAACTGCATCTGAGGCCCCAACGGCTTCAAGCGAAGATGCCCCCACCGAAGCCCCTGCTGAAGAAGTGAAAGCTGAAGAAGCACCTGCTGCTGAAGAAGCACCTGCTGCTGAAGAAGCTCCTGCTGCTGAAGAAGCTCCTGCTGCTGAAGAAGCTCCTGCTGAAGAAGCTCCTGCTGAAGAAGCGAAAGCGAAGCCGAAGAAAGCGAGAATTAAGAAGGTGAAAGCTGAAGAAGCGCCTGCTGCTGAAGAAGCGCCTGTTGCTGAAGAAGCGCCTGCTGCTGAAGAAGCGCCTGCTGCTGAAGAAGCGCCTGTTGCTGAAGAAGCGCCTGCTGCTGAAGAAGCGCCCGCTGACGGTGCTGACCCTGCAGTTGTGGAAGAGGAGGCCGAGCCTGCTCGTCCGGCTTACGTTTGGGAACCCCGCGATTTGAGCGTCCCCACCGATGAGTTCAATTGGGATGAGTCTGAAGCTGAGGCGGAAGAAATGGATCCTGTCGAGCGTAAAAGGCTTGAGGAGCTCTATGAGGGCTCATTGACGACTGTGAAGGAATCCGATGTGGTGGACGGCACGATCATTAGCATTGGAAAGAAAGAAGTGGTAATCAACATCGGGCACAAGTCCGAAGGCGTGGTTGGTGCTTCCGAGTTTCGGTACAACCCTGAATTGAAGGTGGGCGACTTAGTGCCTGTGTTTATTGAGACCCTTGAGGATAATAAAGGCCAATTGGTTGTTTCTCACAAGACGGCTCGCATTCACAGCGCTTGGATTGACGTGAACAACGCACTCGAAAACAACGAGATCATCAACGGTGAGGTCAAGTGCCGCACCAAGGGTGGACTCATTGTGGACGTGTTTGGAATCGAGGCTTTCTTGCCAGGATCTCAAATTGACGTTAAGCCCATCCGCGATTATGATCAATACGTGGGCAAGCAGATGGAATTCAAGGTTGTCAAAATCAACCAAGAGTACAAGAACGTTGTGGTTTCACACAAAGCGCTCATTGAGGCTGAGCTCGAAGAGCAGAAGCGCCTTATCATCTCCAAGTTGGAGAAAGGACAGGTTCTCGAGGGCATTGTCAAGAACATCACGAGCTACGGAGTATTCGTCGATTTGGGCGGAGTCGATGGTCTGGTTCACATCACGGACCTCTCTTGGGGTCGTGTGGGACACCCCGAAGAGGTGGTGGAAGTGGAGCAGAAGCTCAACGTGGTCATCTTGGACTTTGATGACGACAAGAAGCGGATTGCTTTGGGAATCAAGCAGCTCACATCCCATCCATGGGATGCGATGAGCGAGGGCATCAACGTTGGCGACAAGGTGAAAGGCAAGGTCGTTGTGGTGGCAGACTACGGAGCGTTCGTCGAAGTGGCGACCGGTGTCGAAGGCCTGTTGCACGTCAGCGAGATGAGCTGGTCTCAGCATTTGCGTAGTGCACAGGACTTCCTGAAAGTGGGTGACGAAATTGAAACGGTCATCCTCGGAATGGATATGGAAGAGCGCAAGATGAGCCTCGGTATGAAGCAACTCGTTCCCGATCCATGGGAGAACATCGAGTTCAAGTACCCCGAGCAGTCTAAGCACACTGGAAAGGTCCGCAACTTCACCAATTTCGGCTTGTTTGTCGAAATGGAAGAGGGGATCGATGGATTGGTCCACATCTCAGACTTGTCTTGGGAGAAGAAGATCAAGCATCCTTCAGAATTCTGCAATGTGGGTGATGAGATTGAAGTGGTGGTGCTCGAGCTGGACAAGCCGAACCGCCGCATGAGCCTCGGTCACAAGCAGATCCAGGAAAACCCTTGGGATACGTTCGAACAGGTGTTTGAAGTGGGCTCTGTCCACAAAGGCACGTTGCTCAAAATAGACGGTTCCAACGCTGCTGTGGCATTGCCATACGGAGTGGAGGGCTTCGCACAAGTCAAGCATCTTGACAAGCAAGAAGGCGGACAAGTGGAGTCTGAGGAAGTGGCCGATTTCGTGGTGCTCGAGTTCAACCGAAATGCAAAGCGCATCACGGTTTCTCACTTGCGCACCTACGAGGAGACGCCTGCGAAAAAGCGGACGGCTTCCGGCGACAAGAAGCGTGGTTCAGGTTCAAGTTCAGGCGGCTCGAGTGCTGCTACCAAGCGCGCTGTGCGTGAGGTAAACGAGCGCCAGGCTACGACGACTTTCGGCGATCTCGGTGTACTTACAGCGTTGAAAGAGCAATTGGATTCTGGAGCGCCTGAGGAGGCTGCTGAAGAGCCAGCTGCGAAGAAGGCCCCTGCGAAGAAGGCCCCTGCAAAGAAGGCTGCTGCGAAGAAGGCTGAAGCTCCTGCAGAGGAAGCCGAAGAGCCAGCAGCCAAGAAGCCAGCAGCCAAGAAGCCAGCGGCGAAGAAGGCTGCAGCGAAGAAGCCGGCGGCTAAAAAGGCCCCTGCGAAGAAAGCTGCGGCCAAGCCAAAGGCGGCCAAGAAAGACGAGAAGAAAGACGACGACAAGAAGTGACTTTCTCGAGATAAATAAAAGAAAAGGGAAGCTTCGGCTTCCCTTTTTTGTTTCGCACTATTTTTGCCGCGCAGTAGCGTAGCATGGAATCATCAAATCGCATCATTGATCCGGTTCAATTCGAGCTCACCTTGAATCGATTGGCCTATCAATTGATTGAAGAGCACGACGACTTTGACAGGACTGCTTTGATAGGCATTCAGCCCCGCGGTGTACTACTGGCAGAGCGGCTTGCGACCATCATTGAAGAGGTCACGGGCAAGAAAGACCTGCGAAAGGGGCAGCTCGACATTACGTTTTTTCGCGACGATTTAAGGCATCGTCAATCGCTCCCCAAAGCCTCTGTGACGGCTTTGCCCTTTTTAGTGGAGGACCTGCGCGTGGTGCTGATTGATGACGTTCTTTTTACGGGCCGGACGATTCGCGCGGCTTTGGATGCTCTGTTGGCCCACGGTCGCCCCAGTTCGGTGGAGCTCGCCGTTCTAATCGACCGCCGCTTCAGCCGAGAGTTGCCCATTCAACCGAAATATGTCGGCCGATCGGTGGACAGTTTGAGCAGTGAGAACATTCGTGTTCGCTGGGCGGATGACCCCCAAGGCGATGGGGAGAATCACGTGGATTTGGTTTCACCTATGAATACAGATGAAGATGTCTGAGTTGAGCACGGGTCACTTGTTGGGAATTCGCGATTTGACGCGTTCAGACTTGGACTTAATCCTCAACACGGCTGTGGAATTCAAGGGTGTGATCAATCGCCCGATTCGTAAAGTGCCTACGTTGCGGGATGTGACGGTGGCAAATCTGTTTTTTGAGAACTCGACTCGGACCCGTTTGAGCTTTGAACTTGCACAGAAAAGACTGAGCGCCGATGTGGTGAATTTCTCTGCAGCCTCATCGAGTGTGTCAAAAGGGGAGACCCTGGTGGACACGGTGCAGAATATTCTGGCGATGAAAGTCGACCTGGTGGTGATGCGTCATCCTCACCCTGGGGCGGCTCATTTCCTTTCATCCAAGGTGAATGTGCCGATTGTAAATGCCGGCGACGGCACCCACGAGCACCCCACACAGGCCCTGCTTGATGCCCTAGCTTTGAAGGAGAAGTACGGGGCTATCGAAGGTTTGAAAGTTGCCATATTGGGTGACATCCGCCACTCTCGCGTCGCTTTGTCGAACGTGTTGTGCTTGCAAAAACTGGGCGCCGAGGTTATGGTGTGCGGCCCTGCAACGCTGATTCCTCGCCATTTTTCATCGCTGGGTGTGCGCGTGGAGCACGATGTAGACGAGGCCTTGGCTTGGTGTGATGTGGCCAATGTCTTGCGTATTCAACTCGAGCGTCAAGGCGCAGACAATCGCATCCCTTACTTCCCCAGTTTGCGTGAGTATCACGCCCAATACGGCGTGACCTTGGAGCGATTGGAACGCACGGGGAAGGACATCACCATTATGCACCCGGGGCCTATGAATCGCGGTGTGGAAATCGCATCGAATGTGGCCGACGGTTCAAGCAGCGTAATCCTCGATCAGGTGGAAAACGGAGTTGCTGTACGAATGGCTGTTATTTACTTGCTGGCATCTGGATTGGGAGGTTGACCGAACTGCCCTACTTTCGAGCTCTACCTCCGAACTATGAAATTCAAAGTCGAAAAGCAGGAAAAGGTCGTTTTGATCTCTTCACACGTGGAAAAGCTAGATGCCCTGTGCGCTCCGGAACTCAAGGCTGAGCTGGTGATGGCCAATAAGGAAGGCTTCCGAAATATGGTCTTGGACCTGAGCAATACACGTTATATCGATTCCAGTGGATTGAGCGCCATTTTGATTGGCCACCGCTCTTGCCGTGATTCTGGCGGATCGTTTGTCGTGTGCGGTTTGCAACCTGCCGTGTCAAAACTGGTCTCCATTTCACAACTCGACAATGTCCTTAAAATCGTTCCCACCCAATCAGAAGGCGTGGACTACGTATACATGGAGGAAGTTGAACGCGACCTTTAATTGACCTAAAAATATATATACAGCATGACCCCACTCTACACCCGCGCAATGATTTGCGCTGCACTCTTTGCATTTTCAATTTCGGCTTCGGCTCAGTGTGACCCTGAAGGTTTTGACTTCGGTGAGGCAGGATTCGGTTTGACCCCTGATGGCCTGACCACATTTTTTGCTGATGGCACGCAAGGAGAGGACTACGAGCAGATTATGTACTTGCTTACGCCCACCAACGCGACAGAGTTTGATCCTACGTTGCCTGATTTAGTGATTGACAGCATTGAGATTGTCGCGGTCAATTTATTGAGCTATGTCGAGTTGGACACCATCCCTTTGGACGATGCCGGCCTTTCGGTGAGCTGCAACAACAGCGGATTGTGTGCAGACGAATGCACTTACCTTGCTGGAAGCCAGGGCTGCGCTGTGCTTTTTGGCGTACCGAGCATGGGAGGCCAGTTCTTTATATCAATCGATCTTTTGATTTGGAGCACGGTCTTCGGATTTCCACTTTCAGCACCGCAGTCATTCTCAGGCCTAGAGCTTACCATTTCATCGTCTGACGGGGTGGAGGAACAGCGGCTTGATTTTGACGGCTTGGGTGAGATATTCCCGGTGCCAGCTCAAAGTGAGTTGATTGTTCAGCTTAACGCTCCATGTGAATTGGCCTTGCTTGACGGCGTAGGCCGTACGGTTGCCACGCATTCAAATGCTGTGGGACGTACATCATTTGATGTGTCAGGATTGCCAGCCGGTGTGTACGTTGTGCGAGCTCGGGACGGTGAGAAAGTGGCCACGCGCCGCGTTATTGTCCGGCACTGATAAGGCCCCGGTCTCGTGCGATTTGATGTGACGGTCCTCGGCTGTGCTGCAGCCCTGCCGTCCTTGAATCGCTTGACCACGGCTCAGCTGATTAACATCCACGAGAAGCGATTCTTGGTGGATTGTGGCGAAGGCACCCAGGTGGCCCTTCGCAAGAAATCAAGCAAGCTCCAATACCGCATGATGCGCATCGATCATGTGTTCATCTCGCATCTTCATGGCGACCATTACTTGGGATTGCCAGGCTTGATTTCGACGTACAACTTGATGGGGCGTACGCGCCCGCTTAGGATCTACGGACCACCCGAACTGGAAGGTTTGATGCGTCTTCACAATCAGGTGAGCGGGGCTCATCTGAACTATGATCTTCATTTTGTTTCCACTCAGACGCAAGAGCGAACCTTGCTGTGGGAGGACGCCACACTGGAGATCTATAGTTTTCCGGTGAAACATCGCATCGCCACCACCGGCTTTTTGTTCAAAGAGAAGGAACGCGAACCTGGGGTTTCACATCATGCTGTCCGTGATCTAGGCTTGGAGCCTTCAGAGATTCTTCAATTGAAGAAGCGTCAAGACCTCGTCCGGTCTGATGGAACAGCTTTGGCTTGGTCATCGGTCTGCACCGAGCCCGCGCCGCCTCGATCCTATGCGTTTTGTGCGGACACTATGTATTGGGAGCGTGTGGTGGATGCCGTTCAGGGCGTGGACATGCTGTACCACGAGGCGACATTTATGGCTCATCATAAGGCCTTGGCCGTGAAGACCTATCACAGCACGACGCTCCAAGCAGCAAAGGTTGCCATGAAGGCGGGTGTTGGCCGTTTGTTGGTCGGGCACCTTTCGGCGCGATACAAGGATAACGAAGCGGTGTTGGCCGAGGTTGTAGAGGGCTTTCCAAGGGCAGAGATCGCCCGGGATGGTGTCACGTATAGCGTGCCGTTTCGAAGCCTGTGAACAACTATTTAGCTCTACGACTCCATTTTATGATGTGTATTGCTTGTGGGGTCGGGTTCCCGTCTACCTTTGTTATTTAGAATCAGTCTAATTAATAAACTCTGTTGGTCCCTATGACACGTGTACTTTACGCAGACTCCAATGAGCTGATAGCCTGCGGATTAGGATCTGCATTGGCGGCGGATCTCCGCAGTTCCCATTTTCTAGGCGCTTGTGAATCGATTGAAGAATTGAAGTCGCGCGTGAAGGCAGACCGCCCTGATGTGGTGGTGGTGGACTTTGCCGCTGAGGGCTTTTCAGTTGGGGTGATTCCGCAGATCAAGCGCTGGTATAAGGGCGTGCATATCCTGGCACTCACTTTTGAGAGGACAGGCTTTACAATTGTACATGCCTTGCGCGCCGGTGTGGATGGCTATGTGAAGAAGGATTGCAGTTTGGGGGAAATCGTGGACGCTGTGCACGCGGTCGGATCCGGTGAACGATTCTTCTGTGCGAAAGTCATCGAAGCCATCCGCCGCGAGGGCATTGATTTGGAGTCACTTGAAACGGTGGATGATTCTTGTCTGGGCATTGTCCTGTCCAAGCGAGAGTCGGAAGTGCTGAGTTTAATCGCAAACGGCTACACCAACCCGCAGATTTCCAAGGTCTTGTTCTTGAGTCCACATACCATCACCACGCACAGAAAGAACATTTTGGGCAAGTTGGGGGTGAACAATACGGCTTCACTGGTCATGTACGCAGTGAAACAGGGCCTGGTGAGCCCGAATAAATTCCTTTTTGCGCCCATGTCAGAGGCATAATCATCTGGTCTCAATGTGCTTGCAATAGTGCGACGGAGGTTGCGTTTCTGAGGCGTACATTTGCACTCTGGTATCAAGACCTCAATGACAGGCTCTATGACGACAACAACTCTTTTTAAACGGCACTTGGTCGACCGCAGTCGGCTCGAGGATTTGGACGTGAACAACCTGCCTTTCGGCCGTGTTTTTTCTGACCATATGTTTTCAATGGAGTACGCTGACGGGGAGTGGAAGACGGGGGAGATTTTACCGTTCCAGAATTTGCAGATGAGCCCTGCAACGATG
>JAQWTJ010000072.1 GCA_029242765.1 Flavobacteriales bacterium | reverse complement strand
CGCGTGTTACACCTTGACCGTCTATGACTCGTTTGGAGACGGCATGTGCTGTGCTTTTGGTGAGGGCAGCTACGTATTAACTGTTGGCGGCGTTGAAATGGCAGCCGGCGGAGAATTCGTCGATTCAGAGTCCACCACCTTCTGTACCGATGGTAGCGTGGCAGGTTGCACCGATTCTGCAGCTTGCAACTACAACGAGAATGCAGTCATCGACGACGGTTCGTGCAACTACGACTGCGGCGTGGGCTGCACCGACCCCGTGGCTTGCAACTACAATCCTGAGGCAACGGAAGACGACGGCTCATGCACGTATGATGATGGCATCACCGACTGCGATGGCAACTGTTACAACGACGCGGACGGCGACGGCATCTGTGACGAAGATGAGGTGCCCGATGGCAGCTTCACGGAATTGACTTTCGAACTTGTAGGCTTCAACACCGTGGGCACGATGAACACCTACCGCGTGTATGCCAATTTCACCGACCCCACTGACCAACTGGTGGCGGTCTTCGGTTTTGACGAGTTTCCGCTTGAATTAAACGCCGATATGGGCTTCTATCAAGATCCATTGGGCGGGCCGACGTCTGCGCTGGTGAATCCGGATTTGTTTGACGCGTTCCCCGATTTGGAGTACGACACGTGGCTTACGGTGGGCGGCGAGGATAACACCGCCTCCGTCAACCAGGTGGGCATCGACTTCAGCACGTTTGAGGACGGCGGCAACTTGCTCGTGAACGACTTCACCGGCGGTTCAGTCTACATCTACCCCGACTTGGAACCGACGGCTTTCCCTGATGTGGACGGTCGTGTGTTGATAGGCCAATTCACAAGCGACGGCGAAATGAGCATGTTGGTGAACCTTCAATACCGCAGAGCTGACGGGTCGAACCCGCAAGTGACCGGTTTACTGCTCGAGTTCCCCGACACCCCTCCTTGCCCAGGCGACTGGAACAACGACGGCTTGATCAGCATCTCAGATATGCTGCTGGTGTTGAGCGAATTTGGGTGCTCAGAAGGGTGCAACTACGATATGACCAATGACGGCGGCGTGACGACGAGCGACATCTTGCAGATGCTCGCCTTGTTCGGAACGACCTGCCCAGAGTAAGAGCTGCAACGCAGGGTCAACTTATCATTGGCACGACTTGAAGGGCTGTCGTCGGTGTGTATGTGTAAAGCGTTCAAGTGCGTAAATTCGCGCCATGAACGCTATCATCCACACCGACCACGGCCCTTTGACCGTCGAGTTCTTTGAGAAAGACGCCCCCAACACGGTCGCGAACTTTGTGAAGCTTGCTCGCAATGGCTTTTACACCAATCTGAACTTTCACCGCGTCATCCCTGACTTTGTGGTGCAAGGCGGGTGCCCCAACGGAACGGGCGCAGGTGGCCCGGGTTACAACATCGATTGTGAGCTCCAGGGCGACAACCAATACCATGACCGCGGCGTGTTGTCCATGGCGCATGCTGGGCGCAACACAGGCGGTTCACAGTTCTTCATCGTGCTCTCGCGGGACCATACGGCCCATCTCGATGGGAACCACACTTGTTTCGGCAAGGTCACCGATGGCCTCGACTTGGTTGAGAAGATTGTCGGCGGGGACGGCTTCCGCGTGGAAGTGGTCGACTAAGCCCCCCCCAACTGTGAAACGCACAGCGCATGTCAGACGAAATGAAGCCCTGCCCCCTTTGTAAATCCCCCTATGGATATGCAGCCGGCGACACTCAGTATGCCTGCCCGGAATGCAATCACGAGTGGAGCCCACAGGAGGCCGCCGAAGCGAAAGAAGAAGCCGATAGCTTACAGGTCGTGGACAGCAACAACAACCCGCTGCAGGATGGCGACGCCGTGATTGTCATCAAGAATTTGCCTGTGAAAGGGGCTCCCCAACCTGTCAAGGCTGGAACGAAGGTGAAGAACATCCGGTTGTGCGAGGGCGATCACAACATCAATTGCAAGATCGACGGCTTCGGCGCGATGAAATTGAAGTCGGAATTTGTGCGCAAAGCCTAACAAAAATCCAGTGCGGACTGGGCTGGCAAAAACGAGGTGCACAGCAATCACCACGGTATAAAATCAAAAGCACATATTTCGTCGTGTACATTTGCCAAATCAAAAATTGAGATATGAATATGCGGTTGCTGTGCTTCTGTTTTTTGTTTAGTTACTCATTGGTTTGTGTAGCACAAACGCCATGTGTAAATGGGATGGCTGGCCCTTATCCATGCGAGAACATCAATCTCCTTGCTTTTGTGGGCAATGAAGAACTAGGAGGAGGGTCAATGAATGATATTTGGGGATGGGTTGATCCGCTTGACAGTGCTGAGTATGTGATAATTGGAAGATCCAGTGGGGCATCCTTTATTGATATAACTGATCCAGTAAATCCTATTTATTTAGGGAATTTGCCTACCGAAACGTCGAACTCAACTTGGCGTGACATCAAGGTTTATAACAACCATGCATTTATCGTTTCTGAAGCCAGTGGCCATGGCATGCAGATTTTTGACCTTACAAACCTTAGAGATATTGAATCGCCTCCGCTATTATTTGAGGAAGCTGCCCATTATAGTGGGTGGGGAAGAGCTCACAACCTGGTGATTAATGAAAGTTCCGGTAGAGCTTATGGCGTGGGCACAGACACATTTAGCGGTGGATTGCATATCCTGGACATAAGCGACCCTTTGAACCCTGTTGCTATAGGAGACTTCTCTGAAGACGGTTACACCCATGACGCACAAGTTGTCAATTATTCTGGCCCCGACACGAACTATCAAGGCAGGGAAATTGCGTTTGCTTGCAATGAAAACACAGTAACCGTTGTCGATGTCACAGATCCAGACGATGCTGCGCTTATAAGCTCTAATGGCTATGCTGGTTCGTCCTATACCCATCAAGGATGGCTCACAGAGGACCACCGGTACTTTATAAGCAATGACGAACTCGACGAGCAATATGACGGAATAAATACCACGTCCTTTATTTGGGACATGATGGACCTTAGTGCTCCAGAAATAATTGGAACATTCGTTTCAAGCACACAAGCCATCGACCATAATTTGTACACCCACAATGGGCTGGTCTATCAATCAAATTACAGAGCGGGATTAAGGATTCTAGACACCGAGAACATTGCGAATGCAAGCCTAGAAGAAGTGGGGTATTTCGATGTATACCCCGCGAACAACTCCGCTCAATTTAACGGCACATGGTCGAACTACCCTTACTTCCCCTCGGGAGTAATTGCAGTGTCTCATATCGAAGAAGGGCTGTTTTTATTGGGATTGGCTGGTGAACTCAGTGACTTGGGGTGCACCGATCCAGAGGCGTGCAATTATGATTCTACCGCAATTGAAGACAATGGGTCTTGTCTTGGGTTTAATATTTGTGGTGGGTGTGAAAACGAAGCGCTGTTTTGCATTGGATGCACTGATTTAAGCGCTTGCAATTACAATTTGGAAGCCACTATTGATGATGGGACTTGCTTCTTGATTGAGGCGCCTACGCCTCAAACAATTGTGCAAGAAGATGAGGCCGTGGTGTTCCAAAATGGACCCGGCACTTTTTGGTATGATAGCTCAACGGCATTGGATCCAATATCAATCGGCGACTCTCTTGTCATGTCCTATGAGTCCTTCCCCCAAACGGTTTGGGTAGCGAATAGCGACGGAGAGTGGGATGTAACGGGTGGAGAAGAGGAGCCTGATTTTAATAATGGCCAATACCACGATAACAATGGATACTGGCTGTTGTTTGATGTCTACGAAGCTGTCATTTTAGAATCTGTGGAAGTCTATGCTGAGGAGTCAGCTGTGCACAGCATCATAATAATTGACACGGATGGGACGGTGCTTGCGGAGGTCTTTCAAGCGTTGGATGCTGGCTTTAATGAGTTCTCATTAGATGTTGAAATACCCGCGGGGGAAGGATACGGCCTGAGATCAGGAAATGAGTCTCCCTTTTTATGGCGTGACGCGCCTTATGCAGACCTTAACTTCCCTTACGCAATCGGCTCCTTGGCGAGCATCGTGAGCTCAACTGTCAGCAGTGAAAACCAATACAATTACTACTATTTCTTCTATAACTGGCGCCTGCATTCTGCAGATCCATGCCTGTCGTCACGCGTTGAGTTCAATGTGCTGATTGATCCTTCGAATACTGTCGAAATCAATAGTGAAAATGTGAATCGGGAGTTGGTTAAAATCGTAGACCAGCTCGGGCGGGAAATTCAGCCATCAAAGGGCCAAGTCGTTTTCTATATCTATAGCGATGGCACTGCTGAGAAGAAATTTATAGCCGAATAAACTGCGCTGTGCTTGAGCAACAGCGATGGAGTTGGCAGAACTCAAGTGCGAACGCGTTGACTTTTTAGCCCGGTCGTCCATTGCTTCTATTGACATTCGTACGCAGCAATAGGTCGCTTATTCTTCTAATGTGATCCGGGCCTATTCTACAGCATCCCCCAATAATATCGGCGCCCAACTTGGTCCATTCTTTGGACATCTCCACAAAATACTTTGGGTCTGATAGGCCCCGCCAGGTTTTGCTTTTAGCGCTGTAGGCCTCACCCGAATTGGGGTAGACGATTATTTTATTGCCCCCTCCGCTTGCCTTCATACGCTGGATTATGCCAGAGATATATTTCGGATCGGTGCAATTAACCCCTACGGCAAAGACTTTTGGATGATCTCTGAATATTGAAACACACGCCTCAATTTTTGACCCGTCACTTAAATGTTCTTCGTCTTTGCAAGAGAAGGCTATCCACGCCGGTTTCTCAACATCAAACAGGATCTCTGAAAGCACTCTTGCTTCTTGAAAGCTTGGAATGGTTTCACAAGCCAGAATGTCTGCATTTGAACGATCCAATATTTCAATTCGTTCCCGATGAAAATCTCTCAGTGCATTGTCAGACACCCCATAGTTGCCAAGATACTCGGAGCCATCAGCCAAATAGGCGCCATACGGCCCTATGCTAGCGGCAATAAGGGGTTTGAACTTCACAATGCCCGATTTCAAGGCGGTTTCAATGGCAATTTCTGCCAATTGAATTGATTTCAAAATCAGTTTTTCGGCCGTTTTCAAATTGTGGCCAATGCCAATTAATCCAGGAATCGAGGCTTGATAACTCGATGTCGTTATGCATTGAGCTCCCGCTTTGAGATAATCGAGATGGGCTTTAATTATGGCGTCCGGGTTCTTATCCAACAAATCAGCGGTCCATAATTTGTGATCTAGATCGCACCCTTGCGCTTCCAACACATTTGATAGGCCCCCATCTATTATGAACGGGTGATTGCCTTTCAGAATGTTGTCTATTTTCATGGGTTCAAATTAGGCTTATCACACCTACAAATTCAATCAAAAAAGCCCTGCAACAATACGTTACAGGGCTTTCAGTACCCGGAGCGGGACAGTTCTCGAACTCTTTGTACGCCAACCTCGATGAATTCAGGGCATTGAAGGAATCCCTCAAACGCGAGGGAATATTCGATGAAACGTGGGAAACGCTTGTGATACCGCGTCGAGGCGCCTCATCTACCCTCCCTTACCGTCCTTAAACCATAGTAGTTAGCAGTAGAATGGCGAATACGACAGGGAAGAAATTCGGGGGAAGAGAGAAGGGAACTCCCAACAAACTCACGAAGGAATTGAGGGCGGCTCTCAAGGACGTTCTGTATGACGAGATAGAGAGATTACCACATCGATTGGATGAGTTGGAGACGAAGGATCGGCTGGAACTGTTGGTGAAGTTGATGCCGTATGTCTTTCCGAAGGTGCAGTCGGTATCTCAGTCGTTGGATGAGCCTTTAACCAATTGGTTCGAATGCCCGTAACCAAGCCGTATTGAAACTCCGCGCTGCAACTCATAAAGCAAAGCCAGACCGAAAGAACGTATTCATACTTTCAAAGAAAGACCAGAGATTAAACCACCCTAGTTGGTTTGAGCAGACCCTTGGCAGCCATTGTATAAATTATTTTTTTAAGAGCTTAACAGGCTATTTGTATAACATGAGATATATTGCAATTAGACCAATGAACTTCTTGATTGCCAATTGAAAGGAAATGACGGTGTTTCGTTTTGCCCTCCTTATGACTGTGTTCACCTTCTGTGTTTATCAGACCGGCCGTGGTGCCCATGGCTTGATTGAACTGCATTTGGAAGGCCCCGGGTGTGAGCATCCTTCCGCCATCAATTGCGACTTTGGGGCGACCCTAGATGATGGGTCCTGTGATTGGGGTAATTCAGATGTCTCCGGTTGTACTGACCCCACCGCCTGCAATTACGATGTGAGTGCCACGCTTGATGATGGGAGCTGCGAGTATGCGGCCATGGGCTTCGATTGCGATGGGAACTGTCTCGACGACAATGGGGACGGTGTCTGTGACGGGGCACCGTGCACTTATGGCCCCACGATGGATGCGTACCACTACGCCGTGGTGGAAATTGGCGACCAATGTTGGTTCTCGGAGAACCTGAGGACCACCACATATGCCGATGGCGACTCCCTTGCGGTGCCTGCAGATGACGGAACCCCATGGAATGGGTATTTGGGAACAGGTGCGACGGGAGTGTATGGCGATGCAAGTGCGGCCAGTTGCAATGTGACGCAGCTTGCTGGAGACTGCGACTCTACGTTATTCCTGAGTACATATGGACGCCTGTACAATGGGTTCGCCGTGCACGATGCCCGCGGGTTGTGTCCCACCGGGTGGCATGTTCCCTCAATGGATGCGTGGGAAGGACTGTTTGAATTTGTAGCGGCGTGGTGGATGGCAGGAAGTGTGTTGAAATCCAGTTCCGGATGGTATAACAACGGCAATGGTTCTGACCTGTATGGTTTTGACGCCCGTCCGGGAGGCCAAGTCGACCATTACACCAGCAACCACAATGGAGTCGGTGGTGGTGGTTTTTGGTGGACGAGTGAGTCTGATGGATTTATCGTACAAGCGTTCTATAATAGTGGTGGTATGGGATTCAATGGTCCCAGCAATCACCTGCCGGCTCTGTCAGTTCGCTGTCTTCGGGATGACATCCTGCAGCAGGGATGCATGGATTCCCAGTATCTCGAGTACGACCCGGCGGCCAATGTGCATGACGAGGCCTCTTGCAGCGAGCTCATCGTATTGGGCTGCACCGATTCAGCGGCCTGCAACTATGCATCCCTGGCGAACCAGGACGACGGGACCTGCGTGTTTGCCGAGTCTGGTGAGAACTGCATCGGGGTGGAAGGGTGCACTGATGTGCAGGCTTGCAATTTCGAGGCCGAAGCCACCGATGAGGATGGGTCCTGCTGTTACGGGGTCTGTCTCGAGGGCGTACTGGTCGGGAGCAACGGACCCGTACAGCTGATCGGGCCGGATGGCGCCGTCCTGGAAGACCTGTCCGTGGTGTCAGGTGGTGTATCCGCTTGCCTGAATGCATCCTGTGTGGGATTGCGGTTCTCCGGGCCGGCGGAATCGACGTTGCAATGGTCTTTCTCCGGAGGCATCGAGGCTTTCGGGTCTCTGGATCCCGGAGAGGTATGGTCGGTCATCTGGGGTGGGGAAGGCGCCTGCGATGGGTCGCCCCCCGATGCAGTCGTTTCCGATGTCTCAACGCTATCGGGTCCTTTCACCTCCGGAGAGACGGTCGAAGTGTCATATACGCTGGCCAATGCCGGATATTCGACGTGGGAAGGGGGATGGACCGAGCTCGTCCGGATCTACAACGGCACGGGCAACTTCTTCATCGAGGTTGGGCAACAGGTGAGGCAGACCTCCGTGGCGGCCGGTGACAGTGCGATTTTCACGACCCAGGTCATCCTGCCGGATCCAATCACCTTCGGCAGCTCGGGGAGATTTCGCATCGAGGTGGTGCCCGAGGTGGGTGATGGGGAATTTCTGGGCCAGAACCAGAACAACATCGCCCTTCAGACGGACCCTTGGGATGTGGCAGCGTCGTTGACCTGGGCGGGCAACCTGAACCCCATCGGGGAGGGCGCCTCCCGCACAGTGACCTTGTACCGCAATGGCCCGGTGATCACTCCTCTCGAGGTGACGCTATTGTCTGATGATGTGGGATTGCAGGTGCCGGCCACGGTGTATTTTCCGGCCGCGACGACGAGCCGGAATGTCCTCATTCAGGCCGTGGATGACACGTTGCTGACCGGGAACCGGCAGGTGATGCTGTCGGCCATGGCCGATGGCCATCCCGATGCCCAGCAACACCTGATAATCGAGGAGGACGAGCAGCCGACGCTGCAATTGTCCTTCGCGGCGGACACCCTGACGGAGGGCGAGAGCGTGGGATTCACGATTTCCACGAACCTGATCACCGATCAGGACCTGACGGTCTATTTCAACTGGGGGTCGCCACAGCAGCTGTCCGGCCCGACCTCTCTGGTCATCCCCGCGGGCAATGGGTCCGCAAGCGGGCAGGTCATTACCGTACAGAACGGGCTGCCCGAGCTCGACCTCGACGTGACGGTCCTCGCCGGTTCTGCCGGGTTGTCCGACGCCTCGGCCAGCCTGCACGTCCAGGATGACGACGTGCCCGAGCTCAACCTCGTGCTCAATCTCGACACGGTTTCGGAGGGCGGGGGTTCCAATGTGGTCCTGGCCACCCTTTCCCGCGGCGAGCAGTTCGCTGGACTGTCCCTGTCGGTGCAGCTCTACGCCTCGCAATCCAATCAGATCTACTTCCCCTCCACATTGGAACTCGGTCCGGGAATCCTGAACCAGACCTTCAATGTCGGGGTCGTGGACAACAGCCTCGATGATGGAACGCGCAGTGTGACCCTTAGTGCGGCAGTCTCGTTCTCCTCTTGCGGTTGTCTGGCCGAACCCGAATCCATGGGCTATGCGGACGTGGTGCTGGTGTTGACCGACAATGATGGGCCCGCCCTGACCCTCGCGGTGAGCCCAGGCGTGGTGGCCGAAGGGGTGGCCGAGGCCGGCCTGCTCACGATCGGACACAACTCCGACGTGGGTGTCGCCCTCAGCGTGGCCGTGTCCAGTTCGGATACCACCGAGGTGGATCTGGGTACGACGGTGGAGATTCCTGCCGGGGCGACTTCTGTCACGGTCCCATTCGGCACCCTCGACGACGGTGAGGTGGACGGCACCCAGCAGGTGACCTTCACCGCGGAAGCGGACGGATTTGACCCCGGTCAGGCTTGGGTTCTTGTGACCGATGAGAACCGGCCTGATATGGAGTGGAATGCGGTGAATGTGACGGCCGACACCATCTTTCCGGGAGAACTTCTGGTGGTAACGGGCACCCTGACGAACGTCGGCTTCTCGACCATGCCCACCGGCTGGTCGTGGTCGGTGGTGCGCTCCTCCGATGGACAATTGGATTCCGGGGATGAGGTCTGGTATTCCACGACGTCGCCTTCAGCCGTTCCGGTAGGGGGCCAGATCCAGATATCGGCTGCCGTACTCGTGCCGGAGACACCGGGGACCTCCTATCTGTTCTTCCGGGCGAATGCCCTTGGCAGCCCCTCTGAGCTGTCCTATGCCAACAACGTGTTGGGTGCTGGCAGTCTCGAGGTATTGTCGCCCTTCCTTCCCACAGCTGGTGTGGACGGTGATTACTACGAGGGCGGGTCGACCGTGCCCATCCACGGCATGGTCAGCACGCCCACCGGGCAACCGGTGGCGGGTGCCGAGGTCGAAGTCTACGTGCTCAATGGCCCCTATCGCCGTGAACTGCTTGCCACCACCAATGCGAACGGTGAATACACCGTGGATTTCGTGCCCTTCCCCTCGGAGCGGGGCACTTATTCGGTTGGGGCGGGGTATCCAGGGCTCGGTGAGGAATCGGTTCAGGACCATTTTGATCTGCTCGGTCTGGAGCTCATAGGGACGAATGCCTTCAGTTGGCAGCTGCAGACCGGGGACACCCTCCAGGGATCGGTCTCCTTCACGAACATGACCACAACGGACCTGACGGGGCTGTCGATCTTGCAGGACAGTGGGGCAGAATGGTTGGAATTGACTTTTGATCCCATTCCCGATGTCGGTGCTGGAGAAGAAGGGATGGTCAGCTACACCGTCGTGGCCCTGGAGCCCACCGGGGGGTTCCAATATCAGACCGTTCATCTCGATGTGCTGTCGGACCAGGGGTTGGCTGAGACCTGGTCTGCGCAGGTGTTCATCCAGGATCCATACGGCATGCTGGTGACGGATCCGGATGAACTCGTGGTGTCGGTGTCCGATCAGCTTGGTTCCAAGGTGGTCGAGTTCGAGGTGATCAATGCCGGGGCCGGCCCCACCGGCCCCATCACCTTGGGACTTCCGACTGGGGACTGGATCTCCTCCCTCACCCCTTCTTCGATTCCATCGTTGGAACCGGGTGAGTCCACCACGGTCTCGCTGTTGTTCATCGCAGCACCCTCCGTGCCCCTGCAGTACACCATCGAGGGTCAATGTGCGCTCAATGTGGAGAATGGCGTCGGGGCAGCGCTGCCCTTTGAATTCACCAGGGTCAGTGAGGCCTTCGGAACCCTGGAGGTATTGGCCGTCAATCAGTTCACTTATTTTGCGGAGGGCAGTCCGCCCGTGGAGGGTGCCGAGGTGCGGGTGGAGTCGTTCTATGGGGGGGACCTCCTGGCAGAAGGCGTGACGGGGCCCGATGGCCGCTTTGTCGTCGACTCCATTCAGGAAGGGTCGATACGGATCATTGTGGAGAAGCCGCAGCATGCGGATGCGGTGCTCGAGGTGGAGTTCCAGGCCGGCCTCTACAACGAGCATCTGGCGTTCCTCAGCTTCGAACCGGTGACCTATTGGTGGGAAGTGGAGGAAGTGGAAATCGAGGACACCTATGGCATCACGCTCGGCTCGTCCTTTGTGACCAATGTTCCCATGCCCGTTCTCCGCATCGAGGTCCCGGATTCCGTGCCGGTTCTGGTCGGGGATGAGGTGTTCGTGTTCAACGTCGTTCTTATCAATGATGGTCTGATCGCCTTGGATGAAGTGGATCTGTTGATTCCCACCGATCCGGAATATGAGTTCATCACGGGATTCGAACCCGGTCCCCTGGCCGCACTATCCTCCATTGAGGTTCCGGTGCTCATGCGGCGCATCGATGCGTGGTCCACTGGAGGTCTGCCATATGATGACGGGCTAATCATGGAGATCGTAGACCATCATGGATTGACGGCCAACAGCGCCGACGATTTTTTTGATCCCGGTCCCTGCAGCCTGCTCTGGGCGGCGGCGGGCCTCTACGATTGTTTGTTTGGAGGCACACTTGCTACCACCGCTTTGGACCTGATGGGTCTGCGACATGATTGTGGTGAGCAAGAAGATTTGCTGCCAGAGGTGGGTATTCCAGATTTTCCGGGTTCGGCTGGGTCTGGCGAGTTTGTCGGTGTAGGGGGCGGGGTGGTCTTCCCGCAAGGCGGTCCTGTCAGTTTGCCGGATTTGGAAGTCTGTGGACCCTGCTTTAACCTGCCGGGCAATCTGCTCCATCCAGGCCACCGCATCTTGAAGGCTTTAAAGGTGGGGAACAGTGCCGGGGGCTGCTTGGATGAGTTGAGCGGGCAGTCGAATCGTACAGTGGGCTCCATGGTGACCTTGCCGGTCAGCCAGGAGTCCTTCGACGCCGTGGTCGAGCACCTTGGCGAGGTGTATGCTCCGGATCTGGCGCTCTTGTTGGCTGATGGTTTCTTCGCCGCTTACCCGGGAGATGTGGAAACAGCGGAAGAGGCCATGTTGGAGGCCTTGATCGAGTCCAATGCGGGTGAGTTGGGTGATTCGTTATTGGCCGCGGCTCCTGATTTCGGTGAAGGCGCGCAGGCCGCAGGTGATTTCGAGTTCGGTCCTTTAAACGTGTACCATGCGATTGTGGTGGATTATGCGGTATTCACTTTTGCTGTCGCTGCGGATGTCGTCTTGTTGGATTTGGTGTATCCCGGTTTGGCCGATTCGGAAGGCTTCGATGACTTCCGGAGTGCTGTGCTTGCCCGGGTCGAGGCGAAAGAAGGGTTCAGTGCCGCCGAGGTGGACTCACTCGTTCAGGTGTTCGGAAA
>JAQWTJ010000050.1 GCA_029242765.1 Flavobacteriales bacterium | reverse complement strand
TTCCCAGCCAGCCCCCCAGAACGAATGCCACCGCCATCACGCCTGCCATGCGGAAATCGGCCACCCCGGCTTTCCAGTAATTGACCACCGCAAGCGCACCGATCGGCGGCAACATCAACAACAGCGAAGTGCCCTGGGCGGCCACTTGGCTCAGGCCGAAGAAAAAGATCAAGGCCGGCACGATGATTACCCCACCACCGACGCCGATGAAGCCTGAAAGTGTGCCCGCCGCAGCGCCAATCATCACCAAGATGAGCACTGTAGAGAGGTTGAGGGAGAGGTCAAGGGAAGCCATGGAATAAATGCTGTCAGAAATCGGTGGTGAGTGAAAGTTGAAAGATGCGGTCTAGGAGGAGGCCGTCGTCCACGCCCCAGCCCCAATCGGCGCGAACAAAATAACCGAGTATTTCACCACGGAGCCCGAAACCAAAGTCCCAAATGATAGGCTCGTGGTTGTTGTCAACGGTTACGGTGACAGGGTGTTGCGCGACCGTGACGTGGTTGAAGGCGTTGTCCTGATCATAGGGGTCGGCCCCGGTCCAAGCCGTGCCAATGTCAGCGAATCCCACAATTTGGAAGTTCTCGAGCAAGGGGTTGAGCGTTTGCGGCTGGAAAAATGTGGTGAAGGGCGGCCAGCGAATTTCGCTGGAAAACAACGCAAAGGAGCCTCCACTTCGTGAGTTTCGCTTGAATCCACGCATAGGCGTGGCGTTGGTTTGGTAGACGAAATTGCCTTCGGGGATTTGCAAATCTTGATTGACCAATGGGACGAGCGCTCGGTCTACACCGCCTAAGTAATGCAGAAGTTTGCGGGAGCCGAGATTCGTGCTTCCGGCGGCGCGCAGCGCAAGCGTCAATCGGCCGTAGAGGGCCTGATAATGCCTCGCATCAAAGCCCAGCGTCGAGAAATATTCACCAGAACTTTCCGGCTCGGCAAGGTACTCGACCCAGCATTTGGCACGCGTGCCGTTTGGCAGGTTCAAGCCGCGCCACCAGGTGTTGTCGAAGACCAGCGCGAAATCGCCACCCAGTCCATGTTGGTACAGGTTGTCGCGCCGCATGTTGAAGGGATCCGTGGCCAAGTACGCGGTCCGGTCAAGGCGGTAGGTGGCGGTGAGTCGAGCACTGGCTACTTCGCTGAAGGGGTATGTTCTACGGTAATGCACGGCTTGGGTGTGAACCCGGACGATTCCTTGAATGCTCTCGTCCACGCTTTCGTACCCCTGCCGTTCGATGATCCACTGCCGATCGACGCGCTGTGTCAAATCTTGGAAGCTCAGCGCGAAGGTGCTGTTCTCCAGACTTCCCGCAAGCCGTACGCCTCCAACCCAGCGAACGTCCTCAAACACGTCGCTCATCCCCACTTTCATCAAACCGCTCAGTCCAGGGCTGCCTGCTGAAGGGTTGGAGAGAGGTTGATAGAAGCTGGTTGAGAAGGTGTTGTCGACTTGACTCAGCACTTCGTCCACAGCGTAATTCAGATGGTAGTTCCGGGGGGATGGTCGGTCGATTGCTGTGCGATTTGAATGCGGTGATTCGGTAGCGTGGTTTGCGGACGTGGTGCCGTTGTTTTGGTTGGAACTGTGAGTTTCTGAGGTGCTTGCAGGGTTGTTTACGGGGTTGCCCTCTCGCCCTTGATTGCGATGTTCTCGCTCAAAAACGTAGCGGCTGATGTTCACCTGACCGGGCTGCAATTCGACCGAAATCTGTGGCGGTGCGGCGTGGACCGATTGCCCCAGCTCTCCCGACTGCCCCATTTGCCCAGAAGTCAAATTGGCATTGGAAGACACCAATTGAGGATCGATTAGTGCCCCCGTTTTCCATTTGGGTCGACCGTCGAAAAGGAACATGGCCCCCCACCTTCCATCGTTGGTAATCTCATAATTGAGTGGAGGCAAATCCCAATTTACCACACGGTCATAGCGGGTGAAGCGGCGGTAGTGAATAGCCGTGTCCACCGATTGAATCACGCTGTCCAGTGAGGCCAATTGCAAGGCGTCAGGATCATCGGGACGCTGAAATGTAAAGCGCCCGCCGCCCAGCGGACGCGCTTGCCGCTCATCCACTTCAGGCGTGTCGGTTAGGCGGTCGATGGTGTCGTCGGCCAGGCGGTACACGAACAGATCGAGCGGGCCGGATTTGGGCCGGTTCGAGCTGAACACGATTCCAGAGCCGTCGGGCAAGAAGCGCGGGTCGAGGTCGTCGAAAGCATCGCTGAGCAGCGGGGATTGGGACGCCGCAAGAATGCGGTAGAGGTACAGGTCGGAGTGGCCGTGTCGCACCCCGCTGAAGATGATGTTGTGACCGTCGGGGGAGAAATCCAAGGCGAGGACTTTTTCGATGCGGAAAAGCTCTCGCTCGACTTGTTCAAGTGTTTCGACGTTCGTTGTTGTGAGCCATACGCGCCCGTGTTCCTCGTGAATACTGGCCAGCAGCGGGGCGGAGGGGTGCCATGCAAGGGCGGGCCAAGTCGGGTCGACAATGCGCGGAAGTTTGTGATCATAGCGCGCAATACGTCGACTCGACCCCGTGGCGCTGTCGTGAAGCCAGAGGCTCGCTTGGCCCCGGTCGTTCACTACTGATACGGCAAATCGCCCGTCGGGGGAGGGTCGCAGTTGGCGATAATTCAGTGATTTTTTAGACTGACAGGGCCATTCCCCCATGGTGCGGCGTTCGGCCCGGGTGCTTCGATGTCCCGGTTGTTGTGATACCCCGGGTTGCAGTTTGCCCAAGTTGAAGGCCTCGAAGTGGTAAAGTTGGGCTGAAGCCAGGAGTTGTGCGGCGTCCAGACCGAGCATACGGAAGCCAGATTCGACACTTCGCCCGCTGCGGGTGGCTGTCAAAACTTGAGGAATCACGGCTCGACCGTACGTATCGATGATGTAATCCCAAAGGCAACGCCCCGCCACCGTGGCTTCCTCACCTTGGAGCAGTCCGACGCGAGGAATCCCGCCTTGCGCCACCAGATCGGCTGTTCTTCCCGCTAGACCAGCGTCCCAATTCGCAGATAAGGAGGCGACCAGTCCTTTTTCGTACCAATCCGGCAGGCTCAGCAGCGAGGCGTTCTTCACCCACTCCTTCCAATCGCTGCCGAAGAGCAATTGGCGGGTTAACAGGCGGTACAGTCCGGCGCGCAGATGCCGGTTGAACGAGGCGTGGTCGCCGTCAAACCAGACGAACAACTTGCCACCTTCGATTCTTGTGGTTCCGCCGATATTGGTTTCCTGGGCCTCGCTGATTCCGATGTTGCTTTGACGAAAATCGGCGTGTTTGTTGAATACAATCACCTGAACGGGCCCGTTCAGGTTGGCATTGAAAAGGTCTTCAATCGGAGCCAATTCTTCCGTCAATACGTCGAGCGCATGGCCCGCCAAGTCCCGACCGCCTTCGTAATAGTAGACCTGGAAGAAGTCGCCTGGGTAGTAAAGCCACGTGAATTGCCGGTATTGGACGCGTTGCTGACCGAATTCCATCACCGTTCCGTCGTGAAATTGAGCGCTCAACTCGCCTGAAATCAACAGGGTAACACACACAAGGGTCAATGACAAGGCACGTTGCAACATCGGAAACCAAGGTAAACCACGCCGCCTTTGCATCTTGCACTTTGTGCGAACGCTTTCTTTCAACGCTTTTCAGGAGAATACCGTGCTCTGGCCGATGGCCCCAGCTCTGGTTTTAGTTATCGATCCTGGCATGTCCAACCCCCGTGAATGGGATGAATTTGAGCAGGCCCTCGTCGAACTCGAGGCGGTCCCTGGTGCGGTGCTATTAACCCACGGCCATCTCGACCACGTGATGGGCTGCGCTGGCATGCTGGAGCGCTACGGACTCTCCCCCCGCATTCATCCGGCCGATGTGGTGACCTATAATTTTGCCTTGCCTGCCGCCCAGATGTACGGCGTGCCACTGGACACGCCGCCTCCGCCGATCGCCGACCTGCAAGAGGGCACGACGCTCAAGTGGGAACAATGTGAACTTGAAGTGCGATTTACCCCGGGCCATGCCCCGGGCCACGTCGTGTTTGTCGATCACCAGCGCAAGCACGTCATCGGCGGCGATGTCCTGTTCAATGGCAGCGTGGGGAGGACGGATTTGCCCGGTGGTGATGCGGCAACATTGGCTCAATCCATCGTAGAACAGATGTACACCCTGCCGGAGGAATACACGGTGCTATCAGGCCACGGCCCCAGCACGACCATCGGTGCAGAGCGCGCCACCAACCCCATGGTCAATGCTGCAGGCACCGGCTGGTTGCAGAGTTGACATCAGGCCTTGGCCAACGTGAATGAAAAAGTTGAGCCCTGTTCGTAGGTGCTTCGAACGGTGATGTTCTGCCCGTGCGATTCGACAATGTGCTTGACAATGGCCAGGCCCAGGCCGCTTCCGCCAGCATTGCGAGACCGGCTCTTGTCCACCCTATAAAAGCGTTCAAATATCCGAGGTAAATCGCTCTCCTTGATGCCGATTCCATCGTCGGCCACCTCGACCAAAACCTGGGTATCCATGTCGTAAAACCGCAACTGTGTTTTTCCACCCTCCACGCCGTAGGCCAGGCTGTTGCTAACTAAATTGGTCAACACTTGTTCTATTTTAGACCGATCGCCCTCCACCATTTGACTCCGAATACTCCCCTCTGTGATTTCCAATGCGATGCCCGCTTTGAAAGCCCTCACCTCCAAGGCCTCGACGACGTCGCTGACCAACTCACCCAAGTTGAAGGGCTCAGAATAAACGTCAAGTTGCCCCGATTCCATTTTCGAAATGATGTCGAGGTCTTCGATCATCCCGGCCATTCGGTCCACGTTTTTTGCCGCTTTCGCCAAAAATTTCTGGGCGATCTCTGGATCATTCAGCCCGCCTTCAATTAGGGTCAACACGTAGCCTTGGATGTTGAAAATGGGGGTCTTCAGCTCATGCGCTAAGTTGCCAATGAACTCGCGCCGAAATGAGTGAGCCGCCTTCAATTCAGCAATTTCGTTCGCTCGCTCGCTCGCCCATTCCTCGACCTCGAGCTTCACATCTTCCATCACATCGTCGCCCATATTGAAATCACCAGCGCGCTCCTTCGTCCCCTTGTAGCGGTGTATATTCTTGTAAATGACTCGAATTTTGTGGAAGATGAAGCGCTGAATGAGGGCATAAGTGATGAAGAAACTGACGGCGAAGAGCGCCATTGTCAACCACCCCAATTCACGTCCATCAATCTCCACACCCCGCCAGACGGCGAGTATTGTAATCAACACGCAAGCTGAAGTGCTGATCACCAATGCCGCTAGCAGCGCAACGCCACGGGGAGAGCGCACTTTCATGCGTCTTCAAATTTGTAACCCACCCCTTTCACGGTTCGGATCAATGGGGCGCTCAATTTCTCGCGCAATTTCCGAATGTGGACGTCAATGGTGCGATCTCCCACCACCACGTCCTGTCCCCAGACCTCTGAGAGAATCACCTCTCGGGTGAACACCCGCCCAGGCCGGCTGGCCAGCAGAGCTAAAAGTTGAAATTCTTTCCGAGTCATTCTCAGCTCCACCCCGTCCTTGATCACTTTGTAGCTCTCGGGATCAATTGTCAAGCTATCGCTTTCATACCGGCTCAAACTCTTGTCGTCCTTTGCCTTTCGCCGCAGCAAAGCCTTGATTCGACTGACCAGTACCCGGGGCTTAATCGGTTTAGTAATGTAGTCATCGGCCCCTGCATCAAAGCCCGCAATTTGGCTGTAGTCTTCTCCACGTGCGGTCAAAAATGCGATGATCGTTTCGCTCAAATGTGGAATCATCTGCAATGCATGGCAGGTTTCCATCCCATCCATTTCAGGCATCATCAAGTCCAATAAAACCAAGTCCGGCCTATACTTCTCTGCCTTTTCCACAGCCTCGCGGCCGTTGGAAGCCGCGACCACCTCAAAGCCCTCTTTTTCTAGATTGTATTGAACCAACTCAACAATGTCGGGTTCATCGTCAACCAAAAGGATGCGGTACTTGCTCATCGTGGTAAATCTAAGATGCCGGTCTCACCCGCCCAAGTGGCCCACAACGCTCCAAATTTGGACTGCGACAAAAGTTGGCGAGCGTGCCGCTCAGCTTGCCTTGATAGGATGCGGTCTTCCATAGGCATAGCGACGGATTGAGCGCAACGAAAGGCGAGAAAAACACCTGCCGCATTGAGCAGCACGTGCTCTGATAATTCCTGTGGAATCATCCATCCCATCGTCAAAGATATTAGGGCCCACCACAGGGGCAACACGGTCATAATCAGTGGGATACTTAAGGTTGAGACGAAGGCCAATTCCCGAGCGTTGCGCTTGCTTAAGCGCACAATTCCTGCAATAACAGGACGGTTTATCCAGCGGTGAACAAGCCAAAAGGGGGCCCGCAAAACATCGCTGCTCTTTAGTTGAGTGGGACGCCCTGCGTGTAGACGCCCCAACGCCTCGTACAAACGGCTTTCCAGCGGTGGCCCCGCACTTTCCTCCAGCTTTTGAAACTGGGAGACCATCCGCCCATCATTCCAGTTCTTGTGAGCGCAGTCTAACGATTTACCCGACCGGTCGATTGCCTCTCGCAAGGCCTCATCGCGCAGCCCTGTGCCTTCTAAAAAGAGTGTGGCTGCCAAATGGCCAGAATTCAGTTCGCCGCTTAGCAGTTGCGGCGTTGTGGTCTGCAATGTGCTGTGCAAGATTTGGGTCACCGCTACGCGTTGTGAAGGGCTCAGACCATCTGTTTCGCGGCCGACCAAGTCGTACAGTTTGAGCCCAGGCTGCACCTCCATGTCCAGCCGCGAGCGGTAATTGTACAGGCCTGCAAAATTTATGGTCACCGGCACCACGGTGAGCGGGGCCTGCTTCGTACCCAATCCGTCTTCGAGCGCAAGGCTCAGAAGTCGCGCCAATCCGTTTCGAAAATCGCGCAAGCGCCGTTCGTGATAGTGCCCGCCCTCAGGAAAAATCCCCAACACCGCCCCTTGGTGCAGCCGTCCAAGGGCCGCCTTAAATGTCTTCGTGTTGCGTTCGGCCAAGTCCCGCACCCGGTCTTGTCGGCGGTACACAGGGAGCATGTTCACGCGAAATAAGAAAACGCGCCTCACACGACTGCGGAATACATCGGCGCGAGTGAAAAAGTGCAATTGGCGCTTGAGCAGTACGCATGAAGCGACAGGGTCGATTAGGCCATTTTGGTGATTGGCATACATCAAAGCCGCTCCTTTTCGGGGGAGATGTTCGCTCCCTTGAACGGATTCCACCTTGAAAAGCGTCTTGATTGCCCAACGCGCCCACGGTCGTATGAAAAAGTACAGCAGGTGCCGGCGGTGCACGGGCAGTTCAAACGAAGGAAAAATCTTGGCGCGGGGCGGCCTTTTCAAGCGTTTAGCGCTGCTAATCTTCGGCAGGCGTCGGACCCGCTTCAGCCGGTCTTGAACCCTTTTGACTCGCTTGAGTCTGCGGGTCAGTTTCGATTGTTTCAGACGTGATGGTCGATTCGTGCGAGCCACGTTTCAGGGGGTTTCCAGAGAGGTTACTTGCGAAGCGAGACGCGAAGTTGCGAGTCCAATGCGCCGATGACCCGCTGCATTGTCTTGTCGATCACCTTGTCGTTCAGGGTCTTATCGGGGTCCTGCAGGGTCAATGCGACCGCGTACGAGGTCGCATCATCGGCACGGTACACGTCGAACAGTTCGACGCTTCTCAACAGTTTTCCAGCCGTGGACCGGATGGTTTTCTCGATCTGAGCATAGGTGACGCCCGACGGGATGTTGAGTGACAAGTCGCGTCGCACCCAGGGGTGCCGCGGCAACGCCGTGGCTTTTACGCGGCAGTTGCCCGACGCAGCACAGAGGCTGTCCCAAGGCAATTCGGCCCAAAAAACAGGGTCAGAAATTGAGAATTCCCGCGCCAAGGCCGGTGTGATTTGGCCGATGCGAACCGTGCCGCCTCGCTTGGTCTTCAAGGCCACTCCTTCGGAGAAAAGTCCGGTGCTTTCCAGCGGTGTTTCACCCTTGGAATCAACACCCATGCGGGCAAGGAGCGCCTCGACTTCGGCTTTGAGTGTATATAAATCAGACCCTTCGCCGCTGGCCCACAGCGCCAAAAAGCGCGGCTCTTGATATGTGACCGCAGGGGTGGTTTCGCTGGCCTCGCCTTCTTTTTGAAAGTAACCTTTGCCAAATTCAAACACCCGCAAGTTGCTGTGCTGATGATTGCGATTGCGTGCCACCACCTCCAGCCCTTGAAAAACGAGGCTTTGGCGCATGATGGCCGTGTCGCTGCTCAGCGGATTGAGCAGCCTCACCTCAGCAGCAGGGTCCAAGCAAGGGTCCTCAACCAACTCGCTGTAGCTTGATTTGGTGAGCGAGTTCGACATGATTTCCGTGTAACCGCGGCCTACAAGCAAAGTTGAAATTTCGCGTTGGATGCCTTCCATATCAATCTTGGGCGGTGTTTGAGTCGCCACACGCATACCTTGGGGAGCAGGGATGTGGTCGTAGCCGTGGATGCGTAGAATTTCTTCCACCACATCGGCCGGGCGGGTCACATCGCGGCGGTAGGCCGGGGCACTCAAATCCAAGCCTTCCTCGTTTTCTGCAGTCAGATGAATGTCAAGTGACTCTAAGATGTTACGGACACGCTGGCGATCCAGGGCAACGCCCACCAAGACATCGAGATAGTCCCAGTCCAGGCGAATGTTGGCGCCTTGTGGCAAGCCCGACACCGAGGTCGAGACACCACCAGAAATGCGGGCGCCTGCCAGCTCTACGAGCAAGGCCGCTGCACGCTGCAACCCGTGCAACGTGATCGCTGGGTCAACCCCTCTCTCAAAGCGGAATGACGCATCGGTCGACAAACCATGCCGACGGGCCGACTTGCGAACGGATACCGGATCAAACCAAGCGCTCTCCAAGAAAACACGAGTGGTCTCTACGGTGACGCCGCTCTTCGCTCCGCCCCACACACCGGCTAAACACAGCGGCGAGTCCGCGTCGGCAATCACCAAGTCGGCTGCTGAAAGCTTGTACTCCTTTTCGTCGAGCCCGAGGAAAGCTTCGCCCTCGCTGGCTCGGCGAACGATGATTTTCCCTCCGCCGATCCGATCAGCATCAAAAGCGTGCAAGGGCTGACCGATGTCGTGCAGCACGTAATTGGTCACGTCGACGGCAATGTTCTTTGGCTCCAAGCCGATGGCGCGCAGTCGGCGGGCCAACCAATCTGGCGAGGCACACATCTGGACGTCTTCCAGCAAGAGGCCCATGTAAGCCGGTGCGCCGTCGGAAGCTTGCACCTGCACGTCGATCGGGCAGTCTCCTTTGGGCAAGGTGGCCCAACGATCGCCCGTCATGGGCTGCAGAGCAGGCAAGTCGCCGTCTAAATCACTTGTTCCGTCGCCAAAGCGGAGCGCCGCCCGCAAATCGCGCGCCACCCCGAAGTGGCTCATGCCGTCGGTGCGGTTGGGCGTCAGCCCGATCTCAATCACATGGTCCGATTCCAGCCCGAGCGCTTCGGCGGCCGGTGTGCCGACGCTTAGCGATCCGGTGGCGTTGCTGCTGTCGAGCACGAGAATGCCGTCGTGGCCAGCGCCCAAGCCGAGTTCATCTTCAGCGCAGAGCATCCCCATAGAGACTTCCCCACGAATTTTGCCCTTTTTGATTTTGAAGGGTTCGCCATCGCTTGGGTGGCAGAACGCCCCCACGGTGGCCACCACCACTTTCTGCCCGGCCGCCACATTCGGTGCGCCGCACACGATAGAAAGCGGTTCTTCGCTGCCCACGTCCACACTGGTTACTTTCAGCCGGTCCGCTCCGGGGTGTTGCTCGCATGCGAGCACTTCGCCCACCACCATGCCTACAAGACCGCCGGGGGTCGCCACCACTTCCTCGAGGCCTTCGACTTCGAGGCCCGATGCCGTCAGAGCAGCAGAAATGCTCTCAGGGGCCGCATTTGCATTGGCCTCAAGTGGTAACCACGATTTTATCCAGTCATATGAAACCTTCATAAGGGAGGGGGTGTATGCGGCGGCAAGATAATTCACCACGACTGCCCGCGCTCGCGTATGTTTGGGGAAACCAAATCTGCGACGTGAAGAAGATTTTACTCATTGAGGACAATGCATTTCTCCGAAGAACGACTGCTGACATTTTGGAACTGTCTGGCTATCAAGTTGTTCAGGCCTGTGATGGCAAGGAAGGTGTCGACATGGCCAATTCAGAATTGCCCGATATGATCGTGTGCGATGTTGAAATGCCCGAACTCGATGGTTACGGCGTGCTGCATTATTTGAGTTCGAACCCCAGAACTGCGCGCATCCCATTTATTTTTCTGACTTCGCGTGATGGGGCTGGCGAAGTGCGGCGCGGTATGAGTTCAGGTGCAGATGATTACTTGGTCAAGCCTTTTTCTGAGCAAGATTTGCTGGCCACGATTAAGGTGCGTTTGCGCAAGAGTGCGATCACCCAGCGCGAGTACGGCCAAGCGCCCACGCGTTTGAAGGAATTCATCGAAGACGCTTCGCAACAGACCGGTATCCCTGGAATTGAACTTGGTGACAAACCGAAATCGTACGATGCCAAACGCATGGTTTACACGGAAGGTGACCAGGCTCTTTACGTGTATTACGTTATTTCTGGCATCGTAAAAGTGCTGCGGACTGACTCGTACGGCAAAGAGCTCATTGTGGAGTTGGTTAAATCGGGTGAATTCTTCGGTTACAACGAGGTGCTCGGTGGAGACGAATATGGAGCGACGGCTGAGGTGTTGGAAGAAGCTGAAATTCACGCCATCCCTCGTCAGGTTTTCCTTGATTTGATGCACCGCAACCGCGATGTTTCCATGCGTTTTGTACGGATGCTCGCAGGTGAGGTGGAGCAGAACCAGGAGCGCTTGCTAGCCCTAGCTTACGCCTCGGTTCGCGAGCGCACAGCTATCGCCTTGTTAGAGCTTCACGAACGCTTTGCTGATAATCCGGGTTCGCCCGAGATGTCACGTGAGGATTTGGCCGGTGTTGTGGGCACGGCAAAAGAAAGCTTGATCCGTGCTTTGTCGGACTTCAAGAGCGACGGTTGGGTCGAACTTGACGGCCGTGCTGTGCGGATTTTAGACGAGTCTGCCCTTCGTCAATTTGCTGGCAAATAATCGCCAGCATCCCAAATGTTGTTCTATTTTCGCGCTCCTCTAAGCGAAATCATCGGGATGTAGCTCAGTTGGTAGAGTACGCGTCTGGGGGACGTGTGGTCGCTGGTTCGAGTCCAGTCATCCCGACCAAGTGGAAAGTGTTGTTTTTACGCTTTCCACTTTTTTTTCCACTAAATACGGGGGTATGCGCTTGTAGCAATCAGTCGATCGTGACGGTCTGCTCGCTGGTGGTTTCTTCTTCAACCTTGATAATCCCCACGCCCGTCAGTGATCCTTTGGTGACGGCAATGTCCAGAACGGCAAAACCGGCTTGGCCTTGCTCGTAGAATTCGCTGAAGTCAAACGAAACGCTGCCCGCGGCATTGGTCACTTGCGTGGTGTCGAATCGAACTTCGCCAATGAAGTCTTGGTCTGCGGAACCCACAGCATAGAGGCGCACTTCAGCCCCTTGGACGGGAGCCTCCAAGCTGTTTTGTACGTAAATGATAGCAACGGTGTCTTCGATTTCAACGCAGCCGGTGAAGGCCATGGCTAGAAGACAAAAACCGAAGATGGATGCGCCGATTGAACGAAGGTTGCAAAAGGCGTGGGAATGGCGGTGCGATTTCATAATTTCGTGGCACGTTCTGGGGGTCGCAAGATGGCGACAACCCGTTCAACGAACAAATAACGCAAAAAACGCCCGATGGTTCGCTCAACTCTTCAATTCATCTTCGCTTCAGCCGCAATTTTCGTTCTAGTCTGCTCAGGCTTCGCTCAATCAGCAAGCCAATTCGAGCCACAGGAAGACCGCGTCAAGGTGGAAATCACGACCACTTTTGGCACCATGACCCTGGAGCTATTCAATGAAACCCCATTGCATCGCGACAATTTTGTCAAGCTCGTCAATGAAGGGTTTTACGAAGGTTTGCTGTTTCATCGTGTCATGAAGGACTTTATGATTCAGGGCGGCGACCCGAAATCAAAGGAAGCGCCCACTGGAGCACGTTTGGGAAGTGGCGGCCCGGGCTACACGATACCTAAAGAAATTGATAGCCGGTTCGTCCACGTCAAAGGGGCCCTGTGCGCTGCGCGCCAACCCGATCGCGTGAACCCTGAATTTGCATCGAGTGGATCCCAATTCTACCTCGCCCAGGGCCGCATCACAAGCCCGAATCAATTGGCCACTTTTGCCTCTCGCATCACCGAGTCCACGGGTGAGCCCTTCGCCTACATGCCTGATCAGGTCGAGGCGTACAGTCGTTTGGGCGGCACAGCATTTCTCGATATGAATTACACGGTTTTCGGACAAGTGATCCAAGGGCTAGAGGTCATCGACGCGGTGACCACCGGAGCGGTAGACCAGAGCAACCGTCCGCTCGAGGATGTGGTCATGAGCATCCGGGTGCTCAAGTAGTTCCAAGCTCCACAGGACATGGCAGATATTTTAGACCGCGTTGAACTGGACCGACTCTTGACTGAGGCGCAAGCCGAGGCATTGGAGACGCCTGAAGCTCTTGAGGAATTTCGCATCACCCACTTTGGAAGGCAAGGGCTGCTCAAGGACTTGAACGAGCGTTTTCGCCAAGTGCCCGGCGAGCAGAAGCGCGAGATGGGCCAAGCTCTCAACGCGTTTAAGGGCGCACTGCAAACCCTGTTTGACGAAGCTTCCTCAATCTTGGACGCGCAATTTGATGCACAGACCAGCGGGCAAGACCCAACCTTGCCCAGCGGTGGCGTCAAGGTCGGTTCGCATCACCCTTTGAGCTTGGTGCGCAGAGAGATATTAGACATTTTTGCTCGGATGGGTTTTGTCGTGGCGGACGGCCCTGAGATTGAGGATGATTGGCATGTGTTTTCTGGCTTGAACTTTCCAGAAGAGCACCCGGCTCGTGATATGCAGGACACCTTTTTCATCCAGCGCGACCCGGATTTGTTGTTGCGCACACATACCAGTTCGGTGCAAGTGCGCGAGATGGAGCGCCGCGATCCGCCATTCCGCCTGGTGATGCCCGGTCGGGTGTTCCGCAATGAGGCCATTTCGGCTCGCTCACATTGCATCTTCCACCAGGTCGAGGGCCTGTACATCGACAAGGGGGTGAGCTTTGCGGATATGAAACAGACACTCTTGATGTTTGCCCAGCAATTGTTCGGTGCGGACGTGAAGATTCGCCTGCGCCCCAGCTATTTCCCGTTCACCGAGCCCAGCGCCGAGATGGATGTGTATTGGGGCCTGAAAACGGAGGTAGACAAGCGCATCACCAAGGGCACAGGATGGCTTGAAATCATGGGCTGTGGGATGGTGGACCCCGCTGTGCTTGAGGCTTCAGGAGTTGATCCAGAGGTCTACAGCGGATTTGCATTCGGAATGGGCATCGAGCGCATCGCCATGCTCAAATGGCAAATCGGTGATTTACGACTCTTCTTTGAAAACGACATGCGTTTCAACGCGCAGTTCACCCGGGCCTAAAGATGTACATCTTTGTGTCGTCGGTGGCGTGCTGCGTGAGCGACTGCTCAGCCGAGAGGTGAATCAAGGAGGATAGTCCCAACGGTTCAACGGGCGGAATCGGCTGCGCGTTTCCAGGCGTCTTGGAGAACTGGGCGCTTCCTTTGGAAGGACGCAGATTTGGCAACGAAACGTGCATTTGACCCGCGCCTGAGGCGTCGCAGTCTAAGCGAATGCCCCCCCCAAGGTGTTCGCAGCGCATCCGGACCAACGACCAGTCTTTATCGCGCTTGTCTCCTGTAAAAAGACTGACGTCCCGTGGCCACCACTGCGTGTCGGAGAAGCTATGGAGAACCACATGTAAGCTGTTTCCAGCAGCTCGGAGATCCACCTTCATTTGACGAGCTTCGATGCGTTCGAGAAGATGTGAAAGGAAGTTTGCGATGCGCCCAGCGTCATTGTTGACGACGGTCTCCTCCGTGACCGACCATTCGATACGTTTGGTGTGTTTTGCATCGATTTGAGCGCAAATTGAGCTGAGGTTCACTGCAGATGGTTGGAGTTTTTCCGTGCAGAGTTCGCTGATCAGCTCGAAATCCACGACTGCTTTTTTCTGCATCGGCGATAGCGCAGCATCTTTCAAAATGAGGCTTGCTTGCCGAGCTGATTGCCCCAATTCAGTCAATTGTTCTTCAACTGCAGGCAGCGATACGCGCTGTAAGTGTTGGGCTTTACGGGCAAACTTTTTTCGACTTCGTATGGCGGCCACGGCGAGTGTGCCTGTGAATACACTCAGCAGTGCGAGCAGCAGCAACCCCAAGCGCTGCATTTTTTCGGTTCGCGCCCACAGCGCCGTTCGCGCATCGCCAAGTTCACGAATAAAGGGTTCTTCCCAAAAGCGATTGGCTGCAGAGCTTTCAATGCGAGTGGTGGCCGTGGCCAGACTGTCGGCAAGCGTGAGCATCACCAAGGCCTCAATGTAGCGCCCCTCGTCTTTTAGTAGCCTGCAGCGCTGCCGGGCCACGGTCTGGATGAGTTCTGAGTTCTTGCTTCGTTGCGCATGCTTTACAGCTTCTGCAGAACTGATGAGGGCCTCCAAACGCCTGTCTTTGCGCTCGTGAATTCGGCTTTGCAAGGCTGAGGATCGCGCCAAATGGCTGGGGCCGGCCTCTTCGGGCATCGCAGCGAGTAGCCTCTCGGCCCGCTTCACTTGCCCCACCTCATACAACACTCCGGCCCAATGCACGAGCCGAGCACAACGCAGAGCGGGCGCTTTGGTTGCCCAGTTGGGCCGTTGCACCCAATCGTTGATGCGCTGCTCACCGCCTTTGTCCTCGGGGAAGGCCAGCAAATAACTGAGCGTACCCCATTCAAAGGCCCCTTCAGCAGCAAGTGTGCGCGAGGCCTTGTCGAGCCGTTCTGCGAGGGCAAAAAAATGATCAGCGGCCTTTTCGAAGTCTCCCGTGTCAAAGGCGATGTGTCCTAAATTGTGGAGGGCCTCTTGAGCGTAGGGGCCGTTGAGTCCGACCAGCGCGATTAACGGAGCGGTGGCCTTTTCAGCTTGCCCTGTTTCTATCAAGGCCAAGGCCCATTCAAGCCGGTGCTGCTCACTTGTAACACCCTGACATCGAGCGCTATAACGCATTGCCTCCCCAAAGGCAGCTTCTGCATCATGCGGGTTCTTCCAAGCGCGGTGTATTCGGCCAATGCCCTGATACGCCAGAACTTGGACGCAGGGGTCGTGCAATTGCGCGGCGGTTTGGTAGGCGTCCAACGCCCGCGCGTCTTGACCGGTTCGGTGGAGTGAATCGGCATCGTGAAGCACGATGGATTGGGCCTGAATGCCTTCCAGAGCTGCACCAGAAAACCCTAGGCACAATGCGAGAAGCAGTGCAAAAAAGGGCTTGGTGGTGGAGGTGGTCTGTGGCATTTGAGGGCAACCGAAAACTACACTAGACGCGCCCTCGTAAAATGCCTCGACGGTCAGATTGCCCTATGCCGGCGGTTGAAAACCGTCATTTGTTCCAGACCATAGCTGCAACAACTTCGCCCACTTCCTGCAGTACGGCAGGGTCGATGACCGACATGTTGTCGCCGTGGGTGTGGTGGTATTTGAAGTAACCCATCGGCACTCGTGCGATGTGATAATGCACGATGTTCACTGAGGGAATGTGGGCCAATTGGGTGACGAATAGGTTGTCATCCACAGTGATTGGCGTCACAGCTGTACGGAAGCGGTCCCCGTGTCCCAACTTGTGGGCCATGGTCCAGACGCGATCCACCAGTCCGGGGGCCATTTCATTGGACGTCCCTTCTTTGTTGAACACAGCATCGCCGGCGCCCACCATGTCCAGAAGGATGCCCATGCGGGCGCGATAGCCTGGAACATGGGGTTTGCGAGCCCAATACTGCGAGCCCAAGCACCAGTCTGTGTACTCTTTTTGATCGGCAGGAACCCACGACGGTGAGCCGTAGTCCTCGGCGTCAAAAAAGGCGATGTCCACGCCTGTTTGGGGGTTCTTCAACTGGATGAGGCGTGCGATTTCCAGGAGCACACCGACACCAGATGCACCGTCGTTTGCACCATCGATGGGGTCGTGGATGCGTACCGTGTCGTTGTCGGCCCATGGTCGCGTGTCCCAGTGAGCGTAGAGTAAGATGCGGCGTGGGTCCTCTGGGTTGAAGCTCCCGATGATGTTGCGAATCGCCAGTTCCGTGCCATCAAAAGCTGTGACGGACGCCTCCTGGACATAAAGTTGGGCTCCGGCCTTTTCGAGTTCTTCGATGAGCCAATCACCACAGGCCTTGTGTCCAGGCGAATTCGGGACACGGGTTCCGAAGTCCACCTGTGCGGCAACGTTGGAGTAGGCGCTGTCACCCGAAAAAGAAGGGGCTTTATTCACCCAAGATTCACTGTGTTGGGTCGAGGTGTTCTTGCCAGCGTTGCTTGATCTGCTGGAGTTGCTGCTGCCTTCGTCTGAGCAACCCGTGACCGCGATTGCGACGGCTGCCAAGACCAGTGCCAGCGTAGGAAAGCGCTCAGTCAAATTCCCAACTTGCACCATCTTTTCCGTCTTTGATTTGTACGCCAATGGCGGCGAGTTGATCACGGATTTCGTCGGCCATCGCCCAGTTCTTATCTGCTTTGGCGCTGGCCCGAAGTTCGCAAATGAGGGCCATGAGCCCGTCGCTTCGGTTGTCGACGTTCTCGGACGTGTCGACTTCAAATTTTAGGCCCATCACGTCGCCAGCGAAGGTGCGGAACAGCTCGCTAAGGCTGCTCTTCTGCTCGGCCGTGATTTGTAGGCGGCCGTCTGCAGCGTTGTTAATCCATTTCACTCCGTCGTAGAGCGTGGCAATCAAGACGGGCGTGTTGAAGTCGTCGTTCATCGCGGCGTAGCATCGGTCACGCAGGCCGGCAATGTCGACGGCGCCTGTATCGGTCGTGGGCAAATTTTCAATTTTTGCCCACGCCGCCATCAAGCGCTGTAGCCCCTTCTCGGCCGCCTGGAGCGCAGCGTTGCTAAAGTCCAGTGTCCCTGCATAATGCCCCTGCAACATAAAAAAGCGAACCGTCATCGGGGAGTACCCGCGCTCCAAGAGCTTGTGGTTCCCAGAGATCAACTCTTCAGGAGTGAATCCGTTGCCCTCCGACTTGGACATCTTTCGTCCGTTGACAGTCAACATGTTGCCATGAATCCAGTAGCGGACCGGAAGTTCGCCTCCATAGGCACCGATGTTTTGGGCGATCTCGCATTCGTGGTGGGGAAATTTCAAGTCCATGCCACCACCGTGGATGTCGAACTGCTTGCCGAGGTAGCGGGTGCTCATCACAGAGCACTCCAAATGCCATCCAGGGAAGCCCACACTCCAAGGTGAAGGCCAATGCATCAGGTGGGTGGCCCCCGCCTTCTTCCACAGCGCAAAATCCAAAGGGTCTCGCTTTTCACTCTGACCGTCAAGCTCGCGCGTTGCGTTGCGCAGGTCGTCGATTTTTCGACCGCTCAATGCGCCATAATCATGCTTTTCAGAGAATTTTCGCACGTCGAAATAGATGCTACCGTTGGCCTCGTAGGCAAAGCCATTGGACATGATCTGTTCAATCATTTCAATCTGCTCGATGATGTGGCCGGTGGCCGTGGGCTCGATCGAGGGGGGTAAAATGTTGAACACGCGCATCACGTCTTGAAAGTCGTTCGTGTAGCGCTGCACGATTTCCATCGGCTCGAGGTTCTCTAAGCGGGCCTTGGCACCGATTTTATCCTCGCCCTCATCGGTGTCACCGATGAGGTGGCCGACGTCAGTGATGTTGCGTACGTAGCGGATTTGATATCCCAATTGGCAGAGATACCGGTAGATCACATCGAAGGTTAGAAACGTGCGGACGTTTCCCAAATGGACGTTCGAGTACACCGTAGGACCGCAGACGTAAAGGCCGACGTATGGCGCGTTCAAGGGCTCGAAGCGGTCCTTGCTGCGCGTTAAATTGTTCGAAATGGTTAGATCCGCTGCGTAGGGCGAGAGCTTGATTTCGGGGTGGTCCATCGTCCAGGTCTATTTCTGCGGCGCAAATATCGTCCAATGTACCCCCCGCACAACAAAAAGCCGGCCCAACGCAATGCGTAGGACCGGCTATATTGGTGAGGCGGGATGGTCGACCCACCAGCACATCAAGTGACGGACTTTCGTCCTAAATAAAACTTTACGACTTGGCCTTGCGAATGCCAGTGCGGAACGAGGTGCGCGAGATCACGCGTCCTGTACGGTCCATGCGCACCACATCACCTTCTTCAGCGCCGTGGGTCATATTGACCACCATTTCCAATTGGCCGTTGTCGTGGTAATAGCGCTGTTCGCCGTGGCGCTTGCCGATGTTGTCGAATGTGAAAATTTGACGCAGCGTTCCGTTGGGGAAGTAGCGTCGCAATTCACCTGTATTTGCACTTCGAGTCCAATTTCCTTCCTCCATGACATTGCCCAATTTGTCATACAAGCTGTAGGGTCCGTTGGGGCGGCCCGCTTCGTAGGTCACCTGCGAACGCATGGCACCGTCGGCGCGAAACCGCGACCACACACCGTGGCGCTCACCGTCGAGCAGGGCGCCCTCCTCAAAAATTGCATCTGCAGGAAAACCTTCGATTCCCGACTCAATACCGAGCACCGCTGTGTACACCGAGCGATCGTCGTCGTCGTCGCCGCCGCCAGAAGTGTGGCCGGTGAAAGGAATGGAGAGCAAGGCAGCAAGGCCGAGCAGAGCGAGGGGGAATTTCAGAGTGCGCATCGTATCAAGTGGAAGAGTTCCCCCCACCTACGACACGCGGCACGCTCAGGTTTCGCTGAGTACGACTTTTTTTGCTTCGAGCATGATACTCACCAACTCGTTCATCCCAATTTTAGGCGACCACCCCCAGTCGGCTCGGGCTTCAGCATCCAAAAGCGAGTCGGGCCAGTTCGCTGCAATCGCCTGTCGAAAATCCGGAGCGTAGTCCATCGTGAAGCCTTCAACCCGTTCGGCGATTGCGGCCCCCAGCTCAGCTGGCGTGAAGTCCATTCCGTGCACGTTATACGAAGTGGCCACCTTGAGCCGGTCAGCCGGTGCCGCCATCAAGTCGTGGATGCAGTCCACCGCATCGTCCATGTACAGCATGGGCAAGCGCTCATCTTCGTTCAAGTAGCACGTATAACGGCCCGTCAAGTTGGCCTCAATAAATATGTCCACGGCATAGTCCGTTGTGCCGCCGCCCGGAACCGCCCGGTGGCCGATCAAGCCAGGAAAGCGTACGCTGCGTACATCGACGCCGCGATGCTCTCGATACCAAGCACACCACTGTTCGCCAGCATTCTTCGAAATACCGTACACTGTGGTTGGCTTCCGTTCACCGCATTGCGGTGCGGCAGCAGGCGTTTCCGGGCCGAACACGGCAATGCTGCTCGGCCAAAACACCTGCTTCACTGTTTGCGAATCGGACGCGTGTTCCATTATATTCAACAGCCCTCGCATGTTCAGGTCCCACGCCCATTCAGGATCGCCTTCACCCCGTGCGCTCAAAGCAGCTGCCAGCAAATACACATGCGACGCTTCCGCTGCAATCAAGGCCGCATCAATTGCCCCCCGATCTCTGACATCGAGTGTCACGTACTCCAAGCTCTGCAGATTCTGATGCGCCGGACGGCGAACGTCGGAAAGCACCACGTGCTCCCCCTTTGATACCAATGACAATGCGAGCTCAGTGCCGAGTTGACCGCTTGCTCCAATAATGAAATGCACACCTTGAGACATGGCTTCAAATATCGCCCAATATTTGCCGCGCTTTGAATCTTGATTACGAATTGCCAGAGAGCTGCATCGCAGCGCGCCCCGCAGTGCGTCGTGACGGCAGCCGACTGCTCGCCTTCGGTCAGTCTACGCCCAACGGCCTGTCCGATTACAACTTCGTTGACTTGCCCAAGCTCTTGCCACAGGGGAGCGTCCTGTGGACCAACCAGACCCGCGTTCTTCGGGCCCGCCTTCGCGGGTGTAAGCCCACCGGCGGAGCGGTAGAATTTCTACTTCTCGACCCCAACGGGCTTAGCGTAGAGCAGGCCATGGCCGCCACCCAGAGTTGCACATGGGTCGTGTTGATTGGTGGCGCCAAGCGATGGAAGCATGGCGATGTGTCCATCGGATCCGACGAACCTTCGCTTTGCGAAATGAACATCCTCGCAAGACGATTGCCCGAATTCGAAGGCCGCTTCTGTGTTCATTTCTCGTGGAAAGGTGGCGCAAGCTTCTCCGAAGTACTGGACCGGGCCGGCTCCATCCCTCTTCCACCCTATATGAACCGCGACTCGGACGAACGTGATGCCGATCGCTACCAGACCTTGTTTGCTCAGAAACTTGGGAGCGTGGCTGCTCCCACAGCCGGTCTCCATTTTTCGCAGGAAGTCCTCGCCGCGCTCAAGGCCCGGGATGTCGCTTCAGCTCATGTCACGCTTCATGTGGGGGTCGGCACCTTCAAGCCGGTCAGCGGTCCGCTAGCTGAACACGTCATGCACGCAGAGCGTTGCGAAATTTCACGCGGGGCCCTGCAAGTTCTTGCCGAGCAACCCGATCGGACGGTGGTGGGCACCACCACGCTGCGAACCTTGGAAAGCGTGTATTGGCTTGCGTGTTTGCTACGCATTGCAACGGATGATTCAGCGCAAGATGCAGTGCCACACGCGTTAGTCGCCCAAGCCGCCGCAGTAAAAGAGGCCCTTGCTTCAGGCGCATCAGCACACATTCCGCAGTGGATTGATCGTTCGGATTTGCCTGAATACGGCACGTATGAACAAGCCGTTGAGTCTTTGTTGGACGTTCTGGAGTCGACGGGTCAAGACGCCGTGAAATTCAGCACTGAAATTATGATTGTGCCGGGCTACCGCATCCGATCAACGCACCGACTTGTCACCAACTTTCATATGCCAGGCAGCACCCTGCTGTGCATTATAGAGGCAGCTGTTGGCCCCATGTGGCGCAAGGCCTACGCCCATGCCGTTAAGGCGGGGTATCGATTCTTAAGCTATGGTGACGCCTGCTTACTCAGCTTTCAGCCGAGCAAAACCTAGTGATCAGTTGCCTGAGCGCAAGTCTTCCACGTCAGCTGCAGTGGTTATAGCACCGATTAGCGCTCGGGTGGCGCTGGCCTGACGCTGACCGTTGAGTACGCCCATCTCGCGATCGTAATTTTCCTTAGATGCGGCTTCGGTGCGGGCCTTGCCGCGCACAAACCAAACGCCGTTCTGCCCTTCTATAGGACCACGCATTTCCCCGACCTCTAGGCCGCACGCAATTCCAATCACCAAAGGCTCAGAGCCGCCAGCTGCAGGGATCGAAGGCGTCTGAAGGGAAACCCCCGCGGCCGTTTCAATTTTTCCATTCGCTGATGTAGCAATCTCTTCCAAAGTCGAGCCCGTCATTTTTGACGTGAACATTTCGGCCTTCTTTTCAGTGATGGCCCCACGGCGCATTGCATCTTCGACAAATTCGAAGGGCGGTGTGCCAGCTTCCTTCACGCGAACCAGTGTGGCAATCACGTAGTCGTCATCGATGCGGAACGGATTGCTCACGTCGCCGGTCTCAGCACCGAAAGCCCAACCGATCACCTCGCCTGCACGAGGCAAGCCTGTGACTCCAGAAGCAGAGCGCGTTAAACCTCGGGACTCCACAACGGCGTAGCCTGCTGCATCAGCCCCTTCGCGAAACGCCTCACTTGATTCGTTTTCAAAGGCAAAATCGCTGGCGACATCGTACGCTTCTTTTGCGGCGTCACCCGAAATGGTCAGGCTTTTACTCACACGACCCAAGGTGACTTGCTCAGCGGTCCACTGTTGATCAAGCACTTCAATCAAGTGCAAGCCGTAGTTGGTTTCCGCTGTTCCGATGTGTCCCACCTTGTTATCAAAGACAAAGTCTTCAAAGGACTGGACCATCCGTCCTCGTTGGAACTCATATTCGCCTCCGGTGGCTTTTGAACCGGGGTCTTCGGTGTGCTTGTTGACCAAGTCGGAAAAGCTGTCTCCAGCTCTCAAGCGGCGCTTGATTGAGTCGGCACGGGCGTGCAAAACGGCCATTTCTGCCTCGTCTTTTACATCGGTTGCTTTGAGCAAAATGTGACGGCATTTAACCGTAGAGTCGGCGATGCTTTCGCGGGCGATAATGCGGTCGAGTCGTATGAAATCGCCGTCAAAGTATGGGCCGACCACTTCACCCACTGCGGCTGCAGTCAATGCGGCTGAATTGCCCTCGCGTTGGATTTGAACTGACTTCAAGTCGCTCTGCGTGTACACACCGCTCAAGCCTGCAGCCTCCATAAAGGCAGCGTCGTCCGTGGCTGCGCCCCACGCAGTAGCAGTGGCCGTCAACTCAGCTTGCGCATTTGTGCGGTCCTCAGCAGAAGCACGGATTGGAATGCGAACGTATTCGATGTCATGCCCTGCTGTTTGAGCGAAGCGAGCTTCGTCGGCGTGTGCGTTGTAGTAGGCTTTCACGTCGGAATCGCTCACTTCTACATCGCCGTCAGCTGTGGTGGAGTAGCGCATCAAAACGTACTCGAAGTCCACTTTGGATGCCCCTGCGAGGTATTCAGATTTGCCTTCGATGGAATTGGCCAAAATTCCCGATTTGACCAATGCATCAAACTTTTCCATCTCGCGCTTGCTGACGATAATGCTGGAGTAGCCCTCGTACTTGGCGCGTTCGGCAGTGAACATTTGGCTAAACGTGGCCTGCCAATTCATTTTTGCTTCCTCTGTGACGTTGCCACCGTAGAATGAACCTCTCACGTAAGGGGAAATATTGTCGCCGAACCGGATATCGTCAAACTCCTCCTGTGAAACGCTCAACCCGATATCTTCCAATTCATCGCTCAAGAGCATTTTCTGGACCAGGTCGCCCCAGACTTCATTCTGTGCTGCTTTTCCATCCTTGTAGGTGAACAAGGCTTTGCGGTTCTCCACCATGATGCGGTAGTCCTGCAAAGAAACTTCTTGACCGTCAATGACACCCGCATTGTTGCTTCCCGCACCAGAGCCCATCATCGCCATCACAGCGTCAAAGGGAACGAGGAAGCCGAGCATGCCGATTCCGATGATCACCATCAGGAGTCCTTGACGGTTGCGAATTCTTTCAATCATTGCCATGATATCCGGTTTTTTGAATGGTGCGCGAATATACGCAATCCCTCCCGGTCAGCCGTCGCTTTTGTGCAGCTCAATTGCATCAATGCGGTGGCCGAGCACCGCGGTGACGATTAGCGTGATATTTCCCAGCTGCAGCACGTGCCCCACTTCCGGAATGTGCTCGGCGTGGTGAATGATTAATCCCCCTAAGGTTTCGTAATCTTCTTCCTTTGGAAGTCCAAAACCGTGGCGCTTATTCAATGCGTCAATTTCGAGTCGGGCGTTGAGCAAGAAATGCCCGGGGCTCAATTCACGTTCGGTTAATGCATCCGCATCGTGCTCATCTTCAATCTCTCCAATCAACTCTTCCACAATGTCCTCCATTGTCAAGATTCCTGAAGTTCCTCCAAATTCGTCGACCACCACGGCCAAATGCCTTCTACGCCGAATGAACTCCTTCATGATCTCGTCGGCCCCCATCGGTTCGGGGATGATGAACGTGGGGTGTAGAATGCTCCGAATATTGCTGGGGTTTTGGAACAGATCTTTCGTGTGCACGTAGCCGATGATGTGGTCGACATCTTCCAGGTACACAACGATTTTACTCAGCCCAGTGGCTTCAAATAGTGCTTCCAACTCTGCAATCTCTTCCTCAATTGATACGGCCACGATTTCATTCCTGGGCACCAAGCAATCACGCGCTTTTACATCGGGCAGTTCGAGGGCATTCTGTAGAATTTCTATCTCGTTGTTCAAGTCCAATTCGGACTCGCTCGACGGCCGCTCATTCAAGGCCCGCAAATAATAATCGAGATCGACTGTACCCAATTGGTCGGCACTCTCATCGGCATCGACCTGCTTGCGGCGCCCCATCAGCAGTCGCGAGATCCCCAGCACCACGATTGCTGGCAAAAGCAAGATGTAATGGACCAGAAGTAAAGGGATAGAAACCCAGCGCAGCCATTTGTTTGGCCGGATTTGAAAGATCGACTTCGGCAAAAATTCAGCCAACAACAAGACGGTGATTGTCGCCATGATGGTCTGTGTGGCTAGAGCGGCCATCGGGTGGTCCACGTCCTCCCAAGCCGGGGCACCAAACAGAGCGATGCTGATAAGCTTAGCGCTTTGCAGTCCAAATAGCACCAACGCCAAATTATTGCCCACCAGCATGGTGGTGATGAAGCGCTCGGGGCGGCCGAGCAGATGCACAACAATCCTTGAGGCTTTGCCCCCTTGGTTCATATCGAGTTCTGCTTGAAGTCGATTGGCCGAGACAAAAGCCATCTCCATGCCGGAAAAAAACGCCGAAGCCAGCAAAGACAGTACGAGTATCGTCAAGTCCATGGTGCTCATCGTAATAGCACTCATTTCGCCAGGCGCTTTCTCACGGTGCGTCGCATGTAAAACCAACCGAAGGCCATGGCCGGCACGAACAGCATATTGCGCCCAGCATCCCAGCCGTACAACGCAATCTCACGGACGGCCGCAATCGACGAGGCGATGGCAATGACCAGAAAGAAGATCTCAACGATGCGGTGAATATTCATTGGGGCTTTTTGACATAAAGGCGGCCTGTGGGCTCCAAAATACGATAGCTGTCGAAACGGCTGTCGGCTTCTAGACCTGTGCCCTCAATCACGCCGTCTTGCGTGAGCACACGGACGGGGCGGGGTGTGTGAATTCGGTCTGAATCGCTCGACCAATACAACAAGTCGGTTTCCAATCGATCGCCCTGTTGATTTGTCAGCACGACGTTTTCTCGAGCCGTCAGATGGGCGTTGTCCTCCCAAAAGTCACCTTTGCTTGCCTGAAGAACAGCAGAAGTAGTGCCAGCTGAGTCGTACAAACTCAAGCTGAAACCACCCGTGACCAGCCACCGTCCCGTTTCTTTTGAGCGGGCCTCGTTGATGACGGCGTGCCGGTCCATGCGCCCAGCCGACATACTATGGGTCAATTGTCCGCGTTCGGTGTACTTGATTTCTACGCCCTCCATCACTTGGCTGGCGTGATCACTGGCGTCTTCAAAGTCATGCACCGTTTCCAGATCGTTCTGGCACCCCGTCAAGAGACCGGCGCAAAGCCCAATCCAAATGAGGGGTTCAAGGGTGCTTTTCATTGAGGCCGGTGGGGAGTTTAGTTCACAGGGATTCTAACGCGCTCGAATCTTGGTGCTTTCTCCGAAGCAATTCAGGTGAAACAAATCGCCCTCGCTCTTGCCATAGGTGAACAAGTCGTCCACCGTAGGGTATTGCTTTTTTACGGCGCTGATCTTCTTGTTCGCTTTTTCTTGCACTTCGTTATCCACGGATTTTGCCTTGTTGTAGTAATCTGTCGCAAGCCAATATACTGCGCGACCGCCGATCGCACCGTCTTCGCAACGGCTCGCAGACGCTGCAATCACGTCGCCCATGAGCAAGTAGGCCAGGCCGTTTTTAGGCTCGCTGCGCCGCACGCTTTTTGCATAGCTCATCGCCTTGTCAATTTGGCCCAAGTTGGAAGCCACAAGCCCTGTCTTCAGCTCGTATTTCGCCTGTAAAGTAGAGTCTTGGTTGTTCTCTACAGCTTCTTCCAAATAGACAATGGCCGTGACGAAGTCCCCCTCCTTCAAAAGCAATCTTCCGATTGCAAATGCTGCGCTCGGTGTTTTGAGCGAGTCGTACACGGCGCGCGCAAGGGGCAAGTACAAATCGTTGTCGGTGCAGTTTCTGTTTTCTAGCAGGGCGAGTGATTTGACTTTCAAATCGAAATCGTCAGGGGCTTCAGCTGTTTTGCTTGCCAGCAAGGGCACCATGTCTTCGCACTCGGCCACTTTCAAAAACACCTGGTTGACGTTCTTGTTGGCTGAGATGTAGCCCTTTTCACCGCGCGCGTCACCAGCTGATTCGGCGGCTTTCAATCCGTCATTGATAAAACCTTGAATCATCAAATAATCTGAAAGAATGCTCGTGATTGCTTTTGATTTTTCCTCCTCGGTTTCTGCATCGCGTTTGGCGTAGTGCAGCGTCAAGTAGTACGAACTCAAGGCGCTGGCCGGTGTTGTGGTGCCCAAGCAGTCGATGGCCTCCTTGAACCAAACATTGGCCGTGGCGTGGTCCTCTTTATAGAATTTAAGCCAATCGGTGGCTTTGCGCACCAGCACATCGCATCCGTTGTTTGGCTTCGTCTTTGTCGAGGGGTAAAACTCCATACGGCGGTCGTAAAGCATGAAAATGCTGTCGTTCAATTCAGTCACGCGAACGGAGTCCACAGGCTCGGCGGCCAAGGACGCTTTACGCAAACCTTTCAACAGGGTCACGCCGTGCATGTACAGGCTCTGTTTAACGCCGTCGGGGCAAGTGGCACAAGCCGATCTCCAAAAAGGCAAAGCGTCGTCGTAACTCTTTTGCTTGTAGTAGGTCGAGTACAAGCTCAAGGCCTCCTTGCAGGATTGTTGCTGCTCGGGGGTGCTGCCGTATTTCTCGTTCTGGGCTTCGGCCGTTGTGGCCATCATCGCAGCGGATCCTGTTAGAAGGACGAGGGCCAGTAGCTTGAAAGGGCTGTTCATAGGGCTGGTGATAAGTCGGGTCTATTGATTGATGCGTTCTCAGGGCGGTCGCTCGTCGTCAGTCGTATCGGCGGGGAACCAGCCAAATATTCTTGAAGAAGGGCGAGAGGGAGACGCCGAATCGTAGAGTGGTTATGCTTTCGCGGAGCGCTTCGGAGTCGCCTTCTATGAGTCGTTCTCCAAAATCGATGCCAAAGTGAAACTGAGAACCTGACCGTGAGCCAAGCATGGGGGCCGTGAGCCCAAGCGAAAGGACTTTTCGCAGGGCCCGGTGTTGATCGAATGTGAGGTAGCCCGAAGACTGTCGGTAGCCCGCGCGGTAGGTGGAGCGTTCTAGCAGGCTTCTGCTGTCTTCTACGTTCCGTGGGGTGTAGGAAAAACCGATGGCCCGGTGGGAGGCCTCAGCAAAATGCACGCCGGGGTCAAGTAAATCTGGATTGCTGGTGTTGTTCGCGGTCCAATCGGCGAGCCCAAGTTCGAGACCGAGCTCTAGGCGCCGGCCGCTTGCCGTGCTCCGCTCAAGAATGAAGCCAACCGTCCAGGTGAGTGGAAAGTCCGCAGTGCTCACTGAGGAGGTTACTTCGACTGAGTCGATTTGGGTGATCACGCCACTGAGGTTTTGGGCGGTGGTCCGTTCGATGGATTCTTCGACCGTTAGGCCAAAGCTGGGGGAAGCGGTGGCGCCTATACGTAAAAGGGTGCTGGACCGAAGTTTTCGATCTTGGTCGTACGTCGCGCTAATCAGGCGCTCGTGCATAAATCCGAGCTTGAGCCCAATGCCACGGTGCAATGCCGAACGCTTCACTTGGGTGTCGAGATAGCCGGGGTCAATGATGTCGGCAAATCGGGTTTGCGCCAAGTCACCGAAGATCTGCTGCACGTGTACGCCCAGAGCTGTGCCGTGTGCAACCACGCGGACGCTATCGATGGCTGTCCCGGATGCAGTGCCAAGTGACCTCCAGCGTTGCCCATCCCAACGGTAGCTCCAGCCGGCGTGAGCGGCGCTGAGGCCGCCTTTACCGGTGTAGCTGATTTCCACCTCGCCGATGCCGTCCTGCTCAAACTTGTCGGTGATTGCGTAACCGCTGCCTGAAAGCGGGCGAACTCCGAATTGAAAAGCCCCCCGGCCGCCACGTTTCTTGAGTACCAGGCTGACAGCGTCCAAACCTCCGAATTGGCCACTGCCCGTTGAGGAGCCTTCGGCGAGTTTCAAACTGTGCACACCTAAACCGCTTTGGAAGGAGGTGCGATGCAGGAAGGAGGCCGCTGCTGGATTGGCAGCATTGATGGAAGAACGGTCGATCCAGGCGGCGCCCAATCCGCCAATGCCCAACTGAGCCGCACCCCCCGGCGCGATAAAATCACCGAATGCAAAACGTGAATAGGGGGACAATGAGGTTTGTCCGGCAGCAAAACTGCAGGTCAAAATCAGTGCTAAGGTAGTGAAAATGAGTGATTTCACGGTCAGTGTGATGCGTCGCTGAGATGAGCGGCCAAGGCCGACACCCCTTTGAGGGTCAATAATGAATCCGCGAAAGTCATCAATCCATCGACGCTATCAAAATATTGAGCGCATCCTCCTGTCACAATTATTCTTGCATCGGGGGATTTTTCCAACAATTGGCGCGCAAGACCGGCGCATTCGGCCACCGCTCCGCAGACCACACCGGCGGCCAAACTTTCTTTCGTACTGCGCCCTGGAAAGTGGGGACGCATTGCTGATGTAAAATCCAATGCGGGCAGAGTGTCGGTGTCGGAGGCCATGGCCTGAGCGCGCATCTGTAATCCGGGAAGGATGGCTCCGCCGAGAAATCGTGAGCCGACTCTCAAGTCAATCGTTGTGCAGGTGCCGGCGTCGATGATGATGTTCGCACCTTCAGGGCTTTGGGCATGGCAGGCGGCCATATTGGCCCAGCGGTCCATTCCTGGGGAGCCTTCAGTATAGTCGCAATGCAAATGAGCTGTGGCTTCGGGGCCAATGCAAGTGATTTCGCAGGGCCATTCCAATGCCCCCAGTCGCACTCGAGCGCCCGTGCGATCGAGGGTGTATATGTTCGAAGGCTCAGGCCACGTCTTCCAAGGGGCCGGTTGTTGGGCAAGCGCGTCCCATGACCATGCCCCACTGCATAAGGGCTCATCTTCTGGGGATGCCTCGGCCGAGAAGGCGGCGAGCTTCAAACGCGTATGGCCCGGGTCGATGGCCCAACAAACAACCTGTTGATCGCTCATAACGGTCCGTCTGGAAGTTCGTATGTAGGCCAATGCACACTTTCCATCAGCCGTTGCACGTCGTAGGCGATGCGGTCGGTGACGGGCTGGGTTGAATCTCCATTGGCCGTCCGGTTGAAATAGAGCGCGCCGCGCAAAAATTTGTCTTTGCCGTCGGTCAACACGAATTGCAAAGAGCTGGCCGCGTCGCCCGCAAGATGAAATGTGACGCCTGTGCTTCCGTCGGGACGAGAAAATTGACGCGTTCCAATTGCATCAGCCCGCACCTCGTGTTCATAGGCGAGACGAAAGGCGTCATCCACCCGGCGGTTCAATTCGTCAGTTTGCGCATACGTGCAGTGGATGCGCGCATCATAAGCGGGGTAGACCAAATCGAACCAGCACGAGTCAGCGGGGCTTTCCAGCCGCAGTATCGAGCCGGCTGAAGTCGACCGGTCCAGGCGCAGTCCGCAGCCCACTTCTTGGGCCGCAAATGTGGTGTCGTGCAGCTCGATGCGGAAGAACCCTTGAGGCCGCGGGATAGGCACTTCTCGGCATCCCGCCAGCCCAACCAAGAGTGCGATGAACAGCGCCAGCTTTTCAATGCGAACCTGTGAAATTCGGCGACGATCTGCGGCCTCCACAGTGAACTTCAAGTCGGAAAACTCGAGCCCATCGCCAGGCTCGAGCATCTTGCCTGCCTGTTCAACCATGAAGCCCCCGATGGAATCGCTCTCGCCCTTGGCCGCCTCCATCGCCTCGCCGTCCACATTTAGAATGCGGTACATGTCTACTAGCATGGTCTTGCCTTGGAATATGCAGACCTTATTGCTGACCCGGCTGTATTGGACTTGTTCTTGGTCGAATTCGTCAGAAATTTCCCCTACGATCTCCTCAATGACGTCTTCCAAGGTGACGATCCCGCTCGTCCCGCCGTACTCATCGACCACCACTGCCAGGTGAACTTTACGGTTTTGAAAATCACGAAGGAGGTCGTCAATCTTCATGTTTTCCGTCACGAAAAAGGGTTTGCGCACCAGCGCGTTCCAGTCCGCGTCCGGGGCTTTGCGCACGCCAGTTAAATCCTTGATGTACAGCACCCCTTCGATTTCGTCAAAGCTGCTGCTGTACACAGGTACACGGCTGTGTCCGGAGGCGACAAGTTTAGGCAGGAGCTGCTCCCAAGGCGTGTCGATAGCGAAGGCCGTCACGTCCACCCGCGGGGTCATGATTTGTTTGACATCCTTCTTTCCAAAGCTGACAATACCGGTTAAAATGCGCTTCTCGTCCTCGGTTCTTTCCCCCGAATCTGTCAATTCCAATGCGTGCTCCAAATCTGCAACCGATACTTCGTCCTTACGAAATCGTGAAAGGCGGCGATCAATTTGTGCAGTAAAGGACACCATGGGCCGGGCCACAGGAATCAACAGTCGCTGAGCAATACTCAAGGGCCGCGCCATGCGGGTGGCAAGTTTCAAGCTGTTGCGCGAGGCGTAGATTTTCGGAATCACTTCGCCGAAGAGCACAATTAGAAAGGTGACGGAAAAAATGTGAACCACCCATTCCCATGTGGCGCTCAGTATTCCTGGTGGGAATGCGCTGCGCATCACCACAGTGGAAATCAGGATGATGACAATGTTGACAGCGTTGTTCAGCACCAAGATGGTGGCCAAAAGTTGCCTCGGTGCACGCTGCGGATCCGGCTGGGTCAGCAGATCGATGGCGAGTAAGGCGTTCTTGTCATCGCTCTCCTTCAAGTCCAATCGGTCTTGAGGTTTGAGTGAGAAAAACGCGATTTCCGAACCGGAGACGGCGGCGCTTATGCCGAGGAGCACCACAATGCTCCCGCTGGCCCACCACCACGCGGCTGAAAACGCAAAAACAACAGAAAGTGCTAGGCCCATCAAAAGGGAAGGTCTTTGATGTCGTCGGCTTCGCCCGGGACGGGTCCGGTGCTCGGCTTCGCGGCTTCGTCTGACTTGCGGTCGAGCAGCTGCAAATGATCGCTGATGATTTCGGTCGATTTGTGCTGGATGCCCTGCTTGTCCTGCCAAGTTCGCGTGCGAAGCTGTCCTTCTATGTAGACCAAAGCGCCCGTCTTTACATACTTGTCAGCGAACTCAGCGCTTTGCCGCCAGAGCGTCACATTGTGCCACTCGGTCCGTGATTTTCGTTCACCCGTTTTGCTGTCCGTCATCGTTTCAGAAGTGGCCATTCGAAGGCTGCACATGGCTACGCCACTTTCCAAATAGCGGATGCTGGGGTCTTGCCCGACATGCCCGAGAAGGGTCACTTTGTTGACGCTGGCCATCGTGCGAATTTACCGCTTGCCCGCGATTTCAGGTCCAATTTGTTCCCACATCCGTTCCATCAGTCGATGCAAGGCGTATTCACCCACGTCTTCGAAGTCGACCCACCTCCCGGACGCCCCTTCAACACCTTGCTCAGATAAGTGGCAACTGGCTGTGATGCGCCGGTGACTCAGCTCGTGCTTGAAGGGCCCCCACGACTTTGCCTCGAGTCCATTTTTTTGGGGCTCGTCGGGTGTTTCAGTGAAGGGCAAGGACCACAGCTCGCCCCAGATGCCGCCCGCCGGTCGACGCTCCATCCACACTTGGTCACCGCTCGGGTGAAGGTGGAGCGCGAAGGTGAAGTGGACGTTTTCTACGCGGGTTCGCGTGTGCTTGACCGGTCGCTCTAGGGCCGTGCCACGTGCTGCGGCCAAACAGCCAGAAGCAACAGGGCAATCGGAGCACTTGGGAGCCTTTGGCGAGCAGACCATCGCGCCGAGTTCCATCATGGCTTGGTTGCTCGTGCCGGGGTCGTTGCGGTCAACCATGGCTTGAGCCAGTCCTTCAATGGCGCCACGTCCCGGGGCACGATCCACCGGCAACTCCAAGTCTAAAAGGCGGGAAACCACGCGGATGACGTTCCCGTCGACGGCGGCCACGGGCTCGTTGTAGCAGATGCTAGCGACGGCGGCGGCCGTATACGGCCCGACGCCGGGCAGGTCGCACAGTTCGGATGCGCAACTTGGAAAGCGGCCGCCGGCTGCCGCGACGGCTTGGGCCGCCTTGTGCACATTTCGCGCCCTTGAGTAATAGCCCAACCCTTGCCACAATTTCATGACGCGCTCCGAATCGGCGCGGGCCAGGTCCTCAACACGGGGAAACTCCTCGAGAAAACGCTCCCAATATGCCAAGCCTTGATCGACCCGTGTTTGTTGAAGAATCACCTCAGAAAGCCATATAGGGTAAGGGTCACGGGTTTTTCTCCAGGGCAAGTCGCGTCTGCATTTCGCGTACCATGTGCACAGTGAAATCGTCAGCGGATGCACCTCGTTGACGTCCTCGTTAACGGCTTGAATTTCAGTCTCAACTAGCACTGCATGGTTAGCTTCGGAGGTGGTGAGGGCGTCTGGCACAAAACAAATGTGAGGATTTTTTGCCAAGGCGGCTTACAATCGATTGATGTTCACTATTTTTGCCCGCCAATCCCAATTGGGATACAAAATATTGACTACTAAAGCGTAAGCAAGGTGGCTGAAAACAAAATGACTAAAGCGGACATCGTGGGCCGCATCTCTGAGAAGACTGGAATTGAACGTCAAGACGTTCAAGCAACGGTCGAAGCATTCATGGAATCTGTCAGAGAATCTCTCGAATCAGGAAGTAACGTGTACCTGCGTGGCTTCGGAAGTTTTATCATCAAGCGCCGCGCCAGAAAAACTGGCCGCGACATCTTGAAGAACAAGACGATCGAAATTCCAGCACACAACATCCCATCTTTTAAACCTGCGAAAAGCTTCATGGATAACGTGAAGTCGAACGTCAAGGCTTAATACCCCATCACCGACCGCATGATTTTTCAGCGATTACGAAGCAATTGGATGCTCCCAACCATTTTGGTTTTGAGCGTTTTGCTCGTGTCGCTGGTCATGCAGCTGCCACGATCACCTCAGGCCGAGAAACCGGCACAGGAGACGATGGACATCCCCATTTCATTGTCAATGGCAGTGGAGGAGGATCCCGTTGCGATGGCCGTGGCAAAGGTCAACGGTGAAAACCCGATGGAGGGCATCCAAGCGTTGCTCGCAATGGCAGCTGGCGATTCGCCAAATGTCGATGCGGTTATAGCGCTCGGACATTTTTCAATCCAAAGTGGACAGTTTGATAAGGCGCGTTCGCGCTTTGCTCAGGCTATTGAATTGGCACCTGACCGTACCGATCCATTGATTCAACTCGGCATGTTCGAGCTGGACCAGGATCGACCGGCCGATGCCTTGGTTCATTTTGAGAAAGCTCTTTCATTGGACTCTACCCAGGCCAATGCCTTGTTCTTCATAGCACAAAGCTATGAGCGGCTCAACCGTACAGACTTGGCATTGTCTTTTTATGCACGCTTCCTTCCACTCGCTCCAGACACGGCTATTTCAGCCGGAGTGCAGCAGAGGATGGCCGTGCTTCAATCACAAATTAACTCATAACCCATTCCATCATGCCGAGTGGTAAAAAGCGTAAACGCCATAAGATGGCGGTGCACAAGAAGAAGAAGCGTCTCAGGAAGAATCGTCACAAAAAGAAGAAGTGACTTCTGTGATTTGGCGCGCTCTACTATAGGGGCGTTCCGGATCGTAAATTTTTGAAAACGTGAACATCGAGTTGGTCATCAACTCGACCAAGAACGGCCTACGCATTGCGATGCTAGAGGACGGTCTCTTGGTTGAATTGCACGAAGACAACGGCGATCAGGAGTATGCAGTAGGCGACATTTATGTCGGCAAAGTGCGGAAAGTGTTGCCCAGCCTGAATGCGGCTTTTGTGGACATTGGACACAAGAAAGACGCGTTCTTACATTACTTGGATCTCGGGCCTCAGTACCGGAGCTCCAAGGCCTATGCACAGCGTTCTATTAAAGGATCGCAGCAATCGTCCAGTTTGAAGGGCTTCCGCCTGGAGAAGGACATCGACAAGAAAGGAAAAGTCAAGGACGAAGTGTCCGCCAGCCAAACCATGCTGGTCCAAGTCGCCAAAGAAGCGATTTCCACCAAGGGCCCCCGCCTCACCGCGGAGATCACCTTGGCTGGACGCTACTTGGTTTTGGTGCCGTTTTCTAACAAGATTAGTATGAGCCAGCGCATCCGGAAGGATAGTGAGCGCACGCGACTCAAGAATTTGCTTCACAGCATTCGTCCTGACAATTGTGGAATTATTGTTCGCACAGTTGCTCAGACAAAAGGCGCCAAAGACCTGCATGCAGATCTTGAGGATTTGAACCAGCGCTGGAAAGATTTGCATGCAAATTTGAAAAATGCCAAGCCGCGTCAGCGTGTTCTCGGCGAGATCAACAAGACCAGCTCATTGCTGCGCGACTTGCTTACACCTGAGTTTAATCGCATTGCGGTGAATGACCCGGAAGTGGCTGAAGAAGTGCGCGAGACGTTGCGTGCGATTGCTCCGGATAAAGTGGAGATCGTTGTGGAGTCAAAGGCCAAGGACTTGTTTGATGAGCGCGGAGTGCACCGCATGATCAAGGCGAGCTTCGGCCGCCAGGTGAATCTGAAAAGTGGCGCCTATTTGATCATCGAACACACCGAGGCTATGCACGTCATCGATGTAAACAGTGGCGGACGGAAAGCCGGTGCGACTTCTCAGGAAGAGAACGCTGTGGCGACCAATCTCGAATGTGCCAGTGAAATTGCCCGAATGTTCCGCTTGCGTGATATGGGCGGTATCATCTGTGTGGACTTCATTGACATGGCCGATCGGAAGAATCAGAAGAAACTTCACGAGACCATGCGCGCTGCAATGAAGCCGGACAAGGCGAAGCACAATGTGCTCGCCCCCAGCCGATTTGGAGTGGTGGAAATCACCCGCCAGCGCGTCCGTGAAGTGACGGACATCTCCACTTCGGAACAATGTCCATCATGCCATGGATCGGGCAAGATCGAGGCGAGTATCCTGATTACCGACCACATTGAGACGGCTTTGGAAGAAGCGGTGGCCAGCGGTCAAAAGCAGATTACGCTGATGGTGCATCCGATGGTCAGCGCATACATCACCAATGGATTCTTCAACAACATGGTGAAAGTTTGGCGGAAGAACATGGGCATCAAGATCACAGTGGAGGACAACTCTTCGATGGAGCTCTTGCAGTTCAATATGTATGATCAGGACGGCGGGGAGATCGCCGACTGATTCCACCTGAAATACTGAAAGACCTTCTTTGGGGTTGGGCTGAGCTCAACGCCGGGGGAGGTCTTTTGGATAGGCGAGGAAGTGCTTTTCGACGGGCACACTCAAGGCATTTAAGTTCAGATGATCTGAAGCTGAGGCTACGTCGCGAACCTCGCCCGATTTGAACAATATGTTGATTCCGTGGGCGGCCGTGCTGTACGCGCTGTTGTCGATGCGGTCGTGCACCACAAAGTAGGCCGCCTCTTCAGCTGTGACATCATTCTTCGCAATCACTGCTTGGATGCGTTCGTCGATGTCGGCTTGGGTGAACGGTTCGTTGCGAAGCTCGATGCGAAACAGTTTACGGTTGACCAGTCGATCACAAAGCGAGCTTAGCACGCGGTCGTCCGCGTGTTGCCAAGCCTTTATGGCCGTGAGAACATCGGTGTCGTCCAGACGGCAGAAGTTGCTGAGAATCTCAGGGTCGGCCAGAATTCGAGCCCGGTCGAGCTGTTCGTAGAGGAAGGGGCGCAAGGCCGGGGTGGCGAATATCTCGCACCCGCCAAGTGCCAACTCACGCGCTCGTTCCAAGATGCCCATCATCATCCACTCGGCCGCAATGACTGTTTTGTGTAGATAGACCTGCCAGTACATCAAACGTCGCGACATCACGAATTGTTCCACGGAGTATATACCCTTCTCTTCGACCACGATGCGGTCTTTGTGGACTTTGAGCATCTTGATGATGCGTTCGCTTCCGATTTGCCCTTCGGTTACGCCTGTAAAGAAACTGTCGCGCTGGAGATAGTCCAGTCGATCCATGTCGAGTTGTGATGAGATCAGGTCGTGAAAGAACTTTCGCGGATAGTTGTCATTGAACATGTCAATCGCATCGTCGAGCAAGCCCCCAAAATGGGCGTTCAAATCGTTCATGATCAAAACACCGATCTCTTCGTGCTGCACCCCGCGCACCAAGCTGTGCTCAAGCGCATGGCTGAACGGCCCGTGCCCCACGTCGTGCAGCAAGATTGCAAAGCAGGCCCCTTTGAACTCGCGGTCGCTTATTTCGACCCCTCCTGCGCGCAATTGGTCCAGGGCCGACTGCATTAAATGCAGACACCCCACCGCGTGGTGAAAGCGATTGTGAACGGCGCCTGGGTAGACCAGATGGCTAAGACCCAATTGGGATATACGCCTCAAACGCTGCAAATACGGGTGGTCTAAGACCTCCAAAAATTCGGGATGGCGCAAGGCAATGAACCCGTGCACCGGGTCGTTGAGGAGCTTGTTGCTTGATGGGTTCATCCGCGGCAGTTTGGGGGTTTATTTGCAAAGTGCAATGGGCCCAGCATTCGCTGCAATTTAACGCCCCAACTCGCAGCAAACGTAGATATGAGTAGACGACCACACATCCTTTGGGCCGACGACGAAATAGAACTGCTCAAACCCCACATTATGTACCTTGAAGGCAAGGGGTACGACGTGACCGGTGTGCCTGACGGCGCCTCGGCGGTCGAGCTGCTCGACGAACACATTGTGGATCTGGTGTTTTTGGACGAGAATATGCCGGGCATCACCGGTCTGGAGACTTTGCAAAAAATCAAAGCGCGCCGTCCACATTTGCCTTGTGTGATGATCACAAAGAGTGAGGAGGAGCACATCATGGAGGAGGCGATTGGCGGGAAGATTTCTGATTACCTAATCAAGCCGCTGAACCCCGTGCAAATCCTCAGTTCGGTGAAGAAGATTTTTGAAGGCCGGAAGCTTGTGGGGGACCAGGCCATGTCCAACTATCAGCGCGAATTTCGCGAGCTCAGCATGCGGATGGGCGACCGTTTGAATGCTGCGGATTGGGAAGAAATTCACGCTCGGCTTGTGCATTGGGATCTCGAGCTTTCGGAAACGGGGGATCAGGCGATGTTGGAGATCCTTTCAAACCAACGCATCGAGGCCAACCGGCAGTTTTGTCGCTTCGTTGACGATGAATACGCGGACTGGATTCGAGAGCCGAATAATCGACCAACACTTGCTTTGGATGTCTTGCCTCAAGCGGTGCGGCCCCTGCTCAAGGATGGAAAAAAGGTCCTGTTCGTACTGATTGACAATTTCCGCTACGACCAGTGGAAGGCGATTTCTGGCGAGCTTGCAGGTTCGTACCGCATCGTGAGTGAGAAGATGCAGTGGTCGCTGCTGCCCACCGCCACGCAGTACGCCCGCAATGCCTTGTTCGCTGGGCAGACGCCCGCTAAAATTGCCGCTGAAACACCCCATTTATGGAAGTGGGAAGACGAGAAGGGCAGCAAGAATGCGCATGAGGAGGAGCTTCTACGCCGGCAATTGGCGACTTGGCGCTTTGAAGGGGATTGGTCTTATCACAAGATCACGGACAAGGAATCGGGGCAGAAGTTGACGGATAATTTCCATCGTTTGAAGAACCAAGATTTCACAGCGGTGGTTTACAATTTTGTCGACATGCTCAGCCATTCGCGCACAGAATCCAGTATCATCAAGGAGCTTGCTGCGGACGAGGCGTCGTTCCGGTCGATTACGGCCAGCTGGTTTGATCACAGCCCCTTGAAGCAGCTGTTGGAGTTGGCTGCTGCGCAGGGGCTCGAGGTGGTATTGACTACGGACCATGGCACGATTCAGGTCGAGCACCCTGTGAAAGTGAACGGAGAGCGTGACATCACGAGCAATCCGCGTTATAAAGCGGGCAAGACGATAAATACGGACGGCAAGGATGTAATCAAGCTTTCACATCCTTCTGATTTCGGACTGCCCAAACAACACGTCGCCACGAGCTATTTGTTTGCCACATCGCGAGATTTCATGGTTTACCCGAACAACTTCAACACCTTCGTGCAGAAGTACACCGGTTCTTTCCAGCATGGCGGCGTTTCGATGGAGGAGATGCTCGTTCCACTGATTCATATGCGCGGGCGTTGATCGGGACCATGGGATTGATTCGAAAGTGGAGTGCAGAGTCTGTGGACTTGGTGAGCCTTCCGGCGATGGCTTCTGAGCTTGCTGCATTTTTGCCCGCGCGAGGTGCGGTGGCCCTGCAAGGCCCGATGGGCGCAGGAAAGACGACTGTTGTGGCGGCCTTGTGCAAGGTTTGGGGGATGAGCGAGCCGGTGTCAAGCCCGACTTTTTCTCTGGTGCAGAGCTACTTGCCGTCGAGCGAAGTGTCTGGGGCGCCGCGAAAAATATACCACCTCGATTTGTACCGTATCGAGTCTGAAAGTGAATTGATTGACCTGGATCTTGAGTCCTTGATGGATGAAGATGCCTTGCTGTTGATTGAGTGGCCTGAGCGGGCTGCGGACATTTTTCCAGCCGATGGATGGCTCCTGCGAATAGGAATTGAACAAAGCGATGGGCGCAGTTTTGAGTTGCTCAGGGCGTCGGGGGAGAAGGATCAAGCTTAAATTGAGGCCGTGGAAACGACGAAGGAATCGATCCGGCGCTTGGCTGTCAAAGCATCAATCTTGCCCCAAGAGGAAATGCTGGCTTTGGATGTGCGCAACCAATCGTTGCGCATTGGAATTCCGAAGGAAATTGCGCTCAAGGAGCGTCGTGTTGCGTTGGATCCTGACGCAGTCGGGCTGCTTGTTGCTCACGGTCACCGTGTGGTTGTGCAATCAGAGGCCGGGGTGCATGCCAATTTTACTGACACGGATTACAGCGAAATGGGCGCGGAAATTTCCGACGACGCGAGCTCAGTTTTTGAATGCGATGTCATCTTAAAAGTGGCGCCTCCGCAGGCAGAGGAATTGGCCCATATGCGAGATCGGCAAACGATTTTTTCAGGACTTCAGCTCAGCACGCAACCCAAGGAAACCATCGAAATGATGATGGAGCGAAAAATCACGGCAGTTGCTTGGGATTTTATGCGTGATAAGATGGGTGTGTTTCCACTGGTCCGTGCGATGGGTGAGATTGCAGGAACCACATCGATTTCGATTGCAGCGGGTTTTCTCGCACATCCGAAATACGGCAACGGCACGATGCTCGGGGGCTTGAGCGGCGTTGCACCAAGCCAAGTGGCTATTATTGGTGCCGGCACGGTGGGGGAATATGCGGCTCGGGCCGCAAAGGGCATGGGTGCTGAGGTGCGCATTTTTGATGCCAGCCCGTATCGATTGCGTCGTTTGCAAGGCGAAATGGGCCGCCGGCTTTGGACCAGCACGTTGAATCCGAAGGCGCTCCAAGATGTTCTGGCGCGTGCTGACGTGGTCATCGGAGCGGTACGTCCAACCCACGGTCGCACTCCGTGCATTGTGACAGAGACCATGGTGGAGGGCATGAAAGAAGGCGCGGTGATTGTGGACGTAAGCATTGACAGCGGCGGCTGCTTTGAAACCTCGCGCGTCACAACCCACGAGAAGCCCGTGTTCATTAAGCATGGGGTGACCCATTACGGTATTCCGAATATCCCGAGCCGGGTGCCGCGAACGGCGAGCCAAGCCCTGAGCAACGGTCTCGGCCCTTTGATGTTGAGTGTTGGAGAATCGGGTGGAATAGCTGGAGCTATCCACGACAGCCCTATGATTCGTAGCGGATTGTATTTGTACAACGGCAGCTTGGTCAATGCGGATCTGGCCGAGGCATTTGATTGGCCTTATCGGGATTTGAACCTGCTTCTTGCGGGCATTAACCGCCCACCCTCTTCTTGATTTCGTGCAATTTGATCAGCGCCTCCAAGGGGGTCAATTGATCGATGTCTGTGGCCAGTAGCGTGTCTTTGATGTCCTGCAATACAGGGTCGTCGAGTTGAAAAAAACTCAATTGCATAGCACCCTCTTCAGCCAATTCAGGTGCGTTCTTCGAGCTTATAGGATAGGTTTTCTCCTTGCTGTTTTCGGCTTTTCCCGCAGCGGATTCAAGTTGCAACAAAACCTCTTCTGCACGCCGGATTAAAGCGGTGGGCATACCGGCGAGCACCGCCACATGGATACCGAAACTGTGCTCGCACCCGCCCGGCTCGAGCTTGCGTAGAAACAGGATGCGGCCGTCAACTTCTGCCACAGACACGTTCGCATTTTGAATGCGTTCGAAGCGGTCGGCCATGCGGTTAAGCTCGTGGTAATGCGTTGCAAACAGGGTCTTGGCCCTGCATGTAGGGTGATCGTGTAAAAACTCGGCAATCGCCCAGGCGATGGAAATCCCGTCATAGGTGCTGGTTCCGCGGCCGATTTCGTCCAGCAAGACCAAGCTTCGATCGCTCAAGTTGTGCAGAATCGATGCCGTTTCGTTCATTTCCACCATGAACGTTGATTCGCCTTGGGACATGTTGTCCGATGCGCCCACCCGCGTAAATATCTTATCGACCATCCCCATGCGCACCGAGCGGGCTGGAACAAAGCTTCCGACTTGGGCCATCAATGCAATCAGGGCGGTC
>JAQWTJ010000047.1 GCA_029242765.1 Flavobacteriales bacterium | reverse complement strand
CCGGATTGTACACCAAGTCCACAACCAAATGCTGCTCATTGACCCCGTCCAGAGGCAAGTCCACGATGGCTTCCACCTTCGGCCACATGCCCACCGGCGTGCAATTGACAATCAGCGGGAAATGCGCCAAAACCTCCGGCGTCAAATCTGAATAAGTGCATTGTCCCGCAGCAGCGCTCTTTTGACCAACATTCCGACTCACCACTGTTGCATCAATGCCCAGCTTGTCCAAGGCGTACACAACGGCACGCGAACTCCCACCAGAGCCCAGCACCAAGGCTCGCTCGTGCCGACCTTCCAAGAACGGCGCGATGCTCTTTTGAAATCCCTGAGCATCGGTGTTGTGGCCCCGCCAACAGCTCCCAATCGCTTCTTTGCCGCCCTTGGCAACTGCGCCACCGCCGCAGCGCACCAGCGTGTTCACCGCACCGATCGCTCGAGCTTCTTCAGATAAGTCGTCCAATACCGACATAATCTCCACCTTGTGGGGAACGGTCACGTTGAAGCCAACCCAGTCCCGTCGCGAAGCAAGAAGTTCAGAAAACCCGCTCATTTCAGGCAAATCATACAGCCCATATGAGCAATCCTTCAATCCCAAGGCTTGAAATTTGTCGTTGAAGAAATCGGCGGAAAACGAGTGGTTCACAGGGTGCCCAATCAGGCCAAACCTATGGGAGGTTGCTTTTTTTTCCCCAGTGGCACTCATTTGTCCACCCATTATGCTCGGCTCACGCGGCTCAGTAGCAGCATTATTCCTGCCCCCGCCAAGGCGCAGATTGCAGCAGGCCAGATGTCTCCAACCGGCGCCCCCTCCCAGGGCCACAACTTGCGCAATGAGCCCAGCAAGAAGCCGCTGAGCAGCGCCACGGCCACATCCCGGTGACGGCGGAACAGGCGGTCCAGTCCACGCGAAAAAAGTAGCAACCCTGCTAGCATCCCCACCCCCACAGCACCCAACCGCAAAAAGTCGAGTTCAGCCACCGCTTTGATTACCACGGGATAAGCCCCCAATATCACAAGCACAAAGGATCCAGAAATACCCGGCAAAAGCATGGCGCAAATCCCCAAAGCGCCGGCAAGTACCAACTCCATCAAGCCGGGATCAGCAATAAGTTCGGGCAAGCCCGTCACGGTCCAAGCTATAAAAGCGCCCACCACCACTGCGCCCACCGCGTGCCACATCTCCAACCCGCGCATTGTGGTTCCGCCTAACATCGTCGGCACAGAGGCGGCCACCAGCCCGAAGAAGAAACTCCACAGCAGCACGGGGTGCTGCTCGAGCAAGAAGTGCAGCAGCCCCGAAAACCCGACCACGGCTGAGCCCATGCCAGCGACCAGGGCAAGTAAAAAATTAAAGTTCCCCGCCTTCCACGCTGCGGCGATTCCATCCCGCCGCGCCACGCCTACCAGCGACCAGCGAAGCCCAGCCAACGACGCCAAGAGTTCCTCGTAAATCCCTGTTAAAAATGCGATGGTTCCGCCCGAAACACCGGGCACCAAGTCGGCGGTGCCCATGGCCATTCCGCGGAGAAAAACGCCTGCCCAATCCAGTGCTGATCGCCCTTTTGTTCCGCCGTTCTGTGTCATTCCACTTGAATCGAAGGATCCACCGTCAAAGCCCAAGCCATGATGCCGCCGGCCAAGTTTTTCAAATTCTTAAACCCGTGTTTTTCCGTCAGGGCCGATACAACGGCTTCAGAGCGGCGCCCTGTTCGGCAATGCACCACCACAGGGATATCGCGTCGAATTTCCTTGTGACGCCGTAAACACTCGGACATGGGGATGTGGTCTCCACCCAAATTTCCGAGTTGGAACTCTTGAATTTCACGGATGTCGACGATTTGCATCGCCCGCTTCTTCGAGCGCCAAGACTGCAGTGTTTCAATAGAGATTTCACTCATGTCCGGTGCTAAGTATGGGTTAAATCAAACTTCTTGAGGGGTCGCGCCGGCACGCACCTCTTCGGGAAGGAAGTGGAAGAACGTGTCTCCACGAAGGCCCAGACGCAAGCATTCAAGAGGAATCAGCCCTTCGGGCGCGATGTTGCCGAGGTTCACATTTGCACCGAATTGCTTAATGAACCACACCTGCTGCTCCTTTTTAGGCGTTTCCCAGATGATGTCGGCCTGGGCGACTTTGGCTAGGATCTTGCGTATCAAAGCCGTGTGAGCTGTGCCATTGGGCCGGTAGATGCCAACCGTTCCACTTTCGCGTGCTTCGGCAATCACCTTGACCGATCCAGCGTCGAGTTCATTGCGCATCATGCGCACCCACTTGGCGGGGCTGATCAGGATACCGGCCTCCTTCGATCCGACTTCGGATAACACCTTGTAATTGGCTGAAAGGCGCTGAATGATATCACATTTTAGGCCGTGGTCGATGACCATCGAACCGTCGCTCACTTCGAGGCAATCGATACCTAAATCGTCAATGAAGCGCAGATAGTCGTCCAATCGATCCCGAACAAGGAAGGCCTCAAACAGTGTCCCCCCGCAGTACACATCCAGCCCAGCTTTTCGGTAAGTCGCGACCTTTTCTTTGAGTCCGGGCGTCACCACAGACGTCCCAAATCCGAGCTTCAAGTAGTCCAGGCGTTCTGTGCCAATGGCGAGTAAATCCTCAGCCTGTCGGACGCTAAGTCCTTTGTCCATAACCATGGTCAGGCCACTGGACCGCGGCTTTTCCGTTCGGTCGGGCAAGTGGTTCAAATCAAAATTCATCATGCTTTGCGGCGGTGTGATGTGCGCATGCAAAAGTCGGGGTCTTCTTGGATTTCGGGGTAGTATTCAATCAATTCTCTATTTTCCGTTGATTCCCGTTCGAGGAGGATGTCAAATAACTTGAAGGCCTCCTTCCTCTGAGACGATGCGTGGAGACTCACAAATCGTCGAAATCCAATGCGCAAATTTGCCGCTACAGACGCCGTGGCATCCGCTATCAATGCCAATGCATCGGTATGCAACCCTTCAATTTGCAAGTTGTCAATCGCCTCAATCCACACGTCAATATTGTTCGGTGAGAGGCGCAAGGCGTTGTCATACAGTGCTTTTGCCTTGAGAAAGTTGCCCGCCTTCTTGTGCGCATTCCCCAGCAGCAGCTGGTAATCCACATGGCTGGGGTCCAAGCTCACAGCCTTTTCCATACAGCGAATGCTGGCTTCACTTTGGTCTCGCAAGTCAAAGACGACGCCCAAACCGATATGGGCATCGGCATACTGCTGGTCCAAATCCAAGGCCGCTCTGTAGTAGCCCTCAGCCTCGCTCAAATTCTCCAAGCGTTCCATGCACTCACCCATCATACAATACGTTGCAGCTTGGGGCGAATCCATCACAATTGTGTCGAGATAGCATTCCACGGCTTCGTGGTAGCGTTCGAGCAAGGTCAAACAGCCCGCTTTCTGAAAAAGGGCTGGCGAAAAGTCTTCGTTGATCACCAAACAATACTCGTAAGCTTGGATTGCCTTTTCGTAAGCGCTCATGCGCTGCAGGGCATTGCCAAGTCCCAACCATGCGGGGCAGCTGTACGGGTGCCGGTCGATCAGCTCTTGAAACACCTTGATGGCTCGGTCGTTTTGTCCAATCGTCTCCAAGCAGAATGACAATTCATGCAGCGCCGTTTCGTTTTCTGGATTGTGCGCAATGGCTTCGCTGAGCATTTGAACAGCCATGTCCCAATGGCCTAAATTCTCATATTCAAGCGCAATGTCAATGTACAGTTCCCCTTTCGTCTCGGGGTCGCAGAAATCCATCACCTTGCGGAAATGACGAATTGCCTTGAGGTGCTGATGCGTCTGGCTGTACAGCGATGCAAGGGTCAGGTGAATCTCCTCGTTTTGAGGTTCGAATGCCAATAAATTCAACAAGCGCGGAATGGCGTGATCCAATTTGCCGGAACCTGCCAAAATCTGTGCGTCACGCAATTGCAAGCCCAAACTCTCAGGGTACAGTTCGCTGGCGTACAGCAGCACAGTTTGGGCCCGCTTGTGCTTTCCGTAAATCAAATAATGTTCGATAAGGGCCTCAAATTCAGTCAAATCAAAAAAAGTGGCTTCCTCGCGGGCCTCCATCAACTCATAGCGCTCAATCAATAGAGAGAGCTCTTTTTCATCTTGGTGATTTAATTCGTCGTCGTGCATCATTAATATCGAAGCTAGGCCCCAAGCGGAGTCCTTGTAGATCCGGATTGTCGGGTTTATGAACACAGGCTTTGGAGTACCCAACAACGGTACAAATATGCGATCTGTGATGCGGCTGACCATATTTATCACGTTTCAATTCGTAAACGTTTAATTTTACCGGCATGACGATGATTCGCAGCATTTCAGGATTCCGTGGCACCATAGGCGGCGCGGGTTCCGACAATTTGACCCCTTTGGTCATCGTGCAATCCACCGTCGGTTTTGGCGCTTGGATTCTATCTCAATTTGTAGACGGTCCAAATAAGCCAAGTGTGGTGATCGGTCGCGACGCTCGCCCTTCAGGAGAAATGGTGCAGAACTTGGTTATGGGTACGCTACAGGCGATGGGCATCGACGTGATCGACCTCGGACTGAGCACGACGCCCACGGTCGAGATGGCCGTGGTGGGGGAGGGCGCCCAGGGAGGGATTGTACTGACCGCCTCGCACAACCCCGTTGAGTGGAACGCGCTCAAACTGCTCAACCAAAAAGGCGAGTTCATCAGCGCCGAGGATGGCGCTGAGGTCATCCGTTGGGCTGAGAGCGAAATGAACTTTGCGCCCGTTGAAGAGCTTGGCCAAGTCCGCAAAGTCGATGATTGGATTGCACGCCACATCGACGCCATTCTGGACCTGGACCTGGTCGATGTCCAAGCGATTTCTGCAGCCAATTTCAAAGTCGTCGTCGACGCAGTCCATTCGACGGGTGGCATCTCGGTGCCGCCGCTGCTTAAAGCCCTAGGGGTTTCTCAGGTGGTCGAATTGTATTGCGAGCCCCACGGCCGATTTCCTCACAACCCCGAGCCGCTGCCCGAGCATTTGACGGACTTGTCTGAGGCGGTTGTAAAGCACGGCGCAGATGCTGGATTTTCGGTCGACCCTGATGTGGACCGTCTGGCGATGATTTGCCAAGACGGTAGCCCCTTCGGCGAGGAATACACCCTCGTTTCTGTCGCCGATTACGTGCTGCAGCACACCCCGGGTGCGGTCGTGTCCAACCTCAGCTCCACGCGCGCCTTGCGCGACGTCGCCGGCCGTCACGGCGTCGATTGCCATACCAGCGCAGTGGGCGAGGTGAACGTGGTCAACGCCATGCGCGCCTGCGAGGCCATCATCGGCGGTGAGGGCAACGGCGGTGTCATCTACCCCACACTCCACGCCGGCCGTGACGCCCTGTTGGGCATCGCCCTGTGGCTCTCCCATTTGGCCCATCATAAAGCTGCAGGCGGAACAGCACGTTCTATGCGCGATGCCTTGCCTGCATACGTCATCTCAAAGGACAAGCTTCAACTTGAGCCCGGTATGGATCCCGGCGCTTTGCTCGACAAGTTTTGCGCCGATCATGCCCATCTAAACCCCAGCACGGTGGATGGCGTCAAGCTCGACCTCCCCGAGGGGTGGGTTCATTTGCGCCGAAGCAACACCGAGCCCATCGTGCGAATTTATGCTGAAGCCGCTACGCTTGAAGAGGCAAAAGCCCTTGGCAACGCGTACAAAATGCGGCTTATGGCCGGTGTTGTATAATTCTGAAAAACAAGGCAAATTGCAAGCCTTGTTCTATTTTTGCCGCTGCCAAGTGAAGTTGCTATGAAAGTGTACCTCGACAACGCTGCCACGACCCCCATGCTCCCCCAAGTGGTGGACGCCATGCTGCCATTCATGTGCGAGCACTTCGGCAACCCTTCCTCGTCGCACTCCTTCGGGCGCAAAACGAAGACGGCTATTGAACAGTCGCGACGGGCCATTGCTGCCAGACTGCATTGTCCCCCCAGCTCAATCTGCTTCACCTCGGGCGGCACTGAAGCCGACAACTTGGCGTTGTACGCCGCTGTTGAGCATCAAGGCTGCCGCCGAATTTTGACGCTCCCCAGCGAGCACAGCGCCGTCATCAAGACGGCCGAACGCTATGGCCAGACGGGAGGCGCCACGTGCGCTCTCATCCCCATGGACGACACAGGCCACGTCAACCTCTCGGCCCTGGATGAGTTGCTTGCCGACGGACCCAAGACGCTTGTCTCGGTTATGCACGGAAACAACGAGGTGGGTCTCATCCAAGATTTGAACGCCATCGGTTCGGTGTGCCGAACCCACGGCGCACTGTTCCATTCCGACACGGTGCAGACCATGGGGCACTACCCGCTGGATTTATCGGTGCTTCCCGTCGATTTTGCCACCTGCTCGGCTCACAAGATCCACGGCCCCAAGGGCATCGGCTTCCTTTATGTGCGTGAGGGCCTCAAGGTCGGCGCGCTAATCTTAGGCGGCAGTCAAGAGCGCGCTATGCGTGGAGGCACGGAGAATTTAATCGGCATTGTGGGCCTGGCTGAAGCCATCAAGCTCGCCTTTGATGGCCACGAGGAACATGAAAAGCACGTTCGGGCATTGAAGCGTCGCATGGTCGAAGGCCTTGTCAAGAGCATCCCCGGGATTCAGTTCAACGTGCAAAGCGACCGCGATTATGCTCTGTATACGGTACTTAATGTAAGTTTCCCGCCGCACAGAAAAAACGGGATGCTTATGTTTCTGCTCGATTTGGAGGGCGTGGCCTGTTCGGGGGGCAGTGCGTGTTCAAGCGGTTCGCCCCGCCCGTCTCATGTGCTGGAGGCCTTGAACTGCCACGACCCCAAGCGCGTTGCCCTGCGTTTTTCCTTCAGCCGACTCACCACTGAAGCCGAGATTGACTACACCGTGGAGGCGTGCGCAAGAATCCTGGGCCACTTGACTCAAGTCATCACGCCTGAGGAGAACCGTCATCGCGAGAGCTAAAAAACGGTCTGTACTTGCAGCCGTCTACTCACCACAAATACGACGGCTATGAAACGCTCTTCTATCATATATGCAACTCTTGCTCTGATTTCAATAGTTGCCCTTTCTTCTTTTCAATCTGCAAACGCTCAATGCAAGCGCTTCTCTAAAACGAGAGTGCTCACCGCCATTGATGCTCGAGCTCAATTGCTCTATGCCAGCGCCGGTCGCATGATGCAAGGAGAGCAAGCCGCTGTAGTAATCGATGCTCCCCAAGGCTTGGTCAGCATGGACTTGGTTACTCACGAATCCCTTGGGGTTGTACACTATGTCGTAACCAACCGCATGGGTGACGAAATCACACGTGGAGCGGTTCGCGCCGGAAGAGCATCAATTGATCTTGAAGTTCTCCAGCCGCAATCCCTCACCTTCAGCGTTGAAATTCCGGAAGGAATCTCGGCATACACCACCATCGGCTGCGTCGGCTTGGCCGCAACCCGGGCGAATATCATTGACTTGACGCCTGCGTCAGAGGCAATAGCGGACGTGAAGGTGGTTAACGCGCCTTGACCCGTAAGCAGGTCAGGTGTACCCCCCCGATCCTCCTGGCTGGCATTCATTTCGGGAAAACAGGCGACTACTTAACCACTTAGATGCCGCAGAGGCGGTCTGGACTTCGGTCCGGGCCGCCTTTTTTCATTGCACTGCAATGCGCACTGCGCTGGCCCCTTGCACGAACGTGTACAGGCCTGATGCGAGTTGACCGGTCTTCATGTCAAGCAGTGAAGCCTCGGCCACGCCACCAAAAACCTTGCGCCCTGAAGCATCCAACAGGGTCCAATGCGCTCCAACGGCCAACCCTTCAATGCGTACATCTCCAGAAGTGGGGTTGGGGAAGGCGTTCAACGCCAGTCCGGCACCTTGCTCGTCTACGCCGACTAAACTGCAAAAGTCGGCCTGCCCTGCGCTCCATAGGGTGCCGCCAAGGATGGAGAGTAGAGCACAACCTCCGTGAGTTAACGGTCCGCCATTGATGGTGGTGATAGCCGATGCGCCGGCGTCGTTCATATGGGTCTCTGCAAGCAAGGCATTTTCATAAAACACCTGCTCGTCCATGGTGCAGTAGTACATCTGGATCGGGGATTCTGGCACCCATTCGTACACGTCGTTGTCTTGGGCGGCGGCTAAAAAGGGGCTGCCTTCTTCGAGCAGCGACTCGAGCAGTCCCGGCTGAATCACGTCGGCCGTCAAGGTCGGCAGGTAGTCGTTGATTGCACCGCCGCTGGTCATGCCGTCAAACATGCCCGGGATCTCCGAAGCGTAGGGCTCAAGAAACCAATCGCTCAAATCGTTGTACAAATTCCCATAAATGCTCTGCCAAGCCAACGCCGTGTACGCCATATAGGCTGGATTGGAGTACGATTCTTGGGCGAAGCCCATTGGGAATTGCGTGCCAGACAGATCATACGGCCCGCTCATTGGGGCCGCTGCAGTAAGTGGGAACTCATCATTCCAGTTCGTCTGCATTTCACGGGCCATTGCCATGGCCGCGTGTCCGCCTTGTGAGTACCCCATCACGAAGTTCTCCGACCCCATTGTATAGCCGAGTTCTTCGCTCAATACTGAAGCCGCCTCCAGTAAGTACACCCCGGCGTCTGCTTCACTTTGCGCGTGGATGTAAGGGTGAAGCAAGTCACTGGTGCCGAGCCCCACGTAGTCGGGCATAAGTGTCACAAAACCGAGACTGGCCATAAGGAATCCCAATTGGCCCTCAGAACCTAGAAAAGAAGGGGCGTCTTCGCGCACAAACATGGTCCCGTGCATGTACGTCATCGTCGGCGCTCCGCACGCCAGATCCATACTCAGCGGGGTGAATAGCGCACCACTCACGCTCACAACGGAGTCGAGGAAAGGCATGTCGTAGGTCACGCGGTAGGCGCTCACTTCGAATGAGGGGTTAACCAGCCCAGGAGGGATGCCGAAGGCCGAGCCTAGAGCGGTCAAATCGCCGATGCCCATCGTGCTTAAGAGTTCAGCTTCTTGGGCCTTCACAGCCGGTGAAATGGTTAAAGCAAAGGTGAAAGCACAGGCCGCAAGGCTGGCAGTGATGGTGCGAAACATGGCAAGAAGTTTGTTGCGAATCTACGCCTTAGGCCGATACGTCAAGTGGCTAAGGCGGGCAGGGTCGAGTAGTTTATTGGCACTTTCAAGGATTTCCTCAGCGGTCACTGACTCGATGCCGGCGATTGTTTCGGCCATCGGCTCGACGCGATCATAGAGCATCACACTCTTGCCCATGGTCGACATCCAGCCCGATCCGCTTTCAGATCCAAGGGCGATTTGCCCGATCAATTGCTGTTTTGCCTGGTGCAAAGTCACCACGCCCATGCGCTTTTCTCGGGCCAACTTCAACTCGCGATGCACCAACTGTTCGGCCCGAGCAAAGTTCTTCAGGTCCGTTCCAAAGTACACGAGGAACTCGCCTATATCTGAATAGGGGACGTAACTCGATTCGATGTTGTAGCAGATGCCATAGCGCTCGCGAATCGTGAGGTTCAATCGCGCGTTCATACCGGGCCCGCCCAAGTAGTTTGACAGCAAAAGGGTGGCGATTCGGTCCTTTGCGTCCATTCCACCTGCGATGTTGCCTGTGACGTGGTGCACCTGGTGCACTGCGTGATCCCCCGTGCGCCGCTCGGGCGTGTACTTTGCCGGAGCCAACCTCCGGGCCTCGGTGGTGCCGGTGGTGTGCTGTGAAAAGTACTTTATGCACAGCTTTTCGACGTGGCTTCCCTTGACCGGTCCCACCGAAGAAAAAACGAGGCGATCGTTGCGGTACTGCCGCTCGATGAAGGACAATATATCGGCCCGTCCGAAGCGACTGACACTCTTTTCGTCACCCAGAATATTGCGGCCCAGTGCGTGCTCAGGGAAGAGCATTTCCTCAAACTCGTCAAAAATCGCATCGCCCGGGCTGTCGCGCCAGGAGTGAATTTCGTCGATGATCACATCGCGCTCCTTCACGATTTCCTTCTCGGGGAAAGTCGCCGAAAAAGCAATGTCGGCGATCAGTTCCATCGACCGCTCCAGATGTTCGCTTAAAAACGAGGACGTGATCCACGTCTCTTCCTTCGAGGTGTAGGCGTTGAGTTCTGCACCCACGCTGTCGAGCCGATTGAGGATGTGGAATGTGCGCCGCTTTTTCGTCCCCTTAAAAAGCGTGTGCTCGATGAAGTGAGCGAGACCGTTCTCGGACTCCAACTCATCTCTAGAGCCCGCCTCGATAAGCAGGCCGCAATGCCCCACGTTCCGCCCGGCCTCCAAATGCACACAACGCAGCCCGTTGGGCAAGGTGAACTGATGCAGGGCAGACGAATCGGGCGACATGTCGGTGGGGGCTGGGATTGGTGCACAATTGATGCGCCGGCGAAGATACGCCCCAAGTCGTGCCGTCAGCATTGCAAATTGGGAACGCCGTGAAAAAGAGAAAGGGGGGCCGAAGCCCCCCTTTCTGGTCTGTTTATTCGAGGCGGGTTGCAGTCGAAACGTCGGCCCTACACTCGTTTATTCGCATTCCGTTGCGAAGACGCTGAGCAGCATGAGCAAGTCGTTCACTACGATTTCTCCGTTGCCGTCGAGGTCACCCACGCAGCTATCAACGGGGTACTCGCAGCTGCCGTCTTCCACTGTGGCGTTCGGATCGTAGTTCGGCGCATCAGGGTAGGTGCAACCGGCCACCGACTCTTGGCCTGAGGAGAGGCAGAAATTGTCGACCCACAGCTCTTGGCCTGCAATCGTCAACTTGTCAACGTCTCCATACAGCTCCACCTTTCCTTGGAAACCGATCTGTTGCACGCCGCTGCTGGTGATCTGCACGATGGGCGTGCCGGTCACCTTCACACCGATGCCGCCGATGACAACAGGAGCAGCTTGCAATCTGCCGTAGCCATTCACAGAGCTGAAGTTCACGCCGTTGATCTCGAGCGTTTCAAATCCGCCCATATCGAGGAATTCGAAGCACACTGTGTCCGTGGGGAAGTCGTCCAATTCAAGCGTAATGCCCGCATTGTTCGTCATCATCACATGATTCAGTCCGAATCCTGCACGGGGTGACAACATGATTTCATTCTTGTTGTAGTAGGCTCCGTACAGGGTGCTGTTCAAGTCATGAGAGAAGATGTCAATGCCGTTCTCAGTGAACATATAGGCGCCAACAGGTGTGCCGGGGTTCTCCCAAACCATGCCCAGGGCCTGGCTTTCAAAGTCCACCACATAATCACATTCCGCAGGACAGGTCACGTTCTCCGTTTCGTCGTTCCACTCCCCGGGGATACAAGAGCCGTCGTCGTCTGTTGCATCTGGGTTGTAGTTCGGAGCATCGGGATCCGTGCAACCGGGGACTTCGTCGTAGTCGCACGATCCGTCGTCGTCGGTGGCGTTCGGATCGTAGTTGGATGCCGTGGGGTCGGTGCAGCCGGCCTGCTCGTCCTCATCGCAGATGCCGTCCTCATCTGAGTCCACGCAATCGCTTGCACTGATGCAGATGTCGTCGACCCAAACTTCGTCCCCGCGGAACTCGATATCATTGACATCACCAATGATGGTGAGCACTCCTGAGGCGGCTACGACACTGCCATTGGCCGACGTTTCCAGGACCTCGTTGACTTGAATCAAGCAGCCTTGAATCACAGTATTGTGGATGCCGGACATCGACGGATAGCTGCTGCAAGACATGACCCCATTGAGGGTAAATCCTCGGAGGTTTCCAGCATAGCGATAGGCGACACAAACCGTGTCCGTTACCGGGACAGCGGATTGGATGTCAAACCGCGCCCCGATGTTGTGGAGGCGAAGCACGCGACCAAAGCCGAAGTCTCCTGCGGTCTCTATTGTCATGTATTGGTAGAGCGGGTCACCACAAGCCGCGATGCTGGCGTGGAGTGTAGGGATGGCATAGACATCGACATCTCCGCTGGTGAAAGCCAAATCGTACGGTGCCACTGCGATGGTGGCGCCGGCAGCAGGGTCGCCCCAGCTATCGCCGGAGTAGTCACTGTCGAAGTCGGTGACATTGTCGCAGTTCAGATTACAATCGCCACCATTTCCATTGGGATCGCCCGGGTAGCCAGCTACACAGATGTTGTCAACATAGAACTCTTGTCCTGCAATGGAAAGGTCGCCTACAGGGCCTACGATGGTCACAACTCCTGCGATGTACCAACCGTAGTCTACAGAAACCACGGATACATTTGTTCCGCCCAATGCAGCCGGTGCACCAGTGATGTCACCCACATAGAGGGCTCCATTGATTCGCAAGTTCTCCAATCCGCCTGCATCGTGGAACTCAAACTCTACGCCGTCAACAAAATCATAGGAGCTCAAGTCGTACAGAGCCATAATGTTGTTGAGGTAAAGCACTTTGCCGTCACCAGCTCCCACCAATGGAGCTCCGATAGACGCAGAACCAAAGTTTGTTGAACCATCTAAATAGGTTATTGATTCAAAGCTCAGGTCAATGTCATCTTCTGTTGCAACGACAATGCCTGCACCAGGAATGGCTACAGCACCGCTTGCCATGGATTCATGTGTGAATCCGTAGGGGCAATCGCCGCCGCCGTTAGAGCAGATGATGACCACCTCTTGGCAATGCGTTGAGGTGCATTCTGGATCATTGAAGTCGGTTACAGTGACACATATGAAGTGCACTCCTTCTCCCAGGTTTGAGCTGATTGAATTGCCTCCACCTGCGGGATTACCATTTATGGTCCAGCTTAGAATGCCAGGCGTTCCGGTATAAGTCAAGGCGACCAAATCACAATTTCCGTAGTCAAAATAAATGAAATCGGCTTGTGCGATACAAGGGATGTCAATGGTCCCTCCACCAGGACAATCCGGGATGTTTAGGTCCGGAATGATCAGTGAGACAGAATAATCAGCCGCAGTGAGCACCAAAGACAATGTAAGTGCCTCATCCTCATCAGGTAGTGGAACC
>JAQWTJ010000040.1 GCA_029242765.1 Flavobacteriales bacterium | reverse complement strand
TTGCTGCGTACACCCCGGCTGTGAGGCCCACGCCTAAATACGGCTGGTGCAAAACGGCCTGAGCCAAAAGAGACGGCGCAGCCATAAAAAGGGTGGCCGCTCCAAAAAAAAGTACACGACAAGTAAGCATGGGGCAAAAATAACGCCACCTCCAACAACAATGAGCAAGAGAGTGTACCTTTTTCGCCTCAAATAGGAACCCTGGCATGCAGTGGGAAAGATTCTTTCGACACACCTTCAAACGCCCGACTCAGCGAGTTTCTCCTGGCTCGTCAGTCTTCCATTATACGAATGTCAATCATCCAAACAATTGGGGTGACATCATCGGCCTTTCCATCTGCAATCATTTTTCTCCGCGTCCACTCGCTGAAATTTCTGACCCCTATGCTGCGGGAAAGTTGCTCGCTGTTGGAAGCGTTATGGCCTTCTCTATGCCGGGGGATACGGTGTGGGGCGCTGGAACTATTTCTCCCAAAGCTCTGGGTTGCGGTGGGCGTCAGTTGAATATTCTTGCCGTCCGTGGGCCACACACAAGAGAGGTGCTGGTTCGCGCTGGGATGACCGTTCCAAAGGTGTTTGGGGACCCCGCAATGCTCTACCCTCAAATCAGGCCGCGTTCGTCAGGTCGTGAAACATCTCATCGTTGGGGGGTGATTCCTCATTATTGCGATGTGGGCCACTCGGTGTTAGAAAAATGGGCGGATGAAGGCGCTCTTATTATTGACATTTGTGCTGGCAGGGAAGAGTTCATTTCCCAATTGCTTTCTGTCGACCGCGTCGTATCAAGCTCTCTTCACGGCTTAATTATGGCCGACGCATATGGGATTCCCAACGCACGGATCACGCTCAACAATAAGCTGTATGGAGGCGACTTCAAATTCAACGATTATGGCGCGGGTGTTTCTCGGGGCGCGATTGATTCCACACGGGTCAACCCCGGTGAATCGCTCAAAATGCTAGACACATTACACCTGAATGATACGTGCCATTTTAACAGTGACCGATTGTTATCTGCTGCTCCATGGAACGAATTCTAATAATCACCGACCTCAGCATTCGGCGGCAAATAAGGGTTTCCAATATGAGTCGAGCGCTTTCCGAAGCCGGCTGTCAAGTGCGTTGCCTGTGCCTCGATCCCGAAACGAAATCCACGGCCGGAGACTTGGAAATGGAGGGCCGCGTGGAGGTGCGGCACGTGAAGGTGGGGCGCATTGGAGCGAAAGCCGTGGCACTCAGCGCAGACTGCAGCCTATACGGCCGCTTAATTTCTAAAGCTATCGCCCGGGAGATCGAGGACTTTCGCCCGGACATTCTTCACGTGTATAACATCTACGTTTGGCCAGGGGTCGAGCGAGCCATCAAGCGTCTCCGTCCGAAAATCATTGTGCTTGATATCGCCGAGAACCTGCCGGAGATAATTCAGGAGTATGCATTTTCTCAAAAAGGGCTTGGACGGCTGCTCATATCACATCGCCGTTGGGTTGCCTTAGAGGAACGGGCGGTAGTTGCAGCTAACCGTCTGGTTTTTGTGACGGATGAGGCTTCTTCTGAATGCCGAAGTCGAGTCGGATTCAGTGCCGAAAAGAGTGTTGTCTTAAGTAACTACATCTGGCCAGATGATTTAGGGGCCTTTGAATCGCGCGAGCTTGAGAAGCGTTTTGAGGGGCAATTTGTATTGCTCTATTTCGGTGACACTTCACTTCGTCGCGGCACGGAATCGCTGCTCAAAGGCTTCTCTTTAGCAGCGGCTAAATATGACAATTTACAGTTGGTCCTTGTGGGCAACAGCAAACAAGAACAGCATGTATTGGCCAATCTAAAAAGAACTCTCCCTCATGGAGAGCGCATTCATCTAGAGGGGTTTCAGCCGTTGAACTCCATTGGGGGCTACCTCCACGTTTCCAAGGTGGGGGTGTGTCCAATCCTTAGGAACACCCACCATGACACCACCCACGCCAACAAACTTTTTCAATACCTCCATGCTGGATTAGCCTTGATTGTGAGCGACTGCCCGAGTCAGGCTGCATTGGTGCAGGCCACAGGTTCTGGTTTGATTCATCGCGCAAATGACCCCGAGTCAATTTCAAGCGCAATTCTCAAGCTCAGGTCTTCCTCAACTCACCTTGAAGCGTTTCGATCAAGCGCATCGTCGAGCATTAACGCGGGCCACAATTGGCCTGATGCCATTCAACGCTATCTACAAAGTGTGCGGACCATGCTGAACTAAAAACCCCGGCCTCTCAGCCAGGGTTTCTATGCGGTCTGTTGCGGACCTGTGTACCCGGAGTGGGAATCGAACCCACACTCCTTGCGGAACGCGAGTTTGAGTCGCGCGCGTCTACCAATTCCGCCATCCGGGCAGCGGGGGCGCAAAGATACGGCCTTGAACTAGGATTCCAACGGCAAAGTCACACGGAATGTGGTCCCTGAATCTTCTTCGGAACGCAAAACGAAAATTTTCCCGCCGTGGTAATGCTCGACGATGCGCTTGACCAAACTCAAGCCCAGGCCCCATCCTCGCTTTTTCGTGGTGTAGCCCGGCTCGAACACACTCCGATGATGAGCCTTGGGAATGCCCTTGCCCGAGTCGCTTATATCGAGCGTTGCATTGGAGCCGTCCACATGCAAATGGAGCTTCAAGGTGCCCTCGCCTGCCATAGCGTCCACGGCGTTTTTCACAAGGTTTTCCAATACCCAACCGTACAGGGAAGGGCTGAATTTTGCAGAGACCTTGGGGGCGATGTCGAGCTCGAAGATCACGCGCCGCGGCATGCGCGGCTGCATGTAACCCATCGACGATCGGACGAACTCTCCGAGGTCGCCAGCGTGCAACTCGGGCTCGGAGCCGATCTTTGAGAAGCGGTCTGTCACCGTTTGAAGGCGGTCCAAATCTTTGTTCAGCTCGACGATCACTTTCGGGTCGAGGCCCTGCTCTTCCAACACGTGAACCCAGGCCAACAATGCAGAGAGCGGGGTGCCCAATTGATGCGCCGTTTCCTTCGCCATACCAACCCACACTCGGTTCTGCTCTGCCCGCCTGAAGGTGCTGAAAATGAGGTAGGCAAACAGAAGGAAACCGCCGATGATCAACAGTTGGATGACCGGGAAGTATCTCAATTGCTTCAAGACCAAGGACTCGTCATACATGATGTACTGGCGGCCCGCCGACGGTAAATCGAGGGGAATCGAGGGGTTGGCCTTAGAAAACGCTGCGATCAAGGCTGTCGTGTCACGCAGATCAGACGCGGCAATGCGTTCGGCCCGCAAAATGCGCGTGTGGGTGCTGTCGACCAGCAGCACAGGAATCGATGCCGAATTAATCACGGTCTGGCTAATGAAAGAGTAAATCAAGTCCGCCATTACAGCCTGTAGCTCCCGAAATCTCTTGCTCTCATCGTAGTATATGTACGTTCGGCCCGCACCGATATCAATGACTGCTCCTCGCTCAGAAAGGACGGCAATCAACGAGTCTTGAGCCAGGGAATCCGTGGCAACGTGAGGCGGCAAATTGGCCGTCCATTGAATTTCACGATCCGGGCCGGTAACCAAGAGTGGGATGGTTCGGTTGGCTTGGATCACGTTCATGATCATCGTCACGTCGGTCTTTGCGTCCGTCCCAAGCTGCTCGAAAATTTCGTACGCCGAAAACAGCAAGTCGGCCTTGGTGCGCTCCTCAACACGCAGCGAATCAAAGAGGCGATCGGTGTAACGGACCAGTTCAGCTCTTTGAACAATTGCTTCAGACCAAAGCTCAACCTTGTGCTGTTCTTCGTGCCGAAGTGTGCGGGCAATCGTGGATGAATACCACAGCGTCAAGCCAACGATGAACGCTGCTGCAGCGAACAAAGCGACCTTCCACCGCTGTTTATGTGCAAGGTGTTGCATTAGTGGGTGCAAGTTCCGTTAGAAGAACGAAAAAACCCCGGCTTTCGCCGGGGCTTCTGACAGGCATAAAAATGCCTCTGCGTCAATCTGGTTAAGTGCCCTATTCCTCGCGGACCTCGGGGGAGCTCAAGATAAGGAATATTAACATACAACTATTAAAAAAAGCGGTTGGTCTTTCAGAAAGACCGTATCGTCGTCTCTTGTTCAAGCGCTAAAAATCGTCATCCTCTGATTCATCGTCGGTCCCATCTCCTGCAAATGAGGTATTTGGCTTCGGCGGAAGCTTCGCATCGGGCGATTGGTTGGTCCCAGAAAATATCGATTGGCGGCGCGCTTTTCGAAAGGCGTTGTGTGCGGAGCGGTCGTACCAGAATTCCGGATCATCGACCGTGCCCCCGATGCCCAAGAAGAATCGGTGGCCCAACCCATCGTCCTCCACCTCGCCGAACTCCGAGCGCTGGTCTCGCAAGTCTCGCAGCGCAAAGTCCACGGTGTACGCAACCCCTCCATCAAAAGAATATCGGCCCCCAATACCGATGTCCAATGCGTCCGAGACGATGTGCACCGGTGCGAATTCAATGGCCCCCTCTGCAACAGTGAAACGGTGGGTGATTTCAGCGAATCGAACGTGCGCAAGGCGTCGCTGCAAATCGTCTGCGTCCGCAATGGTGCCCATGCTCCGTTGCTCTCGAATGGCCTCTGGGATGCGGGCAAGAAGTTCGAATTTCTGCAAGCCGCCGTTGAGAACGGTCGCCACAAAGTCAGCCTCCAGCTCGTGGCCCTGTGCGCGTCGGGAGCTCCAATTCATCGTGCCGTTCAATGCCGCCGTTCCATAAATATTGTCCGCTGACACAACGTCTTGGCCTAGGCCGTTGGTTTGTGCGAGTAGTGCGTGCAAGTCCAGGTTCGAGGCCTGCAATTGCGCGGTAAGGTCTAGTGGCGACCATTCGGCGCTTCCCAGCACCGATCCACCGCACATCGAAACAAAAAAGTCTTGAATCATCAGCGACTCGCCAAGCAGGGCGGCCTTGGCCTCCAAGCCTTCGAGTGTCAGGGCACCGTGCGTCGCTCGGGTGATGTTTACGTCAATATTGACGCTCAAAGCCTCTGCCCCGACTACACCGCTGGACACGCCGGCAGACGTGCTGTCCGCCCTGCGAGATGTCGCCGACTTTTGAAGCGCCTCCAAGTCCAGTTCATCGGCCTTCGCAACAATCGACCAGCCGGTCCGGCTGAATGGCCCCCTTGCAAATAGGTCCAACACGCCGCCAGGAGTTTCGGCCTCAAGTTGGGCCTGAATCTGGTCTCCCTCGATGTTGATTCTACAATTGGAAACGGCACTCAGCGGCGCAAATGTCTCGCCCAAAACCAAGCGATTTGCCACCAACTCACCGGCAATCGACCAGTCGTCCGCCGTGGCGGCTTCAGATGTCACGCCAGTCAAATGCCCCTTCCACTCAATTGCCCCTTCCATGCGGTCTAAAGAAGCTTGGGCGTGGCCGGCTGATTTGAGCGCGCCGGCTAGGGCCATCACATCGCCAGACCAAGCCACGTCCGCGTCTAGTTTTCCCCAATGCTCTGAGCCTGTCCACGACCCGTTTAGTGTCAAGCCGCCTCCACTCCAGCGTGCACGTGCCCCTGTGAAATCAATGCGGATTAGCTCCCCTTGGGGGGACAGGCGCAATGCTCCACTGACTTCGTCCAACCGCTGACCGAAAGCCGCAACCTCAGCCATGTGCGGCTCAAGGCGAACGCCCCAGCTGATGGAATTGGCCGATGTGGATTGCGATAGGGACACGTCAAAATCGCTGAGCCCCGCCATCTCCAGCCCTTCCAACGAGGCCAAGATGAACGGGGGCAAGGCCGGGCGAACCGCCTGCAAATCCGTCTTTATCCCGCTCAAATTCATATCAAAATCACCCTCCCCGTGCCGTACATCCCCCTGAAAATCCACACCGCCGGTTTCTGCCTCAAACGACACTTCAACCGTTTTTGTCGGGCCGTTCCACGCAACAGCCATGTGCGCATTGAGGTCGTCAAAGTCCACGTATTGCGTCGTGCCCATTAAAAATTGCACAGAGCGCGCATCAATACCCCCGCGGATATCCCAGCTGCCATCGGTGTACTCAAGCTGAGCTGTAGCCACCCCAACGGAAGCGGAAAATCGCGAAGTCGACGAGCCCTTTTGAACAAAGCGGCCGGTGAGTTCGACTCTTTCAAGGCGCACATCAGGCAAGGCCAATTGAAAGGGGCTTGCCGGCCCTTCGGCGTCTTTCCAAAAATGCCAGTTGTCCCCCTCGGTGGTCGATAAAAGGTCCAAAGTGCCGCCTTGGATTACAACGCGCTGTGCTGCGTATTCACCCCGGATGATGTCCCACAAATTGAAACGCACATCCATCTGTTGCACGTCTAAAAAAGCTTGGCCGGGGGCTAAGGCGTCATCAATTTGAACCGATTCCAGCAAGACGCCCACGCTAGGAAAATGCCGCCAAAACTCACACGAGACCTCACCCACCTGGACATCCACGGCCAAGTGCTTCTCGACGCCGCTCAGCACCGCCTCAACGACTGCTTCGCCCTGCCGCGCCGGTCCAAACCACCAGAATACCACTCCTGCAACCAAAATCAGCAGTGCGAAAGTGGTGTATTTAACAAGTCGGATCATGTGTGTTGTGGGCGCCGCTATTCTCGAGCGAAAATTAGGTAGATTTCATCCCGATGAACAAACGTGAATTTCTCAAGCTTTCGTCTGCTGCTTCGGCCGGATTGGTCGCCTTTCCGTTGGTCTCTTCTTTGCTGGGGTGTTCGAGCGCTAATCGTGATGAATTCACGTTGCCTGATCTAGGTTACGCACTCGATGCACTGGCCCCAGACATCGATGCAGAGACGATGAGCATACACCACGGTCGACACCACGCCGGATACGTGCGAAAACTGAACGAAGCGCTCGACGGCCACGCTTTAAAAGGTCAAGCACTGGAGCAATTGCTTATGAGTCTTGGGCCGGATGACGTGGCTCTGCGGAGAAACGGCGGCGGTCATTTCAACCACAGCCTGTATTGGCGCATTCTCACCCCAGGCGGCGGTGCTCCTGATGGCTTATTGCTGAACCGCATCGAGGCCAATTTCGGTTCGCTCAAAAAACTTGAAGGTCGACTGCTTCGTGCGGCTGGTACGCGGTTCGGTTCAGGTTGGGCGTGGTTGTGCCAAGGTGACGAGAACCCGGAAGATCTGTTTATCTGCACCACAGAAAACCAAGACAACCCCTTGATGAAGCGCAGGGTCAAGCGCACCGGCCGGCCGCTGGTCGGCATCGACGTTTGGGAGCACGCATACTATCTAAACTATCAGAACCGCCGCGGCGATTACATCAAGGCCGTGCTGCGCCGGATCAATTGGACTGAGGTGGCGGGCTTGATGGCTTAGGAACCCGGTGGTATTCGCCCAAAAAAGTGGATGCCCCGCGCCTAATCAATGACTTGAATTCACTCTTTGTGGGTGAGAGAATCATTGTCTCGTTATTCTCGTTGACGATGTGAACGCCTTGGTCTAAAAGAACCTCTTCCCAAACGGCAAGCGCATGCTCGTCTTCAGGGTCAAATTCTCGAAGGATCAAATTGCCATTGATCACATCGGCGAGGATCACCGTCCAGCGGTCCAAAGCGCCTTTGTCCTCTGGAAAGCTCAGCACGAGTTGACCGGCCATTTTTCGAACGCGAAAATTGGGGCCCACTTCCATGGACTCCTCCGCGTCCGTGTGATAAAAAGTAGTCTGTTGCACGGTTATGGTCGTCTCGCCATCGCTCCATACGCCCTGGAAGGCCAAGGGGATTTTCGTTAAGTCGCGCTTGTTTGGCGGCATGGGCACAGTGAACTGGGCGGCATTGCACGCCGACATCAGGACGGTGACAACCAGTGCAAGCAAAACGGATATCGAGGGGTTGTACATTTTAGACATAAGAGACAATCAATGAAAGCGCTCCGGCCGCAGCGCAGTACACGGCAAAGACTTTGAGGCCTCCGCGAACCAAGCCGCGCATCATCCAGCTGCAGGCCCAAAGACCACTGAAAAAGGCCGCAGCGGCCCCCAGTGCCAGCACCGCAGGCGAGCTGATCAGGGCGCCGGAAGCTTCAACAACAGGTGCCGCCAAAAGATCCTTGACTTCCAATAGCGTAGCCCCTAAAATCGGAGGCAGCACCATCAGGAAGCTGAAGCGGGCGGCGGTCGCAGGAGAAAGGCCGAGCAGCAGGCCGGTCGAAATGGTGGCGCCGCTGCGGGAAATCCCTGGAATGACGGCTACGGCCTGAGCCAGGCCCATCATTACGGCCGGACGGATGGACAGCAAGCGATGCTCGTTCTGGTCCGTACGGGTGGCAAATTGAGCGTGCTTTCGGTGTGCGAACCAGAGCAGGGCCGAAGTGCACAGGAGTGCTGCGCCGACCAAGGCCGTGTTGCCCGTTGCGTGGGCCTCCAAATAGTCGCGCGCTGTGAAGCCCACAACAGCCACGGGAATCATGGAGAGCAGAATCCAGCCGGTGAAGCGGCGGGCCTGAGCACCGTCGGGTGAATTGGCAAAAAGGTCTACGGTGATTTTTAGGATGTCCTTTCGGAAGACCACCACGGTGCTCAAAGCGGTGGCGCCATGCACCAATACTGTGAACATCAGGCCGCCATCCTCAATACCGAACAAGGCCTTGCCCAACTCCAAATGCCCGCTCGACGAAACCGGCAGAAATTCAGTGAGACCCTGAAGCAGGCCCAATAGAATGGACTCCCACCAGCTCACCCTTCAGTGCGATCGGTGGGGGGAAATCGCTTGAGGATGGCGAAAAACACCACGCCGTAGCCAGCCAACACCGTAAGTGGTGCTAGGGTAATGCGGCGGAACGAAAAAATGTCTTCCGAAAATTCATTGGGATCGGTCGAGCCGGCTCCATACATCAAGACGAAGCCCAAAGCGATTAGAAACAGGCCGGTTAGCAGAGCGATGTAATTCTTGCGTTCGAAAGCGAATTGCGGGGCGTTCGGGGCGGAGTTCGATGTGGCCATGGCGACAAATGTAATGCGGGTTGAGGTTGGGGTCAGTGCAGGCGGTCGAGCGAGGCGCCTAGCAAACTGCGAACCGCCCAAAAAGAAGAGCCGCCGGCAATCAGTAGGCCTGCAGATGTGAGGACCGCAGCCAATGAAGCCAAATGGGTCGGGGTGATGTGCGAGAACAGAGCCGGTGCCATGGGGCGAAAAGCCCCCAAGGCGGCAATCACGGCAGCGAAGGCCAATACACCGCCCACAAAGCCATAGCCCATGCCCTCCCAAAAGAATGGGCGCCGAATCATACGCGGGCGGGCGCCCACCAATTCCATACTTCGGATCACAAAGCGCCTTCCGTGCACTGATAATTTGATCACGTGATAGATCTGGGCCGCCGACAAAGCAAGAAGTGCTAAAAACAACAGGGTCACCGGCCAGAACCAGCGGGTAGTGGCGCCCTCTAAATGTCGAATGATGCTCCACGGTGCATTGACGCGCACCGCGCCGTTCAGTCCGATCAGGAGCGTTTCAAGGTGGTGAATGGCGTCGGAATTGGCCGCATCAGGGTGCAAACGAAGCTCGACAGATGGGGGGAGTGGCGACTCCCCTAAAAAGGTCATAAACGAAGTTCCGAGCTCTTGCTCTAAGTCCCTTGCGGCTGCTTCCGAGTTGATAAATTCAGCCTCGAGCACCTGGGGCCAGCTTGCTATTTTCGCTGCGATCTGCGGGCCCTGCTCTGCAGTGGTGCGCGCCACCAGCTCCACTTGCATGCGCAGCCCGGCCTTCACTTCTTTGCCCAACGCCTGGCTCAGCCCCCCGGCAGCTACAACCAAACCCAACACCGCCAAGGTGCTCGCCACGCCCAGCACCGTTGAAATCGCCGTGGTCCAATGTGCCCCTTTCATGCCTTCGTTTTGTGGGTTGAGTTACTTGGTTACCGACATCAAATGGACTTCGAAATGAAGGTCAATGCCACAGAGCGGATGGTTGAAGTCCACCTCCACATTGTCCCCCACAACCTCCACAACCACACCGTGAATCTCATCCCCGTTGTCATCGCGCATCAACACGACCTCGCCTTCTTTCAACACATCCTCGTCAAGGCCTTGGTCGTCGATAAATTGGGATTTAGGGAGGACGGCGTAGGCGTCATCCAATTCAGGGCCATACGCCTCAGAACAGGGGATTAACACTTGGAGCGGTTGGCCCACGCTGGCAGCGCACACGGCTTTTGCCAGCCCCGGTAAGACGTCCTCGTCGCCTTTGGTGTACACAAACGGCTCCTCAGGCACCGTGGCCTCGATGATTTCGCCCGCTGGGCCGTCTTCTCGAAGGGTATAGTGGAATGCGTATTTCATGTCAATTTGGAACTTGTTTAAACGACCGGACTATGGCCTCAACCTCTCGCAAGTATTCGCGCTTGGAAAAGTACGGCGCGTACGCGTAGCCGTCGACGGTAACCAATTCGTTTGAAGCGTCATCCACCCAGCACATGGCGCTGAAAGGACCGCCCATAAAGTCGCCCTCCATTTTCCATAACCCGCGAAGCGTTGAAGCAAAACCGCCGTGATGCTCGATCTCTTCATAACGCGGGGTGCGCGCGTATTCTGTGGCCATAAAACTGCCCGGAACCTCCGTCGAGACGTGCTTCCGCAGCACAGAATCTCGGCGAGCCAGCATGGCCTGCATGGAGAACATCTGGGGACCGGTGTACGGCTCGCGGCTGACAAAAAAACCCATCTGCACGTCGTGGTTGTTGTTGCCCTTGAGTCTCGTCAGCGAACGCTGAAGCCAAAGAAATTCAGGGCTGTCTTCCACAATTTTCACGTCTCGAGGAATGACTGAATGCAGGCGGTGTCCGTCAACAAGACGGCGCTCAATCGTTTCACTGCTGCTCAGCGCGTGAAGATTCAAAATGCGTTGCACCTCCGTCCTCTCAATCAAATCGGCCAATTCATCTCCTCTTTCTACAAACACTGCTGCGGCCGCTTTTGCCGTCCGGGCCTTAACCACAGCATACACCTGGTCTTTTGCATACTTCTCCTTACCGATGATCATCGCTGGGGTTTGGGTGTCAACTCGGTCGGCAATATCAAAGACGATCAGGTTGCGATGAGGCTTCCAAAAACGATTGAATTCCTTTGTTGTCAAATGCTTGATGTCAAAGCGAGGCTCATACTGAGGCAAAACCAAGGCGGGGCGTTCCATGATTTCCTCCACGGCGCCTTGAATTTGTGTCCACGTGTGTTGTTCGGCCACAATCACCACCTCACCGGCGGGGCCCACTTTTCCAGGCAGCATCGCACGCACATCTTGCCGTGAATTGCCGCTTCCGCAGGCGCACAAGCAAAACACCGCGCCAGCGAGCAGCAGAGGCGTCCGTACCGTGGGCGAGGCGGAATGAGACCGGCGAAATGGGCGGAGCAGGAGGGTCATCAGGGGTCAACGAGGGTCAGCGTGGATGTACAAGCGTTGGCCGACGCGAATCACATCGCCGCGCAGGTTATTCCAACTCCTCAAATCTCGTACCGAAACGCCATGACGACGTGCAATCGTGCCCAATACATCGCCCGATTTGACGCGGTAACTGATCACCTCGGGCTCAAAACTCACCTCCGGGGTCTTGTAAGGCTCAATGTCCAGCATTTCAGGCCACATCGCCAAAAACTGAGGAATGCTCTCCACCGGCAAACAAACAGGCCAGCCGCCCTCCACAGCGCCCGGAATAATTCGCTTTCGGTACATTGGGTTGTAGCGTTCAACCATGTCCTCACTGACGCCTAGGGCTACAGCAATTTGCTCAAATCTGAGGTTTCGCTTGACCACAATCGTGTCCATCACGGGCCAGGACGGCCAAGGATTGGTCGGCACCAGGCCACAGTCTTGGGGATGCTCCATCACATAATTCAGGGCAATAAACGATGGGACGTATTTCTGAGTTTCGCGCGGTAAAAAGCGACGAATCTCCCAAAATGTTCGCCCCCCTGAGCGGCGCATGGCTTTGTTTACGTTACCCGGACCGGCGTTGTATGCTGCAAGCGCCAGTGGCCAATCGTCATACATCCCGTGCAGCTTCGCTAAATACCGGCAGGCCGCTGCAGTAGACCGGTGCGGGTCGCGCCGCTCGTCCACCCATGAATTTACGAGAAGCCCCATGCTTTGTCCCGTTCTGAACATGAATTGCCACAAACCCGTAGCCCCAACAGGTGAGCGGGCTGTCGGATTCAAGCCGCTCTCAAGGATGGGCAAATATTTGAGCTCCAAGGGCAGGTTGTGTGCGTCAAGTTGCTCTTCAAAAAGGGGAAAGTAATGCTGTGATCGGCCGAGCATCCGGCCTAAAAATACCGGGCGGTGCTTGAGGAAAAAGATCACCCGGTCCAGCACGGCGCCACGCGGATCAAGGGCCAACGGGCTGTTCCGATCCAGCGAAGCCAATGCGCGAAACACCGCTGCTGTATCCAGGTTTCTTCCAATTTCACCGCTCGTCGTCCCCGCGTACCACACGAGCGAATCCGTGCTCAAACACACCTCGTCAGCGCACCAAGCCAGCCAAGCTGAATCGGGCGCCCATACTTGAGGTGCTGGCCGTACAGCGACCGTGTCAAGCTCGGCCACATCAACCTTCACAATCGAATCCGGCTCAAGCTTGAACGACTCCCGTTGAGCTTGATTCACTGCAAAAGCAGGCGCCGCCGCAACACCGTATGCAAGTGAAACGGCAAGAAAAAGCAAGCTAATCCGACTCACTTCTTGTCGTCCGACTTCCCGTTGTCATCCTCCGACGAATCGTCAGTCAAATCGCGCGAAGCGTCCTTGAATTCCTTCATGCCCTTGCCCAGTCCGCGCATGAGTTCGGGGATTTTACGGCCGCCAAAAAGCAGCAGTACGACAAAAACAATCAGTACGATTTGCATTGGTCCAATAGCACCCATAGCCTTCAAATTTGTGCGAAGTTCGTTCAAAGTTCGCTCAATTGTCGTGCGACAAGAGGGGCAATTTGAGTTCAGGGGGGGGCTGCGAATTCTGACCCGCGCTATCTCACGAGCTCAGGCAGGCCGGACGGCGATGTTGTCGATCAAGCGCACGCCTCCAACTTGGGCGGCCACAAGGACGCGAGCCGCCGTGGAGAGCTCAGGGGTCCAGTTCTCGAAGGTGTCGGCGGCCACAACGGATAGGTATTCCGGCGCTATGAGGGGATCGGCGGAAAGCCGAACAAAGGCCTGGGATGCTGCGAGGTTAGGGTTTGGGGCGCAAGCGACGGCCTTGATTTCTTCTGAAAGCCGCAATGCTGATCGGCGCGCGTCCTCGCTCAGTCGAACATTGCGCGAGCTCAATGCGAGCCCGTCAGCTGCCCGCACCGTCGGCACCCCAACAATTTCAACGCTCAGCTTCTCGCGTCGCACCAACTCCGAAACCACTGCGAACTGCTGATAATCCTTCTCTCCAAACATGGCCACGTCGGGGTCCACCAGCTCGAAAAGCCTCCGAACCACCTGCACCACCCCATTGAAATGGCCTGGACGTTGTTGCCCCTCCAACGCTGAAGTCAAGAGGCCGTAATCGACTTCTGGCACAGTGTTGGCCTGAAGCCCTGGATAAACTTCTTGGAAATTGGGCGCAAACACGCCCGCAGCGCCCGCTTCAGCGGCAAGCCTACAGTCCGCATCCAATTGCCGAGGATAAGCGGCCAGATCGGAGGGCTTATTGAACTGTGTGGGGTTGACAAAAATGCTGACCCAGACCTGGCTCGAAATACCACGTGCAGCATTGATAAGTGATTGATGGCCTGCGTGAAAGGCCCCCATAGTGGGCACAAACACCACTTTTTCTCCGGCAGCGCGAAATGGGCGAAGTGTTGATTGCAAGTCCGCCGCTAGGGTACAGAACGCAGAATTATTCAAAACCTTTGTGAACGTTGACGAAGTCGAAGGCATTTAGGGCCCTTTTCCTGGTGATTTCTCGCCAAAAATGCGTTATTTTTGTAGCAATAGCCTGTTGTTGTACCGAATTCCTTTCGATTCATGAGCAAAACCCGCATCCTATACGTTTCACAAGCCATCAAGCCCTTCCTTCCGGAGAGTGATTTGTCGCGTACAGCCCGCCACTTGCCGCAGGCTATCCACGAGAAGGGCCGTGAAATTCGCGTGTTTATGCCACGCTTTGGCGTCATCAATGAGCGTCGCCACCAACTCCACGAGGTGATTCGCCTCAGCGGGATGCACCTCAACATCAACGACACAGACCACCCTTTGATCATCAAGGTGGCCTCGATTCCTACGGCCCGCATCCAGGTGTACTTTATCGACAACGAGGAGTACTTTAAGAAAAAAGTCACGTGGCTTGACGACAAGGACAAACTGGTCGCAAGCAATGATGAGCGCTCGATTTTTTTCGCTCGCGGCGTTTTGGAAACAGTTCGCAAATTGAGCTGGGCACCAGACATCATCCATTGCCACGGCTGGATGTCATCGCTCGTCCCGCTCTACATGAAGACCTTGTTTGCCGGCGACGCGCACTTCGAGAACACAAAGATCATCACGAGCTTGTACGACGAACAGTTTGAGGGTACACTCAACGGCGCTATGAGCAACAAGATCGCCTTCGACGGCATCGACCCTAAAATGATCACGTCGCTCAAATTGCCAACCACTGATGCACTCAACTCTATAGCCATAGAGCATTCGGATGCTTTAATTGTCGGGTCTGAAGAACTCGGTGCTGGCACGCAGGCGGCCATCGACAATGCCGATTTGCCGACCATGCCGTTCACCGGCGAATTCAATTCGGCTGAGATTGCCAATTTCTATGACACCATCCTCGAGGGAAAGGGGATGGCCGTTGAGGGTTGATACATTTTTCATGGCGTTTTTTACTTTTTCGCAGCCACTGCGAGAAAACCCTTCGACGGCCCAGCGAACCTCTTTCGTTGCATTCGCTTCCACATTCACTGCATTGGCAGCTTGTTCGCTTGCCTTGTTTGCCCTTAGCGGATGCATCCGCCCTGAGCACAACTTGGGACTTGGTTTACAGCCGGAAAGCGAACTTCTCTCGCTGCACCAAGACACCGTGCAGCTGGAACTTGCTACCGTAGCCGCCGACTCCGTGCGGTCTGACGAACGCGGCCTCAGCTTGATTGGAACCAACTACGACCCCGTCTCCGGGCTCACAAAGGCCTGGTTTTCAACCCAATTGCGCCTGTCAGAAACCGGTTTCACTTTCGGGGAGAATGCCACGGCAGACAGCGCGGCACTGGTGTTAAGGCACGTGAGCAATGCCGCATACGGCGCAAATCATCCTCAATATTTGGAGGTGGAGCAACTCGTGGATAGCTTGTCCATTGACACCTCATATTACACCACTGATCGCTTTGACACGCACGGCATCAACATTGCAATTGCGGCGGAACAACCCATCGTGATGCACCCACAAGCACCCTATTACTTGGGCGACGACACGCTCACAGCCCAGGTGCGCATCCCACTCCAATTGGAATTTGCCCAGGCCATCGTGGACGCCGACTCAACCGTTTTTGAGGACAATGCCAGTTGGCTTGAGTACTTCCCCGGCCTGCGGGTGCGCTCCGTTTCAGGCGGCGGCGGAATCGTGGGTGTAGACGGTATCTCTGGAGCATCCATGCTACGCCTTTACTACCACAACGACAGCGACACTTCGTCTTACGATTTTCCTATCAACGCCAATTGTGCTCGTGTCAATCAATTCCACCACAACTGGTCTTCGGCCTACGTGGGGTTGAATGATTCGCTTGAAGTCGCCGGGGATCAAGAACTTTGCCTGCTCGGAGGGGCCGGCTCGTTTCTATTGGTGAAAATTCCAGGTATCCAGGGGTGGGACAGCGACTCGCTCACCGGGCGCGCGGTGAACAAAGCCGAATTATTCTTGCCCGCCATCCAGGGGAACAATTCCAAGCTTCCGCTCCCCAATAAGTTGACCGCAATTTTACGCGACCCCGACGGCGGCTTTGCTTTGGCGCCCGACTTATTTGGGTTGGCCGCCACCTATGGAGGGCAATATGATGCCGAACGCGGAGGTTATGTCCTTAACATGCCGCGCACCATCCAACAAATGCTCACCGGAGCGCTCGAACAACGTGAAATTTTACTGTATTCCGAGCTGTCTTCCGTGGCGCTCGAGCAGCTTGTCGTTTCAGGCCACGACGCGGAAAACTCCGCCAAATTTGTCATCACTTATTCCGATTAGAACCTTCTGAAATTATGTGCGGCATTGTTGGATATCTTGGAGAACGACCCATCCTTCCCTTGCTAATCAAAGGGCTGCACCGCCTTGAGTACCGGGGCTATGACTCCGCTGGGGTCGCCATTGTCCCCCAGGCTGGAGGCGATATTAAAGGGTTGCAACTGTTCAAGAAGAAGGGCAAGGTGGCCGACTTGGTTGCTGAAATCGGTTCGGCAGAGCCGCAAGGCCGCGCAGGGATTGGCCACACGCGCTGGGCCACTCACGGGGCGCCCAATGACGTGAACGCCCATCCGCACCTGAGCGGCAACGGGCGATTGGCCTTGATTCACAACGGAATCATTGAGAACTTTCACCCTTTGAAGGAGAGCCTTGCACAGCGCGGGCACACCTTTGAAAGTGAAACGGACACTGAGGTGCTCGTCCATCTGATTGAAGAAATTCTCGCTATTGAGGGTTGTGATTTGTTTACAGCTGTGCGCAATGCACTTGCTGAAGTGGTCGGCGCATACGCCATCGCGGTAATCGACACGCAAGACCCAGACGTTATCGTCGTGGGAAGAAAATCAAGCCCGCTCGTGCTAGGCATCGGTGACGGGGAGTACTTCGTCGCCTCAGACGCAACACCCATTGTGGAGTACACGAAAAATGTGGTCTACCTCGAAGACGAAGAAATTGCGCGGATTTCACTGCAAGACGGCTTGAAAATTCGCACCATCGGCAACCACACTGTAACACCAGTGGTGGAGGCTCTCGAAATGGAGATGGAGGCCATCGAGAAGGGCGGCTATGAGCATTTCATGCTCAAGGAAATCCACGAACAACCCCGGTCCATCGCCGATTGCTTGCGCGGTCGGGTGAGGCTCGACCACGGGGTCGTCCGAATGGCTGGAATTGACGACCACTGCGAAATGTGGACCGCAGCCTCGCGTGTCATCGTTGTCGGCTGCGGCACGTCCTGGCACGCCGGGCTGGTCGCGGAGTACCTCTTCGAAGACTTCGCCCGCATTCCCGTAGAAGTCGAATACGCCTCAGAGTTCCGCTACCGCAACCCTGTGATCAACAAGGGCGACATCGTGATCGCTATTTCACAATCGGGCGAGACGGCTGACACATTAGCGGCCATACGTATGGCTCGAGAGCGTGGCGCCCACATTTTCGGCGTCTGCAATGTGGTCGGCTCAAGCATTGCCCGCGAAGCTGACTCGGGGGCGTACACACACGCTGGCCCTGAGATTGGCGTCGCGTCCACCAAAGCCTTCACGGCTCAAGTCGCGGTCCTGGCCTTGGTTGCCCTGCGTGTAGGTGAGCTGCGTGGAAAAATTGACGGCGCAACATTCGGCCGAATGCTCGTCGAGTTGCAAAGCGTGCCTGAAAAGCTTGAATCTATCCTCGCCCAAGAGCAAACCATTGTTGAAATAGCCAAAGCTTACGCTCATGCCCCCAACGCGCTGTTCTTGGGCCGCGGATACAACTTCCCTGTGGCTCTTGAAGGTGCGCTAAAGCTGAAGGAGATCAGTTATATCCACGCCGAGGGCTACCCCGCGGCCGAGATGAAACACGGACCCATCGCCTTGATCGATGAAGACATGCCCATCTTTTTTGTTGCCACGCAGGATGCTCATTATGAGAAGGTTGTGAGCAATATGCAAGAGGTCAAAGCAAGGGGCGGCCGCATCATCGCCGTCGTTACGCGAGGAGACACTCATGCCGCAGCACTTTCCGAGCATATTATCGAGGTGCCAAAGACCGCCGATGCCCTTGTTCCGCTCTTGAGCACCGTGCCGTTTCAGCTGCTGAGCTATCACATCGCTGTGCTGCTCAAACGCGACGTGGACCAGCCGCGGAACCTTGCAAAAAGCGTCACGGTCGAATAGCCCCGCAACCGCTTATAATCGCTGCACGCTCCCCGACCCTTCCGTAGTAGCCTTGACCTTTAAAGGGTCTCCCAGATAGTCCACGTCACCACTGCCATAGATTTCTACATCCAAACGTTCCAGCGCATGGGCCTGAACATCGCCGCTGCCGAAAATTCCTGCCTTCACGCGTTGGCTTGGAACCGCACGCGCATCCACGTCACCGCTACCATTGATAGTGACAGAGAGCAAGTTGGCCTCTGAAATTGGCCCAGAAAAGTCCACGTCGCCGCTGCCGTTGATGATCACTTCGAACACCTCGACTCCTTCTATGTCCTTAATAGTGATGTCTCCCGACCCATTGACTCGCACTTGAATTTCCCGCGAAAAGCTCAGGTGCCGCTCAATGGGTGCATTAAAACCTCCGACGGCAATATCACCTGAGCCCGAGACGGAAACTCTAGACAAATAGGGGACTTCCACAAACAACACAAGGTTGTAGTTGAAGAAACAGCCCGGGCGAAGTTTGGCCTGGAGAAATCCGCTGCTCACCTCCAGATCGAGATGGTCCATCATATTTTCACTGCCTTTTGCCCAGATTCGCTGCTGATCTGTCTCAGATTGAACTATCACAATATCAAAGGATGAGGCCAATTCCACCGCGTGCACATGGCCCAATTCAAACTCTTGCGTGGTCACTTGGTTGCTGCCTTGAATACAATCGATGTTGCAGGAGTTTAATCCGGGCATTAGGAATAAAAAGAGGGCAAAAGTCTTCACGGAGTTGAGATGCGTTGGCCCCTGAAAAGTAACATCCCATGAAAAGGAAACATGGAAAATCCGCTGAAATGTTCCGAGGATACCGGGAAACGCCCTTTATTGCGCCCGGAAACCATCAATTTGCAACTCTAATGAAGCACATTCTGATCGCGATTGCCCTTGTGGGCCTCGTCGTAACTGCCGCACAAGCGCAGAAGCAGCTCGGCAGCGAGCACAACATCGAATTTTCTTTCACGCCACTTTCTGTGGAAGATGCACCCATCGATGCCTCAACCATTAAGTACCGGAAATTCCTCGACGAGGACAAAGCTTTCCGCCTCTCCCTAACCTTCAGCAACAATGCTGACTCGGAAGTGGGTTGGCGTGATGCCGGATTCGGATTCATCGTTCCCGCCATTGAAGGCGCGTTGAGCTCTGAAGATCCTGTGAGCCCTGAGCTGCACAACACCTTCACTACTTTCTCCTTCGGCTTGGCCCCGGGTATTGAGAAGCATTTCGACGGAACCGACCGCTTGTCTCCTTACGTTGGAGTGGAGATTGGATACGGCATGCTTAACCGCAGTTACGCACAAGAGTACTGGGGGTCAAATGACCTTGACAACATCGGTCAGCTTGAGAAGTACATCGTGTGGACCCAGACTTTAGCTCAATCCGCTACGGTGATCGGTTTGAACCTCTTGAGCGGTTTTGACTTTTACATCTCTGACGCGTTGTACCTCGGTGCTGAGGCGGGCCTCGGCTTCTACAGCACTTCTGTAAAGGACATGACGGTGAGCGCTACCGATCTCGTTGCTTTCAACCTTCGCTACGGCCTTCCAGCTGATGCTGATGCACAGGGCAATGTAGCTGGCACCGTCGACCTCGTAACCTTGGGGAGCAATCCTCTGGACATCGGCGGAGCGTTTGACGGCTACCAAGGCACGTTCAACGTGGGCACACAGTTCGGCGCTTCCTTGCGCTTGGGCTACCTCTTCGAGTAAGCCTCGGTCGCGTGTCGAGTTTACTCGGCTATGATATTTTAGAAAAGCCCTGCCGATCCTGGTGGGGCTTTTTTATGCGCTGCACATTCCGCGGTACTTTTCCAACATGAAATTGTCTTTGGAGTTCAAAGGAAAGACCGTTGTGGCCGAGGTGGCCCCTGATCGAGCTGTCGACCTCAGCTTGCCCGTCGACCCTGTATCGGGCCTGCCCCGGGCTTGGTACAAGGGCCCGGCAACGCAGCAGCCTGTCCGAAACGGCGATTGGATTGGGAGCGTCGCAGAAGGCGGTGCCGTTAACTTTTATGACCAGCAGTTCAATCCGCACGCGCATTGCACACACACTGAAACGCTCGGCCACATTGATGGCGGCAAGCAACCCCTTTCAGAAGGATACCCACCGGCACATTTACTCGCAGTGCTCGTCACCCTTGCACCCGACGAAAACGTTCTGACGCTTGACGCGTTTTGGGCTGCTTTGAGCGCTGTGATGCCTGGAAACGATGTCGTCCCTCAGGCTGTCATTGTTCGGACGCATACAGGCCCTAAAAACGATCTTCTAAGGGATTGGTCAAACACCAGTCCACCCTACTTCGACCCTGAGCTTATGAGGGCTCTGGTGAAGCACGGCGTAGAACATCTGCTCGTCGATTTGCCATCGGTCGACCCTGAAGTTGACGGCGGGGAGCTCGCTGCACACCATGTCTTTTTTGGAGTGCCCTCGGCGCCCCGGAAAACCGCAACAATCACCGAGCTTATCGCGGTTCCACCCGCAGCGCCTGACGGCATCTTTCTGCTGAACCTACAAGTGGCCCCTTGGGTGAACGATGCCGCCCCATCAAGGCCGCTGATTTACCCGGCTCACTGGGCATAAAATCAAAAGCCCCACCGTTTCCGGCAGGGCTTTCAAGTTCGATTGTGAATCGCAGCGCGGCAAGCCGCGCCGTTCAATTAGAGCCGTCTTAGTTGACGTCCCACCAAAGCTTGGTCTCCAAGGCGTCCGCACCTCCCAAAGAGGCCACACCTGCAGAGTAGCTATCGTAGTTGAGCGTTTGCTCATCAAGCGGGTACTCCATACGAGATGGCACACTGCCGTCACCAGCTAAAGCACCGTCGGCACAAGGGAGCAACACACCGAAGTCCATCCGGCGGTACTCAGCCCAAGCCTCTTGGCCTTGCATGTACAATGCCACCCACTTCTGGCGACCGATACGCTCACTGTATGTGCCCGCAGCAGAACCGTAGGCCACATCGGCTTGCGCCAAGTAGTCGGCAGCGCCATCAGCACCCCAGAATTCAAAGCTCGCAGTCACACCAGCGTTGTAGTTGGCCTCAGCGTCTCCTGCACCGGCCCATCCGCGTTCAGCGGCCTCGGCAAGCAAGAAGTTCACTTGAGCAGCATCCATGAAGATTCCAGGGAATGCTCCACCAAGAGCCATCGCACCAGGCTGTGAAACCACAGCGTCAGGTGTCAAAGCCGCATTGGTCTCATCCAAACCGTACACTTCACCAATGTACACGCCATCAGAAGCTGAAGGCTCGTAATAGATTTGCATACGCGGGTCATTCAGGCCCGTCAAGAAATCGATCATCGTGTTGGATGCAGCGAAGTCATTCCGTGTCTTGTTTGCCTCGTTAACGGGGTTGTTGTTCGGTGCAGCATCGATATATGGGAATGCAGCGTTGTCAGCATTTGCTGTGATTACGCCACCAGCTATAGCTGACTCACCGGCTGCTTTCGCTCCGGCCGCGTCAACGTCCGACATCCGCATCGCCACGCGAAGCTTCAAACTATTCGCAAACGTAGCCCAAGCGCTCATGTCGCCTCCGTAGATCTGGTCGCCGTTCGGGCCAGGGGCCCCTGCATCCATACCTGCGATTGCGCCGTCGAGCATCGAAACCAACTTGCCGTACACGGCTTGCTGGCTGTCGTATGCTGGGGACAGGTTATCCGTACCGGTTAAGGCCTCTCCCATAGGGATAGCACCAAAGGCATCCGTGAGCAACTGGTAAGTCCACGCTTGCAGCACCGTGGCCACAGCAATCTGATTGCCGTTGTCACCGTAACCCGATACGTCATCCGGAGAGTCCGTGTTCAGGTTAATAATCTGCTGGAGGTCCTGCAGCACACCCGCGTAAAAGTCACGCCAAGCGCCGTTGGTCACATCCGAACGGAATTGGTAGCGGCTCTCATTGGAGTACTGGTTAGATGACCAGAATTGAGACATCTGCATTCCGCGGCGGCTGCCCCAGAAAGAGTCCATGTTCTCGTCCATGATGCGCTTTTGCGCAGCAGTCAGCAAGAAGCCGGTCGACACAGCCGTCGGCTCATTGGGATTCGTATTGATTTCTTCGAAGTCCTTTCGGCACCCCGTGAAAGCGATGGCTACTATCAAGCCAGCGAGAAGGAAAATGTTCTTGTTCATGTCCTTAGTTATTACAGAGTTTAAAAGATCAGAGTGTGAACTTGAGGTTCACGCCAATGGTGCGCTCAGCAGGAAGCTGACCGCCCTCGAAGCCCTGGATGTTTGATGCCGATGTGGCCACCTCCGGGTCGATGTGGGGAGCGTTAGATGAAAGGATTGCAAGGTTGCGACCGAACACGCCCAAGCTAACATTAGAGAAGGGCGAACCCTCCATCATGTCTGCAGGAATGTTGTAATCAAGCCGCATCTCACGAAGCTTGACGTACGATGCGTCGTACTGGTCAGCAGCGTGAATAATGTACCCTTGGTTGTAGAAGAAGTGAGCCCCTGGGCTGATGGCTGCCGTATTGGCTTCGCCCGTTGTGGCATTCACACCTTCCACGACGATTCCGGCGTAATCAGGATCACGCATGTCATTGCCGTCCTCGTCCCAAACCGTCTCGTAAAGCGTACCGGAGTACTTGCCCCACTGGTTTGAGTAGCTGTGCAATGATCCACCTTTCTGGATGTCAACCAACGCAAAGAAGCTGAGGTCCTTGTATTGGAGTGTGGTGTTCACACCGGCTGTGTACTCTGGAAGAATCGAACCGATCGGCTCGACTTCATCACTTCTCATGTAGTAACCGTCGTCGTCAACCAATTTGTTGCCGGCGTCATCAAAGACAAAGTTGTAGCCGTAGAACGTTCCAAGCGGTTGGCCTGGTCGTGCCTCGAGAGTCGTACCGAAGAGCGAAGCGTATTGCAGGTTCTCTACACCTTCTGACAGTTCAATAAGTTCGTTTGTGTTCTTCGCGTAATTCACGCCGATGTCCCAGCGCAAGTCCTCTGTGTTCACAAGCGTGGCCTCTACGGCCAGCTCGATTCCTTTATTCGAGGTCTTACCAGCATTGAGCACCGCGCTTGAGTAACCTGAAGCGGCTGATACAGGCACATTGAAGATCAAGTCTTCCGTTGTGCTGCTGTAGTAGGTCAAGTCCAAGCGAACCTTGTCCATAAACAAGTTCAGCTCCAGTCCTGCCTCCCAGCTGCTGGTCTTCTCTGGACGAAGATTTGGGTTGTTCTGAGCGTTTGGCACCGTGGCCGATCCACTGTTGCCGAAGTTGCTATTCACAGCGTACGTTGTGCCCGTTTCGTAGGGGTTCGTGTCGTTACCGACCTGGGCCCACCCGAAGCGAACTTTACCAAAACTCACACCTTCCAGGTCGAAGTCTTCGCTGAAGACGTAGCTGGCCGTGGCCGATGGGTAAAAGTAGCTGTTGCTTGCCTCAGGCAATGTAGAGCTGAAGTCATTTCGGCCTGTGATGTCAACGTAGAACTTGCGTTGGAATCCGAAGCTTGCACTTCCAAGCACTGAATTCACCGTCCGGTTTGACTCAAAGTCGCCCACTTCATATCCGTCTGCACCATTGTTGATGGTGTAGAGTCCCGGGGTGTTCAGACCGCCGAGCGTATATGCGTTAAGGCGCTTGTAGTTGCGGGTCCGTTGGTTCACTCCTACAAAACCCGTTACACTCAAGTCGTCACTGAGATCGTCCGTGAAGTTTAAATAGGCGTCGAGGTTGGTCTCATGCAGCTGGCGTGTGCTCTCGCTATACGAGCTAATATTAACGCCGCCTACAGCAACGCGCTCTTCGCGACGGTCTGTGTAGAAGTCGGTCAAGGCGCGCCCTGTGAAAGAGAACACGTCATTGATCTTGTACGTCAAGCTCATATTTCCAAACACACGGTCGCGCTGGTCATTCTGCGTGTTCTCATAGCGCTCCCAAAATGGATTGTCCCAATAGTGGGGAGCTGGATCAGCGGCACTGTTCCGGTTCCATGTACGCTGGGTTCCGTCAGGGTTCTTATAGTCGCGCAAGCGGTCCATTGAAAGCTGGCGCTGTCCCCATTGAGTGAACTGCGACATGATGGATTGACCGTAACCTGTCATCGGACGATTGGCACCCTTGCTCTGCACATAGTTCACGCTGGCCGACGCCTTGAGGTTGTCAGAAATTTGCTGCGTCCCAGAAAACGAAAGGGTGTTGCGGTCCAATGAAGAGTTCTCATAAACACCCGTTTGATCGTGGTTGGTATAGGAGAGGCGGAACGAGCTTTCGTCCGTAGACCCCGCAACCGAAATGTTATTGGTGGTGGTCACGCCCGTCTGGAAGTACTCATCAACGTCGCTGGTTGAAGGAGACCAGGCACGGGTTTGTCCATACTCTGGGTGGCCTTCGTCCCAGCTGTCCCAATGACGGACCATTGTGCCGTCTAGCTTGGGGCCCCAAGAACCATCATATCCGTAGTCCGGAATGAGGTCCCCGTCAATGGTGTCAACCCAAGCTGTGCCTGCGCCTCCGCCGTAGGAATTTTGGTAGTTCGGCAGCACATACACGTTGTTGTAAGCAACCCCTGAAGAGACCGAGATGCCAAGGCCGCTCTTGCCAGAAGCGCGGTGGCCTTCACCTGTCTTCGTTGTGATAACGATGGCGCCGTTCGAGGCGCGCGATCCGTAGAGCGCTGCAGCCGCGGGGCCTTTCAACACAGATACAGATGCAATGTCGTCAGGGTTGATGTCCGAAATGGCGTTGCCATAGTCGTATCCACCTACAGAGCGCTGCTGGTTGTATCCTGAGTAGTCTGAGTTGTCCATAGGTACACCGTCCACAACAAACAACGGTTGGTTGTCACCTGTGATTGAGCTCGCACCGCGAAGCAACACCTTAGAAGACGAGCCAATGGATGTTCCCGAGGTCACCTGCACACCCGCAATCTTTCCAGAAAGTGAGCGAACGATGTTCTCAGAGCGCGCATTAGTAAAGGCCCCGTTATCAAGCTCTTGAACAGAGTAGCCAAGCGACTTCTTTTCTCGAGAAACCCCGAGAGCAGTCACGACCACCTCATCAAGTGTCACGCCGCTTTTGAGTGAAACGTTGATTGAGCCAGATCCCACCTCCCGGCGTTCTGTGCTGTATCCAACAAAACTGAAGACCAACACGTCACCTGCGGCGGCATTGACTGAGTAGTTTCCGTCCATATCTGTCATCACACCGACGTTTGATCCGTCGACAAGGACTGCCACACCGGGCAGGCCACCGCCATCACTGGCATCTGAAACTGTGCCCGTCACACTCTGCGCCCAAAGGGCCGAGGTTCCAAACGCGATCATCGCCGCGAGCAGCATTAGCTTGGTTTTCATATTGTAAAGTTTTTGGTTGTAGGCTGGTTTTGCCAATTCTTATGAATCGGCGCAATATTGCACATAATCTCCAAATAATGTGGAGCAAATGCAGTGGTGTTGCTTTGTGCGGGTTGTGAACAACTCTATGGCGCTGGGAAACAACCTTTACCATAGGCGCGTATTGGGCTGAGCTCGGCCCTACGCCGGATTGACAGGCCATCGAACCCAAAATGTAGCGCCGCCTTCAGTATTTGAGTTCAGCCCGATTTGGGCGCCGTGGTCTTCGGCGATGGCGCGACTGATGGCCAAGCCTAGACCTGTGCCCGATCCGCGCGTCGTGAATTGCGGTTCAAAGATTCGGTCCATGAGCGCTCCTGAGACACCCGGGCCGTTGTCCACAACCGAAACTGTTAAGGCCTCCGCTTCAGAGCACACCTCAAAGTGAACGCTCCCCTCACTCTTCCCTATGGCTTGTTGTGCATTGATAACAAGATTCCCGAAAAGCCTCACGAGCTGTTCGCGGTCCCCTTGCACAAATGTGTCGCTGGGGGGGGCTTCTACCGGGCCAACGTCTACACGGCGGTGCAAGGCGAGCACATCCGCTAGCACGTCGGCTATGCGCACCGACTCGTGGGCGCGCTGAGGAATGTGGGCCAGTGAAGAAAAGCCCGTGGCCATGCGGCTGAGTGAATCGATTTGGCCGTGCAATACGGTGGCGAGCTTGGCAAAACGCTCATTCAAGTCCGGCGCATCATCGGAGATGGCGCGCTCCAGCTGCTGAATGCCCAGCTTCATGGGGGTCAGAGGGTTTTTTATCTCATGCGCCACTTGCATAGCCATCTGCCGCCAGGCGCCCTCGCGTTCAGAATGGGCCAGAGCCTCGGACGACGTGCGCACACGGTCAACCATGCGGTTGTATTGATTTACAAGGAGAGAAATCTCCTCGGACCCTTGAAATTCGATCAATTCGAACTTGTCCGAAGCCGCACCGCGGTCCATCGCCTCTCCAATCTGCTTTAGAGGGCGAGCAATCGATCTCGATAGCGCCCAAGCAAGCAAAGCAGCCGCAAGCAGAATCACAAAGTACACCGCGGCCATGTTCCCCATAAATTCTCGGCGGCCCAATTCGTCCAGCTTTCGCTCAGCATACCGAGCCGCGACAAGTGCCACAGGTCGCTCGTCGTTGTTGCGCTGGTACCAATAGGCCATGTTCGAACCGCCACCCAGCGACACGACATAGCGCGACGTGCCCTGTGCTAAGGCAATGGTCACCTCCGGATCCACTTGAACGGAAAATCCTTCATTCTCAGGTGAACGCACCGTTGATGAGACAAACAGGCTCCCATCCAATCGGTACACCGCAAAAGCTTGGTTGTGGACCTTGGCAATTTCGACAATGCGCTCAGCAAAACCGCGCGGCATAACCGACCAACTCAAAGCGTATGCCTCAATCGTATCCCCCACAGCGTCGTGCAGGGCATAGTTCAAGCTCTTGGTCATTGCCGCCTCCTTTCGCAACAGACGCTTGGCGTTGTACGTGATGTCGAGGTCAGAAAAGTTCTTAAGTGTGGTTGCGGCCGTCAGCGCGAAGCCTAAGGCGGTCACCACCAACATGGCCCAAAAAATGCGCCGACTCAATGGGACCCGTGTTGCGGGTCCTCTCATTAGCCTTCGAGAGCTTCAGCACCGCCAACAATCTCGAGGATTTCTCCAGTAATTGCAGCTTGGCGCGCCTTGTTATAGGTCAGCTTCAACTCCCGAAGCATTTCCGTGGCGTTGTCCGTGGCGGAGTGCATCGCCGTCATGCGGGCGCCGTGCTCCGAGGCGAAGCTGTCAAGAAGCGCTTTGTACAGCTGCGTCTTCAGTGTGTTGGGTATCACGTTCAGTGCTATCTCCTCTTGTGAAGGTTCAAACAAATACTCCGTCGAAGTGCTCGATTCACCGTCGGTCGAGGGCGGCTGAATCGGTAAGAAGGGCTCCACCTGCAGGTCTTGCGTGGCCGCATTGACAAACCGGTTGTAGATGATTTCAATGTGTGTGTAGGTGCCGTCGACGAAGGCCTTCATCAGTTGGTCCGCAACGCGAGAAGCGCTTGTGAAGTCAAGGTTGTCGAAAATGTCGTGCGGCTTATCTCCCAAATCCAGCGTCACATGATGCTCCGTTCGTGCAAAGACATCAGCCGATTTCTTGCCAAGGCTCAACAAATGAATCTCTGAACCCTTCAGTTCGGCAATGCGGCGGTGGGCCGCCTTGATTACATTGTTGTTAAACGGCCCGCACAGCCCGCGATTCGAAGTGATCGCAACGAGTAGCACTTTGCCTTTTCCCGCGTCTATGGCGTACGGGTTTTCGGCGCTGTCTAACGAACCGCTCACGTTCTGAAGAATCTCCTGAAGTTTAGAAGCGTAGGGGCGCATGCGCGTGACAGCCTCTTGTGCACGGCGAAGCTTTGAAGCTGAAACCAACTTCATCGCCTGCGTGATCTGCATGGTGCTGCCGACTGACGCAATTCGGCTTCTAACTTCTTTAAGGCCTCCAGACATTCTACTCTAGTTGCTTTGCGAACTTACGCGTTTGCGAATTGTGCGCTCACCTCCTTGGCAGCGGCAGCCAATACGGCCTCTTCGTCCTTGCTATATTTTCCTGCTGCCAAAGCCTCCAGCGTGTCAGCGTGGCCCGCGCGCAAGTAATCGATGTAGGCGCGCTCAAACTCGCCCACCTTGTTCACTGGAACGTCCTTCAAAAGACCCTTGGTTCCTGCGTAAATAATTGCGGTCTGTTCTTGAACCGGCATCGGTGAGTTGAGCCCTTGCTTGAGGATCTCCACGTTGCGCATGCCTTTTCCAAGGATTGCCTTTGTTGCATCGTCCAGGTCTGAACCGAACTTCGAAAAGGCTTCGAGCTCGCGGTATTGGGCTTGGTCAAGCTTCAACGTTCCCGACACCTTTTTCATAGGCTTGATCTGTGCCGACCCCCCAACGCGGCTCACCGAGATGCCCACATTGATGGCGGGTCGGACCCCTGAAAGGAATAGGCTTGACTCCAAGAAAATCTGACCGTCTGTGATCGAAATCACGTTCGTTGGGATGTAGGCCGACACGTCGCCCGCCTGGGTCTCAATGATGGGGAGCGCCGTAAGAGAGCCGCCGCCTTTAACGATCGGCTTCAGGCTGTCGGGCAGGTCGTTCATCTCGCTGGCGAGCTTGTCGTCATTGATCACCTTGCACGCGCGTTCCAATAGGCGGCTGTGCAGATAGAATACGTCTCCTGGGTATGCCTCGCGGCCCGGAGGACGACGGAGCAACAACGAGACCTCCCGGTAAGCAACCGCTTGCTTCGACAGGTCATCATAAACAACCAACGCAGGCTTGCCTGTATCGCGGAAGAACTCACCGATGGCCGCCGCCGTAAACGGAGCGTAGAACTGAAGTGGAGCTGGGTCAGCGGCCGTGGCAGCAACGATCACTGTGTACGCCATCGCGCCAGCAGCCTCGAGCATATTCACAACACCGGCCACCGTCGAACCCTTCTGTCCGATTGCAACGTAGATACAAAACACGGGCTCGCCGCGATCGTAAAATTCTTTCTGGTTGATGATCGTATCAATCGCGACAGAGCTCTTGCCCGTCTGACGGTCACCGATAATCAACTCGCGCTGGCCACGTCCAATGGGAATCATCGAGTCGATGGCCTTGATGCCGGTTTGAAGCGGCTCGCTCACAGGTTGACGATAAATCACGCCTGGCGCCTTGCGCTCAATGGGCATCTCAAAAAGGTCGCCCTTGATGTGGCCCTTGCCGTCAATCGGCTCGCCGAGTGTGTTCACCACACGACCGAGCATACCGTTGCCCACTTTTACCGAGGCAATTTGGCCCAAACGTTTTACGGTTGAACCTTCCTTGAGGTCTCCTGAAGGGCCTAGCAATACGGCGCCTACATTGTCTTCCTCTAGGTTCAAAGCGATGCCGCGCACCCCGTTTTCAAATTCAATGAGCTCGCCGGATTCTACGTTTGACAATCCGTAAATGCGAGCAATTCCGTCGCCCACTTGGAGCACGGATCCGACCTCTTGGAGGTCAGCTGCGGTCTTGGTTCCTGCAAGCTGTTCACGTAAAACAGCTGAGACCTCTGCGGGTTTAATCTTCGACATCATGATGTAAACGCCGGGCTTAGCGGCCCGGTTCGTAAGGGTGGTTTGTAAAATCCCGGTGCATCGACTGTAAAGACGAACGCACCGAGGTGTCGACCATGCGGTCCCCGACCAGCAGCTTGAAGCCGCCTATTTGTTCCGGGTCCACGAGCTGGGTCAGTTCGACACCGCTGGGGTGAATCTCACTGATAAGCGACATGATCTCCTCCAGACGTTTTTCGTCAAGAGGAACAGCGGTGGTCAATTCGGCTGTCACAATACCGCGCGCGGTGCGCACTGCATCAATTAACGCGACAGCCGCGTCCAAGACCAAGGCACCGCGGCCTTGGCTTGTTAGTTGGGATAAAAAGTCGAGCGACAGCTTGTGCGCATCGGGAAACAGGGCTTTGAGCACTGCTTCCTTGCGTCCACCGCGTATTACAGCACTGCCCAGAACGGCCTCCAACTCATTGTTGGCGCGAATCGTTTCGGCAATGGTGCGCATATCAGCGTCCACGGCGTCCACGGCGTTCTGTTGCGTGGCCAGCCCCAACAAGGACTTGGCATAGCGGCGAGATACTGCGGTGATGGGCATATCAGTTCAGCTTTGAATCTGAGATCATGCGGGAAACGAGCTCCTGCTGACCTGCATCCTGGGTCAGCTGCGTGCGAACGAGTTGCTCGGCAATTTCCAAGCTGAGCTTGGCCACTTCCGATTTCAACTCCGCAACAGCTGCAGAACGTTCGTGTTCGATGGCCGTGCGAGCAGCCTCAACCATCCGGTCGGCCTCCTCTACACCTTTGCCCTTGGCCTCGGCCACCATTCGGTTGGCCATTTCACGGCCCTCCTTCAGCATGGCGTCCCGCTTTACACGGGCCTCGACCAAAAGGCGGTCGTTGTCAGCCTTGAGACCCTCGAGTTGCTCCCGAGCTGTCTTAGCGGCGTTCAACGCCCCATCGATTTCTTCTTCGCGGTCTTTGAGGCCCTCCAAAATTGGTCCCCAAGCCATGCGTTTAAGCAGGAAGAGAACAACCAAGAAAGAGATACTCGACCAAATGATCGTCCCAAAAGCGGGATTCAGCAGCGCGTCCATAATAGCGGTGCTTAGACGCTTAGGCGAGTGCGACGATCAGGCAAATAATCACCGCGAACAGGGCGACGCCCTCCACCAAAGCGGCAGCGATAAGCATGTTTGCGCGAAGATCATTGGCCATTTCTGGCTGGCGAGCCATCGCCTCAAGGGCTGATCCGCCGATCCGACCGATGCCGATTCCAGCTCCGACAGCGGCAACGCCAGTTCCGAGGCTAGCGAGTCCCGCATTCATCGAGGTTTCCATAAGGATAGTTGCAAGTTCCATGTTGTATGGATTAAGGTTGGTTGTTTACTTAATGATGCGCCTCTTGTGTGGCGTCGCCGAAATACAGCGCAGCCAGAAGCGTAAAGACGTAGGCCTGAAGGAACACCACAAGGAATTCAATCAAGTACATAAAGATCATAAACAGGGCAGAGAACACACCCGTTCCGATACCGGCTGGGATGTTCTGTCCATAGTCACCCAGCAAGAAGATGAGTGACGTTAAAGCGATAATGATGATGTGGCCCGCAGAAATGTTAGCCGTCAATCGGATCATCAAAACCATCGGCTTTAAAAAGATGCTGATGATCTCAATTGGCACCAAGATGAGCTTGATGGGGAGCGGCACATCGTCCGGCCACAAAATGTGCTTCCAGTAATGGCGGTTTCCAGAAACCGTCGTGATGATGAAAACGACGGTCGCAAGCATCAGGGTGACACCCAGTGTACCGGTGATGTTGAACCCTCCAATGAATGGTATCAATCCGAGCAAATTGCTCATGAAGATGAAGAAGAAGGTGGTCAGAAGAAACGGCAAGTACCGATCCGCGTGCTTTCCAATACTTGGAACCGCAATCTCGTCACGAACGAACAAAATAAGCGGCTCCAGCGCGTTTTGCAGGCCCTTCGGAGCTTGGCCCGGGCGCTTCTTGTAGGCCCGACCGGCAGATGAAAACATCCACACCATCAGTGCTAGAATCATCAAGAGTCCGAAAACCGTCTTGGTGATGGAGAGGTCGTAGAACACGAGTTCTGCACCTTCATTTCCGTGGTCGGCGTGGGCCACGGGCTCCTCAGCCGAGACACTTAGGGCGCCGTGATGATATGTGTACCACAGGCCTGATGAGCCGTGGTAGGGGTGGTCGCCTGCCGCTGCATTGCTCAGGAATACGTCCCATCCGTGCGATGGAGCATAAATAATCACCGGTAGGGGCAAACTCACGTCCCCGAAAAAATGAATCTCGTACGTATCAGCAATGTGGTGCATGATCGAGGCACCTATGTCGGGCGTCTCTTCCTCATCACCGTGGTCAGCCTCTGAAAGGGCGAAAGCCGTCGTGGAAATGAGCGCAGCCAAACCGAAGGTCAACAAACGGAAAGCCGTTGATCGAAGGATACTGGAACAGAGTGCGGGGTGTGCCATAAGGGGCGACGCGTCAAATTGCGCGGCAAAAATAGACACAAGTCTTGAGGTACAGCGCGCAGACTGCACAAAACTTTCCGTCGGGCTTATGAGGACTTCTTGTTGCGTGTTGCGGACGCGGTTAAGAGTACCGAAAACACAGCGTATATAAGGTATGCAGCTATTCCGAAAACAACCGGGTCCTCACCTATTATCACAAGATAAAGCCCTATAAATCCGAGTGTAAGGAGCATTTTCGCCAACGAGGCCACCATGACCGATCGAACTTGCTTGCCTTTCGAGTCGTTCGGTTTGATTCGAAGCGCCTTAGCCAATACCAAATTCACCACCAAATAGAACGCCACGACGCCCTGCAAAAACGGGCGCACTGCTTCGGTAATCGGCGGGTTCAAAAATTGCAGCACAGCCCACAAAATCAGGGCTGCAATAGCATTGATCGCTGTGAAAGATAGTTTTACTGACATCGCACAACGCGTGATTAAAGCTTTGTAAGAGATTGAATGACCCGGTAGGTTGCAATCGTCACCCCGAGCAGTGCTCCGGTAATCGTGGCCCAGGGTGTTTCGAGCGACCAGTGCTCATCCAGTTTCATTCCGAGCCACACGCCCAGTCCAATAGTCACCCCCATCGAAGTGGCCATCGAAGAGTATCGAACGAAAGCTTGTCCTCGGCGACGCTTCACGCGGTCGCCTTCATCGGGGCTGGCCCGCTGGAACTCTTCGTAGAAGATGTTGCTGGGGCCTTTGTGTTGGCTTTTGCCGCACTTGACGTGTTCGGTGTGACCAAACGACACGTGCCTACAACCTCTGCGCCGGGCTCAACTGAGAGTTGACCGTAAGCCACGTCGCCCTCAAGGCGGCTTTTGGCCTTTAGTGACAGCAGTTTCGTAACCGTGATGTCGCCTTCAAGGCGCCCTTCCAGTTCACAGTCCTCACAATTGACTTGGCCTTGCACCGAACCCTTGGGTCCGATAACCAGTCGGCCTGCCGTACGGAGTGTGCCGACGAAAACGCCGTCGATGCGGATGTTGCTTTCGCATTGGATCTCGCCCTCAATGCGTGTGCCTTCAACTATGCGGTTGATAGAGGCGTCGGGGGTGTATTCTGTGGTGCGTGCGTTGCGTGCCATGGGGGTTAATTTTTTGTGTAGTGGGTGTTGAAGAAGCGCATATAGCCCTCAATGTCCTTGCCCTTGAATAGCTCTACGTAATTCTCGGTGTGAATTGCAAACACTTGATACCCGGATGTGTTGAACTCAATCATGGATTCCCTGTTGTTCGTCAAAACATTGTAAAAGTCCATCGCTTTGTCTTTCCGTGCAAATTGTTTAATCAAGACCAATTGACTTTCGCGGTTCAATAGGTTTGAGGTTACCCGGAGTTTTGCTGAAGCAAAGTACTGTCGGCTGAAGTCTGAAAGCTGGGCCTTGACTTCTTCTGCGTTGCGGCCTTCAACTGGAATAATCACAGCCAAGTAGTGCTCGAGCACGGGGTTGTCCACAAATGGGCCCTCCTCCAGCGGCGACTCCTTCTTTCCGTTTTCGTCTTTTCTACCCTGGTCTATTGGCCCCTCACCTAGGCCCGCAAGAATCGTCGCAGCCGAAACCGCCTGTTCCGTGCTATCACAGGAGGCCATCACCCCTTTCAGGGCCTCGATATAGTTCTGCCGGCTGTGAACACGCCCGTCGAGCCAACCGATGCACTGCGCTTTCAGGTACAGGTACCTGCAAGCCTGAGTGTTGTCTGGAACACTGTCAAGCAGGGTCTTCACCTCGATCACGATTTGTTCGTAGTCCTTGTTGTTGTAGTAGCGCAGCACATACTCCTCATAGACGGCCAACTCCTCCATACGTCGCTGCTCTTCAAGGTCGACAAAGTCCGGGTTTTCAACCATCAACGCCCACTCACTATCCGGGTAGCGTAGTAGAATTTGGTCTCCCCAGTATTTTGAATTGCACGTCTCGCAAAACGGGTTTTGATAATTTTCGTTCTCCTCTCGAGACAAATACGTGCGGAACAGTTGGTAATGTGCCAGCGGATGTTCGTCGCTCTCATCCAGGCGGGCCACAAGGTCCGTCCAAGTCTCTGTGGCGTTTTCCAAGTCTTGCAACTTTTCCTTGTAAACCACGCCGCTCTGATACATCGCTGTAGCAATGGCGATCTCGGCTTCTGCACGCCCCGCTGAGTCACATGGCAGGGAGGCCATCAGCTCCTCTTCTGTGGGCAACTCCCCCCCTGTTTCGGCCCAGTCCTCGGTGACGTTTTCTTCGGCCGCCTCTTCAATATCAGCGAAGGCCCCGCCCATCTTACTGCTTCTACGCCAATTGTCTTCCAAAGGTCGGTCGCCCCATCGGTCATAAAAGAAGTCATAGCCCGCCCGGCGCAAACGAGGATTGTATGGCCACCAAGCCGTCTCACTCCCCCCTGCTGACAGCGCGTCCTGCATTTCTTGCTCTGCTGCCAATTCAGCTGCTTCGGCCTCCGCATCGAGCGCCTCCTGCAGATCATACAAAATGTCCCGTATACGATTCAGTCGAGATGTCTCATCAAGATCGCAAAGCTCCAGCACGCTGTCCTTTTCATACACCACCGTCAAATACTCCACCAGTTCCGTCAGGCTCAATGCGTTGTTCCGAACCTGGTCGTATCGCGGATGGTCCTCCTCCATATTCGACAAGGTGCTGTCGTAATACGCCTGCGCAGGTACATATTCTCGGTCTTCCAAGTGCAAGTCTGCAAGACGTAAAAAACTCTTCATGCGCGTGCGGCGATTTTCCGAGTCCAGGGCCAGCCCCTCTTTCAGGTGGTCCATGCCTTGATCACGGTTGCGCTCCTCTAGATCAAGGGTGGCCAGCGCGTAGTAGACCATATCGAAATAGGGCTCGTTCTTGTCCTCTTCAAGCAAATCAAACAGCACCTCGCGAATGCCTTCACTGCTGCCCTCGCGGCGTTCAAAAGCCATCGCTTGCTGAATGCGCGCTTGAAATTCCATCTCGTACGGCGTACGAAGACGTACGACATCATCAAAAAGCTCAGTGGCCTCTTGTGAGCGGTGCATGCGTTGCTTGAGTTGGGCCAAAACAAAGGTGGGTCGCGCCCGGTCCTTCTTTGGTTTAATCATCGGTATGGCGCGCTCAATGCGCTTCACCGCCTCCTCCAAATTGCCTTGGGTGAGTAAAAATTCTGCGTGAACTAAAAAGGCGTCCGCACGCAATTGATCCTCTGCTTCGCGCTCGCCCGTAGCCTTAATCAAAGCTGCGTTAGCTTTCGGGGCGTTTTCCTGGGCCATATATGTTCGCGCAAGCCAGGTGAACGCCGCAACTTGGCTGTCCGGCTCTTTGTGTTTGCGCTGCAAATATTTAAAGACCTCCTCCGCCTTTCCAAGTTCCCCTTTGTGAAAATGAGCTTTTCCAATGATGGTGTAGTTGTCGTCAATCCACCGGTTGAGCTTCGGGCGCTTAAAGTCTTTTTTGCTCCGTGAGCCTGGCGTCATCGCGTGTCGCTCCACAACGCGAGAGCACTTTTCAATGGCCCGCTCCATCAGCGGGTACATAAAGTCGGCGTCGTCTTCTGTTCCGTACACGAACAGTGGAATCACCTCGTCCCAGTCCTCTTCTCGGTTCTCCAACAGCTTTTCGTCAGCCTCCTCCATAGCAAGTCTGGCATAATAGAAACCGTTGTAGTGGGAGGTCGTATTGTGGTATGCGCGGTAGAATCTTCCGTCCCGCTGTGTGGTGCAGCCGTAGAGGAACAAACCCGCAAACAGCAGAGCGATAAAACGAAAATTGGAAGGCGTGCTCATAGGCATTGTAGAACCATGCGACCGCAAAAATATTTCAAATCCCCTTCTAAATAGCCCTACAAATGTGCAGACGTGTGATATTTGGCGCGGCAATGGCGAAAAACGATAAGAATAAATCAGAAACGGGCGGCATGTTCAGCAAGTTTCGGCTGATTCTCCAAGAGGATCTCACCTTCCACGAGAAGTGGGCCTTGATGCTCACACCCTTTCAAGTGATTGGTTTGGCTGGCGTTGCGGGATTTCTATTAATGGTTTTCTCATATGTGTTGTTTGCCCTCACGCCCCTGCGCGCATATGTTGTCCCGGGCTACGTTTCGGATGACTACCGGCAGCAAACCGTTGAAACTTTTTTGCTTGCGGACTCCTTGCAGCATCGCCTCGACCTCCAAGAACAGTATCTCGCTCACCTCAACGCAATCTTTCGCGGAGAAATCGTCGGTTCCGCGCCCTTTGACCCCTCTGTGTCTATCGACACCGTTTCTATCGACAGTTCTTTGAGTACCGACGCCTTGGATGCTATGCGCCAACGCATACAGGCTGAAGATGCTTTTGTGGTAAGCGCTGAGGGGGTTCCGGGTGAAACGGGACAATTGCTGATGCCACCCTTGCTGGGCACCGTGTCGGCCGCTTTTGATTTAGCGGGCGGGCACTTGGGTGTAGACCTTGTGGCTCCTGCGGGGTCTGGGGTGCACGCCGTAGCCCCTGGGGTTGTGTTGCTCGCGGGCTACACGGCTTTAGGCGGGAACACATTGGTGTTGCAACACGCCTTCGGATTGGTCTCCATCTATCAACACAACAGCCGATTGAACAAGTCCACGGGCGACGTCGTATCAGTGGGCGAGATCATCGGAATTATTGGCAATACCGGCGACCACAGCAGCGGGCCTCATTTGCATTTCGAGCTGTGGGAAAACGGTCAGGTTCTCGATCCCGCCGAGCGCATCTCTTTCGAAGGGAACCAACGCCCCGCTTCACCCTAATCGGTGGCGGTTCAAATGGCGACCGCGGCAATGGGGGTGAAATCCACAAGCGTGCGGAATGTGTCAACGCGCTCCAACAGCTCCTCTTCGGACACGGTGCGAATACGCTCCGCCCCGAAAGCCTCACATGTGAACGAGGCAAGGGCACTGCCCACCACAACGGCTTGCTTAAGTGTGTCAAAATCGGTCGTGCCGCAACGAGCAATGTGGCCTAGAAATCCCCCGGCAAACGTGTCTCCAGCGCCGGTGGGGTCCACCACCTCTTCTAGCGGTAAGGCTGGGGCATAAAAGAACTCGAGTGCTCCGTTTGCATTGTTCTGAAACAACAACGCGCCGTGCTCACCCTTCTTTATAATCGCGTATTTAGGGCCCATGGATAGGATGTGTTTGGCCGCCCGAACAAGCGAGTGCTGGCCGGAAAGTTGACGCGCCTCGTCGTCATTGATTGACACCACATCGACACGCGAAATCACAGCGAGCAGGCCATCCATGGCGCTCTCCATCCAGTAATTCATCGTGTCCAATACCGTCAATTGCGGGCGCTCCTCCATTTGGTCAAGCACGCTCAGCTGGAGCACCGGGTCAATGTTCCCTAGCAACAGCCACTTTGCATTGCGCCATTTCTCCGGCACAACAGGCTTGAAATCTGCCAACACATTCAACTCCGTCGCCAACGTGTCGCGGGTGTTTAAATCCATGTGGTAGGCTCCGGACCAAAAAAAGCTCTTTTCTCCTTGGCGCAGCTCCACCCCAGATAAATCCATACCGGCCGCTTGCATCTGCTCCAGCTCACTTTGCGGGAAATCCTCTCCAATCACTGAAACCAGGCCAACACTTCCCGAAATTCGGCTTGCAGCCCAGCCGGCATAAGTGCCGGCGCCACCCACAACACGCTCGCGTACGCCAAAGGGGGTTCGAATGGTGTCAAAGGCCACCGTTCCTACGGCTAAAATGGAGTCTCCGTGCAAAGGCATGGCGCTACAGTTTGTGCTGATTCAGCTGCAAAAGTACGTTGTGAATCTATGATGTAGGTTGTATCTTCGCCGTCCGTTTCACGGTCGTCGACGCAACAGCATCGGCATTAAACCCATGAGTTCGGAACTATTCCCCCATAGCTCAGCTGGTTAGAGCGACTGACTGTTAATCAGTAGGTCCCTGGTTCGAGTCAAGGTGGGGGAGCCAAACTGGACAAGTCTCGATTTTTTGAGGCTTGTCTTTTTTTTGCCCCTTTGAAAGACTTGATATTACTGGCCATTAGCTCAATCGCAGGGTTCAATGGGGCGGTTCGTTTTTTTCCGTCAAAGCAGCCTTCCCATTCATTTGACGATAAAAACTACTGACTGCGTCTGCACTATCACTCCTCGATAACCGGATTTCCGCTGATGGTCCCGGAGTTGGTGATGGTCCCGGAGTTGGTGATGGTCCCGTAGTTGTTGGTGATGGTCCCGGAGTCTGTGTTGGTGATGGTCCCGGAGTTGTCGATGGTCATGTAGTTGATGATGTCTGCGGAGTTGGTGATGGTCCCGGAGTCTGTGTTGGTGATG